>JBPCIT010000150.1:0-30125 GCA_051006015.1 Longimicrobiaceae bacterium
GGCAGCCCATCACCACGCGCAGGCGCCGGTGCCGAGAAGGGGGTTAGGAGCTAGCGAAACAGGGAGGAACGTGAAACACTGTAGCCGAGGAAGAAGAAAAGCCTACCGCGAAGCGGTTTCGTTCAACAGTGATTCGGCTTCACACCGCCGCAGAATCTGACCGGCTGCGGCGCACGATGCGGCGCAAATCGGCACGTTTACAACCGGTCACCAGCTACACACCGCAAGCTTCGCTGCCACGCCTACGCCTGCGCCCCTCGAGGAATATTGCGATTTTGCCGGCGTGACTCGCCAACCTATCGTCAAGATTAGGCGGCAGGGTGACGGATAACGTGCAGATTCCCAGGGTATCCGGCAGTGTGCTCGATAACACCTCCCACGGCGTGCAGCGCCAGCGTACACGCGTTCGCGTCGGTCGTCAAGAAGTCCCGGCGTAAGGTGGTCAACGGCATGCGGGAGGCACTCCGCTGCAGGCTCAACCGCCGTTCACGAAGCCGGACAGCGTGCTACCAGGAGCAGGATCAGGTCGCGCCAGAGGTACTCCTGGCGCTCGATCACGAAGCCCGCGGCGCGGAGGGAGCGTTCCGGGCGGCGGTTGAAGTGCTCCCCGACCAGCGGCCCGGTCACGGCGGTGATCGCGTCGGCGGCCGCCCCCAGCCATCCGCCGGGGCGCACGTGCTCGAGCATCAGCAGACGCCCGCCAGGACGCAGCACCCGCCGCAGCTCGCGGAGGCCGCGCACGGGATCGGCCACCTCGCAGAAGACCAGCGTCTCCGCGACCCAGTCGAAGCTCCGATCCGCGAAGGGCAGTGCCTGCGTGTCGGCCGCGACGAGCGGCACGCGTGCAGCCTCACGCCTCCCTCTCGCCTCGCGCAGCATTCGCGCCGAGATGTCGGTGGCGATGATTCGCGCGCCAGGTGGATGGAAGGGGAAGTTCGCGCCGGTGCCGGCGCCGATCTCGAGTCCGCGCCCCTCCGGCGGCACCTCACTCCAGAGGCGCCGCCGCCAGCGCGCGAAGGCCGTTCGCTCCAGCGGAGCGGTGAGCAGATCGTAGAGTGGAGCGATGAGGGCAGTGGGGGAGCGGATTCTAACCATCGTGGCTCCCGCTCAGCGACGGCGCGCCTGCCGCTCGCGGCGCAGCCCGGTCACCAGCAGCGCGGTACTGACCACCACGAGGCCGATCTCGACCTGCAGCGTGTAGGGACCGGGCACCGCGCGGTGGAGCTCGAGGATCCAGTGGTTGATGACGTTGTCGAAGATGCCCATCGCTCCCAGCGCGATCAGGGCACCGTTGAACATCGTCTCGTTGCGGTGCCGCACGTCGGCGTCCGGAGCGGGGCGGTGCAGCTGCGGTTGCTCTACGGACGCAAGGATCTCGAGGCGAACGGGCGTGGCGAGAGGCGCCCCACCAGGCGATGCGGCGGCGATCTGCGGCGCCGCTCTCCCGGCCAGCGGCTCGGCGTGCAGCTGCTGGGCGTTCAGCGGAACCGCGGCGGCGAGCAGCGCCAGCAGAACCACTGCCGCGCGTGATCCGCCGGATGCTTGGGTCGTCGACATCTTCCTCCCTTTCCTGGTGATTCGTGCGAATCGCCTTCGACAGGTCCGCGCCTGCACGCTCCACACCACGGGGCGCGACGCCTTCGCCCGTTTCTTGAAGCACCCGTTCGGGCAACCAGCAGCCCACAAGGAGCGAGACGATGAGAGTATCTGCACCCGGAGTGTCCGTGCTGGCCGCTGCGCTCCTCCTCACGCTCGGAGCATGCGAGCGCCGCGACGAGCAGCGTGCCGCGGCCGAATTGCCCCCCGACACCACCGCCTCGGTCGTCTCCGAAGCAGACGCGGAGATGATGCAGCGCCACGCATCGGAGGCGAATGTGGTGGTAAGGGAGGTACGCGAGCACATCAACTTCATGTGGCGCCTTCCGCCGCGGGAGGTGCCGGCGCACGCGGGCATGCACGCCAGCCACGTGGAGGCGCTCGTCGAGACGATCGAGCGGCAGACCCGGGAGATGGACGCCGGAATGGGAATGGACGAGGAGCGAAGGGGTGAGATGATGGGAATCCGCGCCGATCAGTACCGCCTGCTGCGCGAGGAGATGCAGATCGCGCGGGCCGAGACCGCGGAGCTGCACAACGCCTCGGAGGCGGAGGTCCGCGAGCGGCTGCGCGGCCACCTGGACCGGCTGGCGAGGATCGTCGAGACGCTCGAAGCGAGCGCCGCCCACATGGGACGTGTCCGAGCAGAGGCGGCGGCCCCCTGAGGAGCCGCCGCCTCCTGCCTCTCCGGGAAGCTAGAACACCTCGAGCCGCAGCGGAGGAGACCTGAAGTCCGAGTGGGCGCCGTGCCAAACCATGATGGTCGCGTGCGTCTCCCCTGGCGCAACCCCGCGCAGCGCACCCTGATCGGCCTGCGGTGCCTCGTAGCTCATGATACCTGCGGGCGTGAACTCCACGCGAAGCGTGTGCTCGGCGCCAGTGGTCGGAAGCTGGAATCGCTCCCCGGCCGGATCGATGAAGAAGATCCGCACCGGCAGCGCCTGGCCGGCCTGTATCGCGATCAGCGGGCCGTCCCAGGCGTTCCCCTCACTGGCCACGAGCGTTCGATTCTCCAGATCGGTGATCACCACGCCCGTCGCTCTGCGCACGTTGTGCCCCTCCCCGACCGGGTTGCCACACCCGCTCACCATCACCGCCAGCGGCAGCAACAGCGTCATCCCCAACAGCCTGAAAATCCCTGTTCTCATCGATTCCCCCCTTCTGGAAGTGTTATCCTTCACATTGCCGTGTCACCACTGCCGCGCTGCACGGCTGCTCAGAACGTCAGCCGATAGAGGAGCTGCACGTTCCTGCCTGGCTGAGGCGCCACCGCCCTGATGCGCGAGAGGTGGTCGTACCACACCCGGTCGCCGACGTTGTTGACCTGCAGCGTCAGCGTGTGCAGCCGGTCCCAGGAGGCCCAGCGGACGCCGCCGCCCAGATTCACCAGTCCGTACCCCGGGGTGGGCCGCTCGCGCACCACCGGCTCGCCGCCGGCGACCGCACTGGGCAGCGGGGGAACGACACGGTTCTGCGCGCCCGCGCCCTCCCAGCCGCTGCTGACGAAGAAGCGCGGCCCGTCATAGCGCAGCCGCACGCCGCCATTGAGCGGCGGGATCGCGGGCAGCGGCTCGTCGTCCTCCACCCGCTTGCCGAGCACGTAGCTGGCGGTGCCGTCCACGACGAAGCCGCGCAGCATCTCCCACTGCAAGCGCCCCTCCGCGCCGTAGAGCAGCGCGTCGTCCTGCGTCGCCTGGTAGAGCGGAAAGCGCCGCAGCCGAGGGTCCAGCTCCCCCGTCGGGACGTAGTGGATGTAGCTGTCGATCCGGTTGCGGAAGATGCTGGCCTCCGCGCTCGCCTGCGGCAGCGCCAGCCGCACGAAGAGGTCGGCACCCAGGCCGTACTCCAGATCCAGCTCCGGGTTGCCTACGTCGTAGGAGAAGTCAGCGAGGTGCGGCCCCTCCGAGTAGAGCTCCGCGATCGAGGGAGTGCGGAAGGCACGCGCCACGCTCACACCCATCGTCCAGCCGTCGCCGGGGTCGAAGAGCGCGGCCACCGAGCCGGAGAAGGAGCCGAAGTCGCGCGACTCCACCGGGATCTGCCGGTTCCCGACCAGAATCGGATTCGTGGTAAGTGGGTTGATGCGTGTCCAGTCGTAGCGGCCGCCGACCTCCAGGCGGAAGGGCGCGAACCCGAGCTCCTCGTACACGTAGCCGGCGACGGCGAACTCACGCGCCGGACGGCTGCCGGTGTAGGCGCCGGCGGTGTTCAGGTCCTTGCCGAAGAGCCAGAGCCCGAGCGCACCCTCGATACGCAGCCCGTCACCCTCGTGCAGGTGCCGCGCGATCACGTTGCCGGTGCCGAGCAGCTGGCCGAACTGGCTGCCGATCACCCCGCCGGCCTCGATCTCGTCCTGCTGGAAGCGGGTGTAGTTGGCATCGAGCTCGAGGGAGCTGAAGGGCCCCACGCCCGAGTGCAGTCCGGCCTCGATCCGGGCGGAGGTGCGCTGCAGGTCGATCTGTACCCCGCCGGCGTGCGCACCCGGGATGGTGTCGCCGCGGAACTCACCCGGCACGCCGTAGCTCAGGCCGTAGTGGCGCACGGCGGCTCCGGCGAAGCCACGGTCGAAGATGCGGCTCGCGCCGAGACCGCCGTTGAACCCTTGCAGATCCGTCGAGGGAAGCACCCCCAGAGGCGTGCGGGTGTCTCCAGCGGCCCGTCCGCTCAGCTCGCCGCGCAGCGCGAAGCCGCCGAGAGGCACCACGGCCGAGCCGCCAACGGTGCCGCCCATGTTCACCGACTCGCCCTGCGCGCTCACCATGCCGGTGACGCGCTCGGGGAGGGTGCGCGGAACCTCCTCACGAATGACGTTGACCACGCCGCCCAGCGCGTTGCTGCCGTAGAGCAGCCCGGCCGGCCCGCGCACCACCTCGATGCGCTTGGCAGTGAGTGGCTCGATCGTCACCGCGTGATCCGCGGACATCGAGGCGATGTCCCCGGTGCGGGCGCCATCCTCGAGCATCAACACCCGGTCTCCACCCAGGCCGCGGATCACCGGCTGGGCGGCGGCCGGGCCGTTGTAGCGCTGCGATATGCCGGGCTGGTGGGCGAGCGTGGCGGCGACACTCGCGCCGAGCTCGCGCCGCAGCTCCGCGTCCGAGAGGACGGCGGTGGGGCGATACACATCCTGCGCTCCGCGCTCGCGGCTGGTGCCGGTGACCACCACGCCTGCCAGGCTGATCGCCGAGGGCATCACCTCCAGCCGGACGTGGACGGTGTCGCCGGCCGTCACCCGCACCGTCCGCTCGGCGGGCGCGAAGCCCAGCCGCTCGGCGACGACGGTGTAGCTGCCCGGCGAGAGACGGGCGAAGTGGAAGGTACCGTCTCCGTGCGACAGCTCGTTGCGGCCCAGCTCGCGCACCCGCACGTAGGCCGCCGAAAGCGGCTGCTGCGTAGTCGCGTCCACCACGACGCCCCGCAGCATCCCGCCGCGCGACGGAGCGGCCGCCTGCTGTGTCTGCGCCGGCAGGGCCGTCAGCGAGACGGCGGCGGCGATCAGAGCTGAGATCCGTGACAAAGTTCGACGCATATCGATCCAGGATCATGAGGCGGCACACGGCCACCCCATGGGTATTCAGATATCATGAGCGGCGGCAAGATGCCGCGACTCGCCTCACGCCGCCGCTGGCGGCGCTCTACCGCAATTATTGGTCTGAGTTTGCGGATACCCCAGGGAGCAGCCGCGAGCGGGGCTCTCCGCCGTCAGGCGGAGCGGGAGGGAGGGGCACGCGCCCGGGAGGGCGCGGGAGCACGGAAGGAGATCTCCGCGAGCTGAAGCGGAGTGTCGCTGGTGATCCGCTCCCCGGTGCCGGGGAGCGGCAGGCTCATGGCCGGCAAACCCGCCCCGCCGAGCAAATGGCAGACGGAGCAGCCGCGCTCCGCATCCGGAGCGGGGAGGCCCCCGGGATGCTTCTCAATTACGCTGAACGCGACCTGCCCGGCATCCGCCAGGACATGCGAGTGCAGCGTAGGTCCCGCCACCGCGCCTGCAAAGTAGAGCAGCGCGGCGAGCAGCAGGCTCAGGCGAGCCTGGAAGCGGAAAACCCGAGTGCGGTAATGCATGCGGAGGACTACCCGAGAGGCACAGGCACGTTCCGCGCCGCGGAGTGGACCCGGGTCCTCATGACTTTGCCGCCCGTAACCGATTTAGCCCCCCCGAGGTACTGACCCCATGCTGGCGAAGACGGGCGCCCGGCGCGTGGCACTCCGCGGCACCGCCCGCTCAGCGCTCCAGGATCCCCTCCTTCTGCAGCTCGCGGGCGATCGCCCTGATACCGTTGTTCTTCGAGAGCATGAGATGGCTGACCCCGATGCGCCGCAGCTCCTCCACCACCGAGCGGTCGAAGGCATGGATGCTTGCCGGCACGTCGAGCCTCCGGCAGTGATAGGCGAGCATCTTGTTGACATCCTCGATCTGCAGCGCGGAGACGAGCAGCCGCGCCTCGCCGAGGTTGGCCTCCTCCAGCACCGAGGGATACTCCACGTCGCCCACCAGGGTGGCGCAGGGCAGCTCCGCCAGCTTCGCCTCGTCCGTGTCGATCGCCAGCACCGTCTCCCCGCGCTCGAGAAGCTCCCGCACCAGATGCCGTCCCAGGGAGTTCATCCCCACCACGATCACATGGTCTCGCAGGGTCTCCTCGGGCTCGACCTCCTCCTCCTGCTTGGCGCGGAAGATCCGCAGCAGTCCTAGCCGTGCTACCCTCTCGTACAGCCAGTGGTTGAAGAGGATCATGTACGCGGAGATCGCGATCGTGACCAGCCCCACCACCGCGATCAGCGAGAGGATCGAGGCGTCGATGAGACCGGCACTGAGCCCCATGGCGGCAAAGATGAAGGAGAACTCGCTGATCTGCGCCACCGTGACGCTGGTCAGGAAGGAGGTGCGCTCGCTGTAGCCCATGCGAGCGATGAGGAGCATGAAGATGAACGGGTTGCCGATCAGCACGAAGAGGGAGAGAACCACCGCGGGCCACCACTGCGCGGTCGCTGCGCCGAGCTCCATCTGGATGCCCAGCGAGACGAAGAAGACCGCGATGAAGAAGTTCATCAACGGATGCACCCGCCGCTGCAGGTCGTGGTTGTAGCGGAGCTGCGCCAGGCTGATCCCCGCCAGGAAGGCGCCGATCTCCAGCGAGAGATCGAGCACCTCGGCGCCCATCACCAGCAGGAAGCACCAGCAGAGCGCCCAGATGAAGCGAAGCTGCCCCGCGTTCCCCGCCCAGCCGAAGACGCGCGGCAGAACGTAGCGGGCCGCGACCAGCGCGAAGCCCAGGAGCAGAGCCATGCCGCCGAAGGCGCGGCCGATGCCGGTGGCGAGCGTGCCGAGCTCGAGAGCATCCGGATCGCCGAGGCCCGCCAGGAAGGTCAGCACCACGATCACCACCAGATCCTGCACCAGGAAGATCCCCACCGCGATGCGGCCGTAGAGCGAGTCCAGCTCCTTCTTCTGGTCCAGGAGCTTGACGACCACCACCGTGCTGCTGAAGGTGAGCGCGGTGGCGAGGAAGAGCGACTCGATGACGGTGAAATCCAGAACGTAGGCGAGGACGAATCCGCCTGCGGCGGTGAAGACCACCTGCCCGATTCCCGCGATCAGCGCTACCCGCCCCACGTCGCGGATCTTCTCCAGGCTCAGCTCGAGGCCGACGAGAAAGAGCAGCAGCGCGATGCCCACCTCCGAGATCACCTCGATGGTGTGGGTGACCTCCAGCATCCCGGTCACCGGGCCGAGCAGCAGGCCGGCCAGGATGTAGGCGACGATGGTGGGAACGTTCAGCCGCTGGGCCACCACGGCGAAAAGAGCCGCTGTGACCACGATGAAGCCCATATATCGCAGCAGCGTGGGATCGCTCATGACTGCCGCGCCTCGGCGAAGTCCGGAAGGTGAAGCGAAGCCACGGGCGGCGCGGCAGCGCAGAAGGCCAGCAGGGCAGCCACCAGCATGAGGAAGATGGCTGCACCCAGAAAGAAGTAAAACGGACGGGATTCCTCCTCTGCGGAGAGGTGGCGCGGATCGCGCACCGCCATCCAGTTCGTGGTGCGCCGGCGAACGACGGCTCCGCCGCAGTGCGGGCATGTGGTGCTCTCCGCCTGCAGCCGCCGCCGGCACTCGCGGCAACGTACGATTTCCATGGCACTCCCTTGCGGTGAGAGTCGGACGCCACGCTCTCTGCCCGCGGCGTTTTTCAGGCACACCGCGGGTCGAAAACGAATGGTCGCCGTGGCACCGCCAGGATGGGCGGCACCACGATGATCAACTACAGAAAAGCCAGGGAATCAGCTCCGGGAGGGCGGCGCGGTCGCGTCGTACGGGAGACGTTCGAGGAGGGAGGGGAAATCGGAAGAAGTGCTCTGCGGATGAAGATGAACCGCGAAGAGCGGGGGCGGTGGAGATGCGGCCGCTGCCGGGCAGGGAAGCTGCGGCGGCGTGACCGGCTGCGGATCGGGCGCGGGAAGGTCCGCCAGTAGCTCGGCGACGGCCGAGTCACCGCTGGGCCGCGCCACCGCGAGGGCGGAGGGGAGATTGTGGATGATCCGGCCGTCCGCACCCTGCTGCACGCTGCCCACCGGTTCGGTGGAGAGCGTGGCGAACAGGATGAGGAGCGCCAGCCAGATTCGTCGCATGGATCCAGGCCCCGGGTCGTCCCCAATCTCTGCCGCGCGCGGCACCTCGTCAATCCTGCCTGCAAGCCACATGCTCCGGCAGAAGCTGCCGCGGCGCGGGGCGAGCTACCCCTCCGTTCGCAGCGCCCGCAGCCGCCGCAGGTTCTCGCGGTCGCTGGCGACGGGGTCGTCGCCTTTGGGGGTCTCGAGCAGCTTCGGGACGTGCCGGAAGCGCTCGTCGAGAAGGATGCGGTGGAACGGCTCGACTCCCAGCAGCCCGTCGCCGATCCAGGCGTGCCGGTCGCGGTGGCTGCCGAGCGCGCCCTGGCTGTCGTTGAGGTGGAAGAGCTTGAGGTGCTCGAAGCCGATCACCGTCCCGAAGCGCGCCATCACTCCGTCGTAGTCGTTCACCAGGTCGTAGCCGGCGGCGAATACGTGGCAGGTATCGAGGCAGACGCCCACACGGCTGCGCGCCGGCTCCGGGATCAGCTCGAGCATCCGCGCGAGCTCTTCGAAGGTGGAGCCGAGCACCTGCCCCGCCCCGGCCGTGGTTTCGAGGAGGAAGATCGTCTCGCCGCCAGCCTCCTCGAGAGCCTCCCCGATCGCCAGCGCGTTCTGCCGCAGACCGCGTTCGCGGTCGCCATCGGTGGCATTTCCGGGATGCTCGACCAGGAGGTCGATACCGTAGGCGTTGCAGCGCCTCAGCTCGGCGACCTCAGCCGCCCGGGAGCGGGCGAGGAGCTGCGGGTCCGGCGTGGCGAGGTTCGGCAGGTAAGAGGCGTGGGAGACGACGGTGGTGACGCCGTATCTCGCTCGCTCCTCGCGGAATGCGGACGCGTCCTCATCGCTCACCTTCGGCTCCGCCCAGCGCTGCGGCTGCTTGGTGAACATCTGCAACGCCACGGCGCCGATCTCGGCGGCGCGCGCATGGACGTTCGCGCAGCCACCCGAGGAGGAGACGTGGGCGCCAAGCTCGTCGGTCATCGGAGCTACCAGTGGTGAGGGTTCGAGCTTCTCGGCGGCGAAGGTAGGCGGGGGCGCCGCGGCTGTCAACGCGCTGTAATGGCTTGTACATTGCATTCCGGCCGCGCGGCTTCCCGGCCGCGGCACCGCGGCGCTTTCTGACCCGTCGGCATTCCACGGTACGCGTGATGATCCATCCCTGGCACGACCTGGAGCCCGGCCCCAATCCGCCGGACGCGATGACGGTGCTCGTGGAGATCCCTCGCGGCAGCCGCAACAAGTACGAGCTCGACAAGAGCAGCGGTCTCTTCCGGCTGGACCGGGTGCTCTACAGCGCCGTCCACTACCCGGGCGACTACGGATTCTTTCCGCGCAGCTATGCGCTCGACGACGACCCGCTGGACGCGCTGGTGATGGTGACCGTCCCGACCTTCCCGGGCTGCGCGATCGTCGCCCGCCCGATCGCTCTCTTCCGGATGACGGACCTCGGGGAGATGGACGAGAAGGTGCTCTGCGTCCCCGTCAGCGATCCGCTCTACGACGAGTTCGAGACGATCTCCGACGTGCCCGGACACTTCCTGCGCGAGGTCGAGCACTTCTTCCGGGTCTACAAGGACCTGGAGGGCGGACGCGTGCAGACGCTCGGATGGGAGGACCACAACGCTGCCCGGGCGGTGATCGTCGACGCTCTCGCGCGTTACGAGCTGAAGCGGAAGGGAGAACAGATCCAGCGGTTCGTGGCGAACAGCCCGCGTCAGGGGCTGGAGCTGTAGGACCCCCCTCCCCCGCCGCCGCTTCGAGGCCGAGACGGCCAGCTGGCAACGAGGGGGAAGCCGCCCAGGGGAGGCAGCGCAGCCGACCGAGAGCGGCTACCCCACGCCCTGGCGGCAGCTCGCGTGCAGGAGCAGAGGAATGGGTTCGGATATTGCGACAGTGAGAGCAGACGGGCATCAGGGCCCGTTCTCAGCACCCTATTGTCGCACAGGAGATGCTCATGCTTAAACGACGCTTGCTGGGGATGACCGCGGTGGCCTCGCTGGTCGTCCTCGCGGCCTGCCCGCCCGCGGACCGGGCGGACCGGGCCGGGACCGACACGATCGTTCCGCCCCCGACGACCACCACGCCACCGACTACGACACCCGGGATGACGGGAATGCCCGGCGACACGATGAGGATGCACGACACGCTGATGCGTGATACTCCGATGACGGGGACTCCGCGGCGGCCCTGACCCCTTCGCGCGAGAACAAACTGGTCTTCCGGAGAAGGGGTGCGTACCCGTCGGCCCGCACCCCTTTCCATCCTGCTTCACGCCGGGCACCCCAAGGCGATCTCAAGGAGTGCTGTCGCTCTCCCGGTCGCCGGAGCCATTCAGCCACTCCTCCGCCCTCTCGAGCACGCGCCGCTTCTGCGGAAACCGGAGCACCTGCTGCGCCTCTTCGTAGTCGAGCCAGCGAAACTCCGTCGCCTCGTGCGAGAGGTACACCCGTTCGGTGTGCGCCTCGGCGAGAAAGTAGACCACCCGCTTCGAGATCAGGCGCCGAACGCCACCGCGCCCGCCGGTGAAGACGTACTGCTCCTCCTCGCGGAACCCGTCCAACATCGAGTACTCCTCTTCCCCCAGACCCGTCTCCTCCCGCAGCTCACGCTCCGCCGCTTCGCGCTCCGTCTCTCCCCCCTCGACGCCGCCCTTGGGAAACTCCCACACCGGCCGGCGGGTCAGCGCCGAGCGGAGGATGAGGTACCTCCGGCCCTCTGATCCATTGCGGAATACGACGATCCCGGCTGCGTGGTGCGATTCTCGTTGCATGAGCGATTCGGTGACGGCGCCGCGGTCCGCGGGCCTTTCCAGCCCAACGTAGAGAAGGGATGCCAGGAGGGCAATCGGCAGGGTTCTTGCGCTCCCGGGGCGCGGATTCGAGCCGGCCGAAGGACAGCTCTCGGCGGCCTTGCGCCCGCGCGTAGCAGAAAGGTGGTTCTTGTGGATACCCCGCGCCGCTCCAACCGCATCGCCGCTTCCCCGCCTGGCGGGGCCCGGCCCCCACGGCATCCCTCTCGTCCCGACAAAGGCGCGAGGGAGGAGCGCGATTCCTCGCAAGGGTTCCTGAAGTCGCTCTGGAGCGAGATCCAGGAAGACGACGTATTCAACCTGGCGGCGGGAATCGCCTTCTTCGCCTTCCTCTCCTTCCCCCCGACCTTCCTGGTGCTCTTCGCGCTGGCGGGTTTCTTCGGCGGTCCCGACGTCGCGGACCGGATCACGGCGGAGCTCGGCGTGCTACTTCCGGAAGAAGCGGAGACTCTGGTGCAGGGCTTCGTGAACGATGTCGTCTACCAGGAGGCGCCCGGCCCCTTCTCGGTGGGTCTCTTGCTGGCGCTCTGGGCCGCCCCGAACGTCTTCATGGCCCTCACGCGCGCGCTCAACACCGCCTACGACATCGACGCTTCGCGCCCGTGGGTGAAGCAGCGGGCGCTCTCCATCGGAGTCATGCTCCTGTTCGTGATTCTCTTCCTCTCCGGGAGCGTGGTGCTCATCACCGGACCACAGATCGCGCAGGCGCTGAACCTCTGGGGGGTCGCGGAGTTCGCCTGGACCGTGCTACAGTGGCCGCTCGCCATCCTGCTCGTCGTTGCCGCCTTCTGGATGTGCTACTACATCCTCCCGGCACGTGACCAGGCCGCCTACAAGGTGGAGATCCTGAAGGGCGCGCTGGTCGCGACGCTGCTCTGGTTGCTCGCCACCATCGTCTTCCGCTTCTACATCGGTAATTTTGGATCGTACAGCGCCACCTACGGCATCATCGGCACCATCATCGTGCTGCTGCTCTGGCTGTACATCACCGGGCTGGTGCTTCTGCTGGGCGGGGAGCTCTCCTCGGAGCTGGAGAAGCGGGCGCGGGGCTGAAGTGGACACTCCCGCGCGCGAGCCGGTCTTCACGCTTCCCCTGGAAGGCGATCCCGGCGCCGAACTCTATGCGGAGCGCCTGCGGGACGGGCGCATCGCCCTGGGCACCCGTACCGCCCGGGCCGTCGGCGAGTGGGAGCACGGGGAGCTGCACCTGCTCTCTCCGGTGACGGCGGTCGCGCTCGCCGGGTGGCTGGCCCCGCTCGTCTCCGACGTCTGGCTGCCGACGGTACGGGAGCGGGCCGCTGAGCAGCTCAGCACCGCCTACGACCTGCACGGCGAGGGGGCGGGCGCGGTGCGGCGGCTGGCCTTCGACGTTCTGCAGGAGATCCCGCCCGAGCTGCTCGCGCGTGCCCTGCTGCTGCTCATCAACGCGATCGGTCCGGAGGCGCGCCAGCGGAGGGTGGAGCGGCTCAATCGCACCCGCGACCGCTCGGAGGAGGCCGCCCTGCGCCGCCAGCTCGCCGAGGAGCGGGAGGCGTTCGCCTATGCAATCGCCGCGTCCGCGCTCTTCGACGCCCTCGCTCAGGGGCTGCCCGACGAGGAGGAGGGGAGCGGCTGAATCCGGGAGAGCGAGCGGTCGGCGGCTGCCTCCATCGGCGGGGTGGTCGCGGGCTCGACCAGGCAACTGCGGCTCGCCGCACTGTCGGCCGCGCGGCGGGCTTCCTCGACCGCGGTTCCGCTCGGCCGAATCCTGTCCGTCACGCAGATCGTATCGCCGCCGATCTTCGCCACCGCCAGGTAGGAGCGGACGCGGTGGGGAAACTCGCTCTCGTCGTGCGCGTTGACCGGGACGATGAGCGCGATCGGGACCCGGCGCCGCCCCTTCCCCTCCAGACGCCACTCCGCCTTCTCCCCCAGCGTCGTGAGCGCGGGTGTCACGACATCCGCGTAGTTGAGCGGGTACCGCCGGCGGTCGGGCGCGACCACGGTGACGGAGACCCGCAGGTCGGCATCCGCCACCAGTAGCCGGTAGCCCGCGGCTCCCCGACACCGGCGGAGCGACTCCCCTGTCTGACGGTTGTAGTCGATCACCCGGCAGCGGCGCGGGTCGAGATCGGTGAAGACGCTCTCGGTCTGCGCAGTCGAGCCGGGGAGAGCGATCGCGAGCGCGGAGAGCGTGATCGCTGCGCGTATGAGGCCTGTCATGAGACGGATCTCCTGTCCGTGAGACGACCGGGCGAAGAAGAGGGGGGCGTGCTGCGGAAGCGCGGCGCTCGGCCGCGGCACGCACAGAGTAATGGTCGCGAGGACGGGAAGCAAGCCGCCGGGCGCAACCCGCGGGCTACAGCGCGTGCCCTCCCGCGACCTGGAGCACCTGCCCCGTCACCCAGCGCGCCTGCGCGGAGGCCAGGAAGACGATCACGTCGGCGACCTCCTCCGGCGTACCGATCCGCCGCAGCGGGATCCAGGGGAGCAGCTCCTGCTCCAGCTCGGCGGTGATCCATCCGGTCTGCACCGGCCCGGGCGCCACGGCGTTGACGGTGATCCCGAGTGGCCCCACCTCGATAGCGATGCTGCGGGTCAGGGCCTCGAGCGCCGCCTTGCTCGCACCGTAGGCGATCTGCGTAGCAAAGGCGCGGGCGGCGTCCGTGCTCAGGTTGATGATCCGGCCGTCGCGGGCTCCCCGTTCCTCGTGGCGGCGCGCGAACTCCTGGATCAGCAGCACCGGCGCGCGGGTGTTCACCCCGAAGTGGCGGTCGAATCCGGCCGCGGTGATCGCAGCAAGGGTATCCGGACTCTCGCAGTGCGCGGCGTTGTTGACCAGCAGCTCGACCGGACCCGCAGCCGCCTCCGCAGCGTCGAAGAGCCGCCCAATCACTCCCTCGTCGGCCAGGTCGCCGGCCACCAGCACCACGCGTCCGCCCTCTGCCTCGATCCCCCGCGCCACCGCCTCCGCCGCCGCGCGGCCGCCGACCTGGTGCTCGATCCGGATGCCGGGATCGTCGGGAACGGCCGCCGATTCCAGGAAGTGCAGCGCCACCACCGCGCCCTGCCGCGCCAGCGCCCGCGCGGTCGCCGCGTCGATGCCCGAGTTGGCGCCGGTGACGAGCGCCACCCTGCCGGAGAGGCCGGGGTCAATCACCGGCGCGGGGAGGCTGCAGATGCTCCGTCAGGAAGCGAGCGAGCGCTTCGCCCGCCTCCGCCGCGTCGAGATGTAGGCTGAGGGCGAGATCCTCATCCTTCCGCTCGACCGCGCGTCTGCGCTCCTCCTCCAGCCGATCCACCCGTTCGCTCAACCTGCGATGCGCAGCGGCGGGCACACCGTAGCGGTACTCCATCACCCTGAGCTGCCAGTCCCCTGCGGTGCGTATCCACGCCGGCGAGGAGACGAGCTGGTACCCACGGCTGGGTATGGCCTCGAACTCGCGCACGAGCTCCTGCCACTCCTCCTCCGAGAGCTCGAAGGGCTCCCAGCGACACCCGCCGCTCATGCCGGCATTCACCTCGCCTCTTCGCAGGATCTCGTCGAGCACGGAACGAGGTGGGATCAGGCCGGAGATGAGCAGGTAGGGAATGGACTCGAGGAGCGAGACGAGCGTGCCCTCCCTCTGCTGAACGCCATCACCGACGCCGGCGAGGATCTCGAAGCGAATCGTGCGCATGGAAGGGGCTAGAGCGGTGTTCAGGACGGTTTGGAGCTTACGCCATCGCTCCAGGCCCTCACCCCCTTTCCCCCTCTCCCGCATGCGGGAGAGGGGGAAAGCGAGCCTCAGCGAGTTGGGGGTGAGGGCTCGCCAGAGCCGTGGCACCAGCCTGCCCGACCGTGGTCCGGGCTACAAAGGGAGATGACGCCGCGCGCTACGTCGCGGCGAGCGCCTCCTGCTCGAGCTCGATGTCGCGGGTGCGCAGGAGCAGCTCGATCGCCTCGCCGATCTTGTTGTTCGGCGTCGAGGCCCCGGCGGTCAGTCCGATGGTGAGCGGGCCAGCCGGGAGCCACTCCTCCGCCTCCACCTCCGGCGCGTCGAAGGGGCTGCCGTTCGGCTTGAAGCGCACCGTGCCTGCCTCCGGGTCGATGCAGCTGGCGTCGGCGATGTGGTAGGTGAGCGTGTGCTCGGCGCAGAGCACCGCCAGGTGGTTGGTGTTCGAGGAGTTGTAGCCCCCGACCACCAGCATCACGTCCGGCGGCCCCTCGGGGTCGCTCATCAGCTTGACCACCGCGTCCTGCCGCTCCTGCGTCGCCGAGCAGATGGTGTCGAAGGAGCGGAAGTGGTTGCTCAGCTCGAAGCCGGGCTCCCCGCCGTAGCGTCGCTCCAGCGAGCGTCCGACCTCGGCGGCGATGGCGAGCGACTCGCCCGAGAGCATTGTCGTCTGGTTCGCTACGCCGATCCGCTCGAGGTGCAGGTCAGGATCGAAGCCGGGCGTCGCCTTCGCGCCGAAGCGATCGAGAAACTCCTCGCGCGAGAGCGCGCCAGGCCGCCGCTCGATGTACTCCATCACCAGCTGCGCCTCCGGCATGTCGCGCACGATGAGGTAGACGCCGCCGGAGTACTTGTCCGCCTGGCTCGCGGTCGCCTTGGTCTCCTCGTGGTAGTACTTTCCGTGGATCAGCGCGGTGAAGCCGTCGCGCGCATACTGCTCGACGCGCTTCCAGACGTTGAGCACGCTTCCGCAGGTGGTGTCCACCAGGATGCAGCCGATCCCCTGCAGTCGGCGGAAGTCCTGCAGGGTGACGCCGAAGGCCGGGAGAATGACCACGTCCTCGGCGGTGATGCCGGAGAAGTCGAACTCCCCGGCGCGCTCGCCCTCCGCTTCCGGATAGAGGAAGGTGATCCCCATCTCCTGGAGCTGCTGGTTGACGTGCGGGTTGTGGATGATCTCGCCGACCAGGAGAATCCTGCGGCCGGGGAACTGGTGGCGCGTCTCGTAGGCGTAGTCCACCGCGCGGTCCACGCCGTAGCAGAAGCCGAACTCCTCGGCGAGGCGGATCTCGGTGCGCTGCGCACCCTCTCCGTAGACGTCCCGGTAGCCGCGGGCGCGAATGCGGTCCACGAGCCCACTATGGTAGGCCGCCTCGACGAGCGGCTCGATCTGCTTCTTCAGGCCGAAGCCACGACGAAAATAGGTCTGCTCCATGACGCTCCAGACGATGGCGAACAATTCCTGCCCCTACCCCGGCCCGGCGCCCGGCGGCAGCAGCGCACAGCCCGATAGCGGCACTGAACGGTAACCACGGAGCCCGCCCGCCGCAACCGCTGATCTCTGCAGAGGATAGCGATATGGCGTCACTTGCGGTGCGCTCCTGGCGGATCCCGCAGCGGGGAGTCGCGTTTTCACGGTGAGCGGAATATCTTTTGCCCGCCCTTTCACCGCCTGCGCTCGGCAGGCGCGGCAGAGTCGGCTGTCCATTTCTGGAGGAAGACGGATCGGATGATCGTGGCGGCCGGAAGAGCGGGCGGCAGATGCCCGCACGCATGAGATCGCGACCGGGCAGACCGGTCAAGGCGTCCCGCCGCAGCGGCCGCTGGGCGGGCCAGATCACCGGCAGGCCGGCGGAATCGGACACCGGACTCACCCTGATCATCGTGCTGGTGCTGGTGGTGCTCGTCGGCGCCGCAGTCGCCTTCTTCGGCTGGATGATGGATCGCCAGCTCCACCGCGGCATCCTGCAGCAGCGCGCCGAGGCCGCCACGCGCGCGGATTGGGTGCCGCTCGCGTCGCTCCCGCCCCATGTGCCGCATGCCTTTCTCACGGCGGTCGATCCGGTCTTCCTCGAGCGTAGCTCTCCCGAGCTGGAAGCGAGAGAGACACTCACCCGAGATCTGCTGCGGCAGGTCCACCAGCTGGGCGGCGACCTGCGCGGCAACGCGCGCGAGCTGTCGATGGGAATGCTGCTCGATTACCGCCTCTCCCGCGCGGAGGTGCTCGAGCTCTACCTGAACCGGGTGTATCTCGGGGAGCACGAGGGATGGCCGGTCTTCGGCCTCTACCACGCCGCGCGCGAGTACTTCGACAAGGGGCCCAGGGAGCTGACCACCGGAGAGGCCGCCACACTGGCGGGCCTGCTGCTTCCTCCACGCCTCGATGAGCCTGCCCGCTGGCCGGGCGCCCTGGGAGCGCGACGCAACGAGGTGCTGCGCCAGATGCTCGCCGCGGGCCTCATCACGCCCGAGGATTTCGCGGCGGCCGCGCGCGAGCCGCTGCAGCTGCGGCACGCAGCGGCGTTCACCCCGATGACGATGCCGGTCGGCGCGCAGCGGGAGGCTCAGATCATTCGGGTGGCGCCTCCGCCGGCTGATACCCTTCAGGCGCGCTGAGGGTTGCCGGAGGAGATGGAGTGGGGAAGGAGAGGTGCGCCTGCGCGAGCTGCCATGTCCCCTCGTGCCGTACGTACACCCCGCTGATGCGGAGCACCCCGGTGTTCTCCTCCTGGGGAGGGATGCCGGGCGCGGTGAGATACGCCGCGAACCAGGCGACGTTCGCGTGGGCGCCGACCGAGAGCTGCATGTCCTGCACCTCCATCCGCACCGGTCCGGCGGCGGTGATCTGATCGAGCGCGCTCGAGATCGCCCGCCTTCCGGCCCGCTCCTGATCGGGCCCGGTGGAGATGACGAACGCGCCCGCCGCGGGGGTGAGGGTGAGCAGCGCGCCATCGGCATCCGCCCGGCTCAGCGCCTGGGCGAGCAGCGCCAGCCGCGCGCGCAGCTCCTCGATCGCCGCCTCGCGGTCGCTGGCGGCGGGGCTGCGCTGATCGAAGAACTCGGGGGGCGTTCGTTCGACCTTGCAGGCCGCTAGAGCCAGCGTTGTGCTCAGAGCAAGGGCGAACAGACGGTTCACGTGGGCGTCCCGGATACATTGTGAGCGCGAAGGGGTACCAAGATGGCAGGTGCCCCGATGGTGTCAAGGGCGCGGTCGCGCCGCCATCGCTTCCCGATCCGAACCTGGTGTGCCGTGTTTGCTAGACTTCTGCTGCTTTTCACGCTGGTGCCCGCCCTCGAGCTGGCGCTCCTCATCGTCATCGGGCAGCGCCTCGGCGTGCTTCCCACCATCGCGCTGATCCTGATCACCGGTCTGATCGGCGCCTGGCTCGCCCGCCGCGAGGGAAGCCGCACCTGGCGCGAATTCCGCGCCGCCCTGGCGACCGGCCGTGTGCCGGGCGACGAGCTCCAGCAGGGGCTGGCGATCCTGATCGGCGGGGCGCTGCTGCTCACCCCTGGCGTCTTCACCGACCTCTTCGGGCTCCTGCTCCTGCTGCCGCCGAGCCGGCAGCTCGTGCTGCGCGAGCTGCGGCGCCGCCTGGAGCGCCGGCTGCTGCACGACGACAACCGCATCGAGGTCCGCCACTGGACGCGCGAGCCGCCGCCGCTGTAGGACGCGGCCCTGCGTCTTGACGGAAACGGAAGGTCTAGCGATTCTCCAACTGACACTCTCCCGCTGGCAACGTGGGATTCGGCTGACATCTGGCGCATGGCTCCACCCGGAACGATGCACGCCTTCCGGGGAGCGGGCGCCGTGAGGAAATCGAGTACGAGGCTATGATCTGGTTTGGCGATCTTGCTTTCTTTCCCCGGCTGCCGGCGAATGGCGGCCGCCGCACAGGTTCCGAGCAGGTGCGGATGCAGCACGCGCTCGAGTGGGTCGCGGCGCGCGCACCTCACCTCGCTGGCGAGCCGCTGCTCGACGCGCTGGCGGACACGGGGTGGGTGGATCGTGCGACGGCGGCGCGGCTGCTGCCCATATTCCGCCACTTCGACGCCGACCGCTATTTCGCGGAGTGCCTGCGCGCCCTCTCCTTTCGCGGCACCACGATAGCCGCGGAGTTCCGCAGCCGCGTTGCGCGGGTGGTAGAGGATTTGGCCGGCAGCGCGGAGCTCGCCACCCTGGGCGGGGAGGAGGGGATTCGCTTCCGCCATGGCGAGCGCGAGGGGATCCTGCTCGCCTACCCGGAGGTCGCGCTCACCCTGGGCGCGAGCGCGCGCGCCAGCATCGCCGCGGCGGTCGACGAGATGCCGGACACGCTGGTGGTGGTGGCGCGTAACTTCGGGGAGAGCACCGCACCGCAGCTCGCCGCGCTGCTCTCGCGCACCGGCGTGCCGGGTACGCTGGTGACGGTGAACCTGCTGCTGGGGATGCGCGCGATGGCGCTGCGCTACCAGCCCGGCGCCGAGCGGGTGCTCGACCTGCTGTGCACCGGCCGCCCCCTGCGCTCGGCGGACATCGCGCGGCTGGGCAATCGGCAGGAGGGTAGCACCTCCGCACGCGTGTCACAGCCTCTTTCGCCTATGTAGTCCGTGGTCTCTCACCCGCCGTCAACTCCCGACCCATCTCCCGCAGACTAAACAGCAGCCGCTCCAGGTGCTCCTCTTCCGTGTGCGGGTTCATCAGCGTGACCCGCAGCACGCGCCGTCCATCCAGCACCGTGCTGGTGATCCAGCCCCTGCCCGAGGCGTTGTAGCGCTCCCGAAGCTCGGCCTGAAAGCCGTCCACCGTGCGCGGTTCCCTTCCCCGAATCGCTTCCGGGAGGTGCAGGAAGCAGAGGATGTTGGACTCCGGGCGATGCAGCGGCTCGAAGTCCGGCGCCGCCTCCAACCGGGTGAAGAGCGCCTCCGTGTTGCGAACCGTCTTCTCGACCAATCCCGCGAAGTAGTCCACCCCGTAGTGCCGCAGGCAGATCCAGAGCTTGAGCGCGTCCAGCCGGCGGGAGCACTGCAGGGTGCGCTGTCCCAGATCTCCCGAGCGCTCCTCCCCCGGCCGCAGGTGGAAGAGATAAGGGGCACTCTGCCGGAAGGCGGCGTCCAGGTGCCGGCGCTCCCGCACGAAGATGGCGCCGAGCGAGATGGGCATGAACATCAGCTTGTGCGGGTCCCAGGCGAGGGAATCTGCCCGCTCGATGCCGCGCACCCGCTCCCGCAGCCGCGGGGAGAGCAGGAAGGAGGCGCCGTGCGCGCCATCGACATGCATCCAGACACCCTCCCGCCGCGCCACCGCCGCGATCTCCTCCAGCGGATCGAAGAGGCCGGTCGCGGTCGAGCCGGCGGTGGCGACCACCACCAGGGGTACACGCCCCTCACGGCGCAGGCTGCGCAGTGCCTCCTCCAGCGCCGCCACATCCATCCTCCCATCCCTCTCCCGGACCGTCACCACCGCGTCGCTGCCGAGTCCCACGACGCCCGCCGCGCGCTCTGCCGAGTAGTGTGCCTGCTCGCCCACCAGCAGGGCGGCGCGGGCGGCGTCCGGCACGCCCGCCACACCCCTGCTCCAGCAGCCGGGGAAGCGTGCCTCCCGCGCGGCGAGCAGCCCCGTCAGGTTGGCCGCGCTGCCGCCCGAGACGAGGGTACCGTCGCTGGTGGAGGGGTAGCCGAGCAGCTCGATCAGCCAGCGCACCACCTGCCCCTCGACGAAGGTGCCGGTGGGGGACATCTCACGCACGGCGACCGACTGGTTGAGCAGGCTGGTGAGCGCATCCGCCAGCACCGCGTGCGGGAGCGGCGGCGCGACCTGGTGACCCATGTACATCGGGTGGGCGAGGTGGATCGCGTCTCCCGCGATCCGTCGCCACGCCTCCTCCCACACCTCCTCCTCCGGCTGGCCGGCGCGCGGCAGGGGCTCGGCGAAGCGCGCGGCGATCTCGCTCCGTGGCTGGGTCGGCGATACCGGGAGAGACTCGACAGAGGCTAGGTAGTCGGCCATACGCTCGACAAGAGCGTGGCCTGAGCGCCGCAATGCCTCCGCAGCCGCCACGGCTGGGCGAGCGGCGGCTGGTGCTGCTTCGATCATGCGATCCGTTCGACGTATAAAGAAACAATAAGGTGGCGCGAATGCCGGTGAAGCAATCTGCGCCACCTCCGCGATTCAAGCGGAGGTGGCGCAGATCGGACGAACCGGGCCCTCACCCCCTCGTGCAGCTTCAACAGAGGGCGGCGGCGCATGATTGCTCGGCTCATGGCCACACCCGCTGCGCTTCTGCCATGAGCGGCTGCGCCGCTCCGCCCGGCCTACGAAAGACCCGGCACCAAAACGGCGGGCGTTCTCCGGACGCGATGCAGCGTCGGTCTTCCGCCCGTGAGGGCGGCCGTAGTTCCCTCCCGGGTCGTTTATCGGCCCGGCTGATGCCGGCGCCCACCGAAAAAGCCGCTTGATCGTGCACTAGCCCCCCTCTCCCTGTTGTTCGATGCGCGGAGCGCAGCGCCATTCTGGGAGGGGGGGAACTCTATCCTGCCGAACCTTGGCTCTGGTGCTGCAGCAAGCTCTGCAGTGCTCCCCTTCTGCCCTGGCGCTGCTTCGCACCGGACTACTGTGGGAGAGGGGTGGCGAGCCTGAGCGAGCCGGGATGAGGGCGCTACAGGATGTATCGCCGCAGGTCCTCGTCCTCGACGATGCTCTTGAGCCGCGTCCGGACCGTCTCGCCATTGATCGAGATCGATTTTTCGCCGCTCTCCGGGAGATCGAAGAGAATTTCCTCGAGCAGCGTGGTGAGGACCGTGTGCAGGCGGCGTGCACCGATGTTCTCCATCCGCTCGTTGACGGACGCGGCAGTCCGGGCGATCGCGTCGACGCCGTCCGGTGTGAACTCGATGGTGGCGTCCTCCGCGGCGATCAGCGCCTGATACTGCGTCAGCAGTGCGTTCTTCGGCTCCTGCAGGATGCGCACGAAATCCGCCTCCGTCAGGTTCTTCAGCTCGACGCGGATGGGGAAGCGCCCCTGCAGCTCCGGGATCAGGTCGGAGGGCTTCGAGACGTGGAATGCGCCGGCGGCGACGAAGAGGATGTGGTCCGTCCGCACCATCCCGTACTTCGTCTGCACGGTCGAGCCCTCGACGATGGGGAGCAGGTCGCGCTGCACCCCCTCCCGCGAGACGTCCGGCCCCATCCCCCCGCGCTCCCCGGCGATCTTGTCGATCTCATCGAGGAAGACGATCCCCATCTCCTCGGTGCGGTCGAGCGCGTCGCCGACCACCTCATCCATGTTGATCAGCTTGTCAAGCTCATCCTGCACGAGGATGCGGCGTGCCTCGGCGACCGTCACCTGCCGGCGCTTGGTGCGCTTGGGGAGCATGTCCTGCAGCATCTCGGTGAGGTTGAAGTCCATTCCCTCCATCCCGCCGAGCGGCATCATCATGTTGTCGAGCGAGGCGGACTGCTGCACCTCGATCTCGATCTCGCGCTCCTCGAGCTTGCCGTCGCGCAGCAGGCCGCGGAACTTCTCGCGGGTGCGCTCGCGCCGCTCCCGCAGCCGCTCCTCCTCGCCGTCGGTACCGCTGACGGCACGGGGCCCGGTAGCCTCCTCGACCCGCTGGTCCTCGACCTGCCCGCCGGCGGAGACGATGAAGGCGCGCAGCCGGTTCTCCGGGGAGTCGGAGTTCTCGGGCGCAGTGCCGCCGTCCGTCACCGGCGGAATGAGCAGGTCCAGCAGGCGATCCTCGACGCGCTGCTCGGCGACCTCCTGCACCTCGTCCTCGCGCTCGGTGCGCACCATGTTGACCGCGACGTCCACCAGGTCGCGGATCATCGACTCGACATCCCGACCGACGTAGCCGACCTCGGTGAACTTCGAGGCCTCCACCTTTACGAACGGGGCGCCCGCGAGCCGCGCGAGACGCCGCGCGATCTCCGTCTTCCCTACCCCCGTCGGGCCGATCATGATGATGTTGTTCGGCATGATCTCCTCGCGCAGCTCGTCCCCCACCCGCTGGCGGCGCCAGCGGTTGCGCAGCGCGATGGCGACGGCCTTCTTCGCCGCCTCCTGCCCGACGATGTACTTGTCGAGCTCCGCGACGATCTGACGGGGAGTCAGCTCGTCGACCCAGGGCTGATCCTCCGCGGCGCCTCTGTCCACGGGGCGCGCGGTGACTATTGTATCGCTCATGTTCCTCGCCTGTCCTGTTCAGTCCAGTTCCAGCACGGTGATGTGCCCGTTGGTATAGATGCAGATGTCAGCCGCGATTCCGAGGCCGTGCCGCACGATCTCGGGTGCGCTGAGGCTCGAGTGCTCCTTGAGCGCCCGCGCCGCGGCGAGCGCCACCGTGCCGCCCGAGCCGATGGCGACGATCTCGTCGTCCGGCTCGATCACGTCGCCGTTGCCGGAGATCAGGAAGAGGTGCTCACGATCGGCGACTGCCAGGAGCGCCTCGAGACGGCGGAGGAACTTGTCCGTCCTCCAATCCTTCGCCAACTCGACCGCCGCGCGGGCGATGTTGCCGGGGTAGCGCTCGAGCTTCTCCTCGAACTTCTCGAAGAGGGTGAACGCGTCGGCGACGGAGCCGGCGAATCCCGCCAGGATCCTGCCGTCGCGCATCTTGCGAACCTTCTGCGCGGACGACTTCACGACGGTCTCCCCGAGGGTGACCTGCCCGTCGCCGCCGAGCGCCACCTTGCCGTCCCGCCGCACGGCGAGGATGGTGGTGGCGTGGAACTTTATCTCTGACATACGCTTCCAGTATTCGTCAAATGAGTAGTGACCTGCGTCATGCCCGCGGGTGCGCCTGGCGGTAGACCCGCTTCAGCCGCTCCGCGGAGGTGTGCGTGTAGATCCGCGTGGTGCTCAGGCTCGCGTGGCCGAGCAGCTCCTTGACCGCCAGCAGGTCGGCGCCCGCGTCGAGCAGGTGCGTGGCGAAGGTGTGGCGCAGCGAGTGCGTCGAGAGCCCGGCGCCCTCCGCCACCTGCTCGAGGAACTTCCCCGTGATGTTCTGGATCTGGCTGACGGATAGGCGGCGGCCCCGCTGGCTGAGGAAGACCGCCCGCCGATCGCCACCGGTGCGGGCGAGCAGCTCCTCGCGCCGCGCATAGTAGCGGCGCACCGCGTCGACCGCCATGCGACCGACGGGAACGATCCGCTCCTTTCTCCCCTTCCCCGCCACGCGCACCCGTTCGGCGACCAGATCGAGATCCGAGAGGTTGAGCTGCTGCAGCTCGGAGAGCCGCATCCCTGTCGAGTAGAAGAGCTCCACGATCGCGAGGTTGCGTATGGCGTGGAAGCCGCCCTCCAGCGCGCGCGCCTCGGCGCTCCCGAAGATCGCCTCCATCTGCGGCCGCGTCAAAAAACCGGGCAGCGTCCGCTCGCCACGCGGGGAGCGGACGCTCCGTGCCGGGTTCGTCTCGACCAGCTCCTCGAGGTGGCAGAAGCGGTAGAAGGAGCGTACGGCGGAGAGCTTGCGGGCGACGGAGCGCTTCGACAGCCCCCGCCGCGTCATGCAATCCCCCATGAAGGAGCGGATCGCCAGCCGATCCACTCCCGCCCAGCTCCACTCGCCGCTGCCGTAGTAGCGGCCGAGGAACGCCTCGAACTCCGTCAGGTCGTTCGTGTAGGCCGACACGGTGCGCGGGGAGAGCTGGCGCTCGTGCTCGATGTGGTGGAGGAAATCCGCGAGCGCCTGCATCCGCTCGCGTGCGCCCGGACCCGCCTCGGCTGCCTCTTCCTCCACCGCCTCGGGCGTCTCGCTCACCCGACCTCCACCGCCTCCACCGAGCGGACGCCGTGCGTCTCCATCCACGCCGCGAACGCCTGCTGGGCGCGCTCCGCCAGCCGCTGCCGCTTGCGCTGTTTGTCCTTGACCTTCTCGTCGAGCGGCTCGACCAGGCCGAAGTTCGAGTTCATCGGCTGGAAGTGCTCCGGATCGGCCTCGCGCAGGTAGCGCATCAACGCCCCCAGCATAGTGGTGGGCGGCGGAACGACCGGCTCGAGGCCACGCACGATGCGGTCGAGGTTCACCGCGGCGAGCATCCCCGTGGCGGTGGATTCGGTGTAGCCCTCGACGCCGGTGAGCTGCCCGGCGAAGATCAGCTCCGGCCGCTCCGGCAGGGAGCCGTGAGCGGAGAGGCGCGCCGGGAAGTTCAGGTAGGTGTTGCGGTGGATGGAGCCGAAGCGCAGGAACTCGGCATCCTCCAGGCCGGGGATCATCTGGAAGATCCGCTTCTGCTCGGGGATGCGCAGCCGCGTCTGGAAGCCGACGAGGTTCCACATCTGCCCCGCGCGGTCCTCGCGGCGGAGCTGCACCACCGCATACGCCTGCTTGCCGCCCCACTGCGGCACCGGCAGCCCGACGGGCTTCATCGGGCCGAAGCTGAGGGTATCCTCGCCCCGCTCCGCCATCACCTCGATGGGGAGGCACCCCTCGAAGTAGGGGACGTTCTCCCAGTCGTGGCCGGGGTAGCTCTCCCCCGAGCGCAGCGCAGCGACGAACTCGTAGTACTGCTCGCGCGTCATCGGCGCGTTCAGGTAGTCGTCACCCTCGCCCTTGCCGTAGCGGGAGGCGGCGAAGAGCCGCGGGTGGTTAAGCGACTCGTCCGAGACGATGGGGGCGATGGCGTCGAAGAAGGCGAGCCCCTCCGCCCCCAGCGCCCCGGCGATCGCCTGCGAGAGCGCGTCGGAGGTGAGCGGGCCGGTGGCGATGATCGTCGGGCCGTCCGGAAGCTCGCGTACCTCCTCGCGCACCACCCGGATGCGCGGGTGCGCCTCGATGGCGGCGGTCATCCGCTCGGCGAACTCGCGCCGGTCCACGGTGAGCGCGGTGCCGCCGGGCACGCGCGCCTCCTGCGCGGTGCGCAGCAGCAGCGAGCCGATCGCGCGCATCTCGGTCTTGAGCAGCCCGTGCGCGGTGGTGGGATCCTCGGACTTGAAGGTGTTCGAGCAGACGATTTCCCCCAGCAGCTCCGTCTCGTGCGCGGGGGTGCGCACACCGGGCCGCATCTCGTGCAGCACGACGTCATGGCCGCGCTCGGCGAGCTGGTAGGCTGCCTCCGAGCCGGAGAGGCCGCCGCCGACGACTGTTACTCTTGCCAACGAATGCTCCTTGATGACTGCGCCCTCACCCCCTAGCCCCCTCTCCCAATTCTGGGAGAGGGGGAACTCTATCCTGCCGCACCTCAGCCTCGTTGCCAGAAGCAGCATCATCCCCTCTCCCCTTGTGGGAGAGGGGTGGCGAGCCTCAGCGAGCCGGGGTGAGAGCCTCCCTACCCCTTCTTCGCCTTGCTGCCGGCCGGAGGGCGCGTGCTCCTCTTCGCGGCGGGCTTGGCGGCGGAGGCCGTGGGCTTCTTCGCCGCGGGCTTTTTTGCCGAAGCCTTGCGTGCGGTCGTGGTGCGCTTGCGGCTCGGCTGCTTCGCCTTCGCCGCCAGCAGCTCGACTGCCTGATCGACTGTAAGTTCTTCCGGCAATACACCCTTGGGAAGGGAAACGTTCGTGGCGCCGTGCTTTACGTACGGGCCGTAGCGGCCCTCGTAGACGTTCATCGGCTCGCCGTCGGCGGGGTGTGGGCCGAGCTCGCGCAGGACGGTGGCGGTGCGCTGGGCGCGCTTCGCCTGGGCGAGCAGCTCGAGCGCGCGGCCGAATTTGACGCTCAGCACGTCCTCGCGCTTGGCGAGGGAGCGGTAAGCGCCCGCGTGGACAACGTAGGGACCGAAGCGGCCGATCCCCGCCTGAACGGGTTTGCCGCTTTCGGGATGGGTGCCCAGAGTGCGCGGGAGGGACAGCAGTCGCAGCGCGGCGTCGAGCGTCACTGCGTCGGGATTCATGCCCTCCGGCAGCGAAACTCGCTTCGGCTTCTTCTCCTCCCCGGCCTCTCCGAGTTGTACGTAGGGACCGAAGCGGCCGCTGAGCAGGAAGACCGGCTCGCCCGTCTCGGGATGCCGGCCGAGCGGCGTGGGACCCTCGGTCTTGCTGCGCACCAGCGTCTGGACCTGTTCCTGTGAGAGGTCGGCGGGCGCTACCCCATCGGGAATCGAGGCGGTGACGACCTGCTCTCCCTCCCCGACCTCGACGAAGGGGCCGAAGCGGCCGATCCGCACACGCGCCTGCAGATCCTCCAGGTGCACGGTCGAGGCCTCGCGCGGGTCGATCGCCTTCGCCCCCTCCCGCACCTGGTTCTCGAGCCCCTCGGGACCGAGGAAGAAGTCGCGCAGGTAGGGCAGCCACTCCGCGCCGCCCTCAGCGATATCGTCGAGCTGGTCCTCCATTCCCGCGGTGAAGCGGGTGTCCACCAGCGAGGGGAAGTGCTTCTCGAGCAGCTCGGTCACCGCGAAAGCGGTGAAGGTCGGCACGAGCTGGTTTCCGTCGCGCATCGCGTAGCCGCGGTCCTCGATGGTGCTGATGATGCTGGCGTAGGTGCTCGGCCGGCCGATTCCCTCGCTCTCGAGCATCTTGACCAGCGTGGCCTCGGTGTAGCGCGCCGGGGGCTGCGTCTCGTGCGCCAGCGCGAGCAGCTCGCGCAGGTCGACGATATCTCCCACCCGCAGCGCCGGGAGCGGAGAGTCGCGGTCCTCGAGCGCGGCATCCGGGTCGTCACGCCCCTCGACGTAGGCGCGGAAGAAGCCCGGGAAGTCGATGCGCATCCCTGAGGCGCGGAAGACCGCCTCCTCGACCGTGATCAGCGCGGTCTGCTGCGTGAGGCGCGCGTCGGCCATCTGGGTGGCGACGGTCCGCTTCCAGATCAGCTCGTAGAGCGCCTTCTCGCGGCCGGCGAGGCCGGTCTCCTCGACGGTGCGCATCTCAGTGCCGGCGGGTCGGATCGCCTCGTGCGCCTCCTGCGCCCCCTTGCTCTTGGTGGTGTACTGCCGCGGCTGCGGGCTCAGGTACTCCTTCCCGTAGAGCCGCTCGATGCGCGCGCGCGCCGCTCCGATCGCCTGCTGCGAGAGGTGCACCGAGTCGGTGCGCATGTAGGTGATGAAGCCCTCCTCGTAGAGCCGCTGCGCGAGCCGCATCGTCTCGCGCGCGGAGAGGCGGAGCTTGCGGTTCGCCTCCTGCTGCAGTGTCGAGGTGGTGAAGGGTGGCGCCGGGCGGCGTACCGTCGGCTTCTCCTCGGTGTCGGTCACCCGCCAGCTGCCGCGCTCGAGCCGCTCGCGCAACGCCTGCGCCTGCGCCTCGTCGAGCAGCACCACGTCGCGCCCAGCGATGATCCTGCCGGTGTGCTCGTCGAAGTCCTTGCCGGTCGCGAGCCGCTTGCCGCTGAGGGTGTGGAGCAGAGCCTCGAAAGGAGAGGCGCCGCGTGCCAGCCTGGCCTTCAGATCCCAGTAGGTGCCGGAGTGAAAGGCGCGCCGCTCGCGCTCGCGCTGGACCAGCAGCCGCACCGCGACCGACTGCACTCGCCCCGCCGAGAGGCCACTGGCGATCTTCTTCCAGAGCAGCGGCGATAGGGTGTAACCCACCAGCCGGTCGAGGATACGCCGTGTCTCCTGCGCGCGCACCAGATTCTCGTCGATGTGGCGCGGGGCGCGCAGCGCCTCCTGGATTGCCTCCGGCGTGATCTCGTGGAAGACGATGCGGGAGATCGGCACCCGGGGATTGAGCACCTGCACCAGGTGCCAGCCGATGCTCTCGCCCTCGCGATCCTCGTCGGTGGCGACGACCAGCTCGTCGGCCTCCTTGAGCATCCCCTTCAGCTCGCTCACCACCTTCTTCTTGTCGCCGGGGACGACGTAGAGCGGCTGGAAGTCGGCTTCTACGTTGACGCCGAGGCGCGCCCACTCCTCTCCCTTGACCTCTGGCGGGATCTCGGCGGCGGACTCGGGAAGATCGCGCACGTGCCCCATCGAGGCCGCGACGCGGTAGCCCGGCGGCAGAAAGCCGCGGATGGTTTTCGCCTTCGTCGGCGATTCGACTACCACCAGACGTGTCTTCTGCTTGGATACCATACAATTCCGGTTCGAGTTACAGCTGCGGCGCTCAGCCGGGCGAGGCCCTCACCCCCGGCTCGCTAGGGCTCGCCACCCCCTCTCCCAATTCTGGGAGAGGGGGTTGAGGTCGTGCGGCGCTCAGGATACGGTCGAGCACAGCCGGCAGCGAATGCAGCACATCTTCGTTGCGGACGCGCAGGACTCGACAGCCGTGTGCTGTCAGTTCTGCGGTGCGCGCCTCGTCGCGTTCCTGCTGCTGGTCGTGGATGCCGCCGTCTACCTCGATGGCGAGCTTCGCGGACGGGCAGTAAAAATCCAGCACGAAACGGCCGACGGCGTGCTGCCGGCGAAACTTGAGGCCCTCCAGCTGCCCAGCACGCAAAACCTCCCAGAGCAACGCTTCTGCATCGGTCGCCGAGATACGCAGCTCACGAGCCGTTCTGCGTAGCTCCTCCGAGACTCTACGAACTCGCTTGCGTTCCCCCATTAATCATCCGCAGCAAACCTCCCCCCTCTCCCAGAATTGGGAGAGGGGGTGGCGAGCCCTGGCGAGCCGGGGGTGAGGGCCACCCCCTGCACCCGCCGCTCGATCTCCGCGGCGATGCTCTCGACGTCGCGGCCATCGGTAGCGATGCTGAGATCGGCGCGGCGGTAGTGCGGCTCGCGTTCGGCGAGCATGCGGCGGATGGTGCTCAACGGGTTCGGGCCAGCGAGCAGCGGGCGCTCGTCGCGGGTGCGGGCCAGGCGCGCCAGCACCTCCTCCGGCGAGGCCTCGAGCCGCACGAAGAGCGTGCCAGGCTGCAGGCGCTCGAACAATCCGGGATTGGTGATCCACCCGCCGCCAGGCGAGAGGACCACCCGCCGCAGCTCGGCAACCTCCTCAGTCAGCGCCGCCTCGAGATCGCGGAAGAAAAGCTCGCCCTCGTCGTGGAAGATCTCCGCTACCCGGCGCCCCTCACGCCGCTCGATCTCGCGATCGAAGTCGAGGTGCCGCCACCCCAGCCGCCGCGCCAGCGCACGTCCCACGGTGCTCTTCCCCGTACCCATGTAGCCGAGCAGGACGATACGGCGCACCGCGCCCGGCCGGCTAGCCACGGGCCCCGCGACCGCCCACCTGCTCCAGGTAACCATGCCAGTTGCGCAGCAGCTCCGTCATCGAATCTCCCCCGAATTTCTCGAGCACCGCCTGCGCCAACACGATCGCCATCATCGCCTCGCCGACCACGCCGGCGGCGGGAAGGGCGCAAACATCGGACCGCTCGCGCACCGCCTCCCCTGGCTCGCCGGTGCGGAGATCGACGGTTTGCAGGGGCCTCATGAGCGTCGAAATCGGCTTCATCGCACCGCGCACGACCAGCGGCATCCCGGTGGTGATCCCGCCCTCCAGGCCGCCCGCGCGGTTCGTGTTGCGGCGGTAGCCACCGGCCCGCGGCAGCTCGGCGTCGCGGACGATCTCGTCGTGGACCTGTGAGCCCTGCCGCAGGGCGCCGCGAAAGCCGTCCCCCACCTCGACCGC
>JBPCIT010000151.1:0-5076 GCA_051006015.1 Longimicrobiaceae bacterium
CTCACCCCCTAACCCCCTCTCCCACGGGGGGAGAGGGGGAACAGTATAGTACCGGGTCAGCATCAACCCCTCTCCCAAATTTGGGAGAGGGGTGCGAGCCTCAGCGAGCGGGGTGAGGGCCAGGAGGGCCAGGAGCCTTGCGCATGCACACAAACCAGGGAACGGTAGAAGTGACCACCGACGACATCACCCGCTGGCGTGCCGACACCCCCGGCTGCCGCACGCGCAACCACCTGAACAATGCGGGCTCGGCGCTGCCGCCGCGGCCGGTGCCGGACGCGATGCTCGCGCACCTGCGCCTCGAAGAGGAGATCGGCGGCTACGAGGCCGCGGACGCAGCGGCGGAGCTCATCCAGAGCAGCTACGTGGACGTGGGGCGGCTGATCGGGGCCCAGGCGCGCAACCTGGCGATCACGCAGAACGCGACCGTCGCCTTCGCGCTGGCGCTCTCCGCCTTCGACTTCCAGCATGGCGACACCATCCTGACCACCCGCAACGACTACATCTCCAACCAGCTCAACTTCCTCTCGCTGCAGCGCCGCCAGGGTGTGGAGGTGGTGCGGGCGGAGGACGCGCCTGAAGGTGGCGTGGACCCGCAGTCGGTACGCGAATCGATTCGCCGCCACCGGCCTCGGCTGGTGGCGGTCACGCACGTGCCCACCAACTCCGGGCTGGTGCAGCCGGTCGAGGCGCTCGGCGAGATCTGCGCGGAGGCGGAGGTGCCGTATCTGGTGGATGCCTGCCAGTCGGTCGGCCAGCTCCCGGTGGACGTGGGGCGGCTGCGCTGCGACTTCCTCTCGGTCACCGCGCGCAAGTTCCTGCGTGGCCCGCGTGGAGTCGGCTTCCTCTACGTCTCCGATCGCGCGCTGGACGGCGGGCTCTACCCGCTCTACATCGACATGCGCGGCGCGGAGTGGACGGCGCCGGACGATTTCGCCCCGGTGGCGGACGCGCGGCGCTTCGAGAGCTGGGAGCTCAACTACGCGGGGGTGACCGGCCTGGGTGAGGCGGCGCGCTACGCGCTGGAGGTCGGGATCGAGCGCGGCGGCGAGCGCGCACGCGAGCTGGCGGACTACGCACGGGAGCGGCTGGCGGTGGTGTCGGGCGTCCGCGTCCTGGATCGCGGCCCGGAGCTCTGCGCCATCGTCACCGCGGAGGTCGAGGGGTGGCACGCCCCCGAGCTGGTGGGGCGGCTGCGCGAGCGCGGGATCAACACCGCCGCCTCGCTGCGCGAGTACGCCGTCATCGATATGACGGAGAAGGAGGCCGCCTCCGCCCTCCGCATCTCGCCGCACTACTACAACACCGAGGAGGAGGTGGATGCCTGTGTGGAGGCCATCGGGGAGCTGGCGTGCCGGTGAAGCAAATCCAACGGAAGAGCTACACGGTGCGCATGCCAGCATCGAACCGGGCCGATAACCGACCCGGCAGACAACGGCAGCCGCCCTCGCGGGCGGAAAACCGACACGGCTCCGCGTCCGGAGGACGCCCGCAGTTTCATGCCGGGTCTTTCATAGGCCTGGCAGAGCGGCGCAGCCGCTCATCCTGCAGACGCAGCGTAGCAACCATAGCCCGGGAAGCAACAAACGCATGGTCCTCGAGCTTCTTTCGCTTCTGTTCCTCGCCGCTGGGGTGGTACCTGTTCCCGCGGCCGACAGTATCAGCTTCATCCGCGTCAACCAGGTCGGCTACCTGCCCGAGGGGCGGAAGGTGGCGGTGATCTGCTCGCTCGAGCTGCGGGAGTTCAGCACCTTCACAGTGGTGGACGAGCGCGGCCGCCGCGCGATGAGACCACAGCGCGCTCAGGCAGATAAACCCTTCGGCCCCTGTGCCTCCACCCACCGCCTCGACTTCTCGGCGCTGCGGCGGGCGGGCACCTACCGCATCGTGGCGGGGGAGGTCAGCTCCCCGCCGATCCGCATCTCCCGCACGGCCTACCTGGGCGGCGCGGACACGCTGCTGATGTACATGCGCCAGCAGCGCTCCGGCTTCAACCCGCTTTTCCAGGACTCGGTGCACCACAGGACCGACGCCATCCTGGTGAGCCACCCCGACAGCGGCCGCTTCATCCCGGTGGCGGGCGGCTGGCACGATGCGGCGGACTACCTGCAGTACGTCACCACCTCGGCGAACGCCACCTTCGTGATGCTGATGGCGTACCGCGACAATCCTCGCGCCTTCACCGACCAGCACGGGGCGGACGGGCTCCCCGGCGCGAATGGCATCCCGGACGTGCTGGAGGAGGCGCGCCACGGCCTGGAGTGGCTGGTCAGGATGTTCCCCGAGCCGGAGCTGCTGCTCAACCAGCTCGCCGACGACCGGGACCACAGCTTCCCCGACCTGCCCACCACCGACTCCTCCGACTACGGCTGGGGGAAGGGCGGTCATCGCCCTGTCTACCCCTGCACCGGCCGGCCGCAGGGGCTCTTCCAGCACAAGAACCGCTCCGACGGCTACGCCTCGACCGCTGGCAAGTACGCCTCCTCGATGGCGCTGGGGGCGCTGCTGCTGCGCGAGCGCGACCCCGCCTTCGCGGCGGTGCTGGAGGAGAAGGCACGTGCTGCCTACGAGCTGGGCCGCAGGTATCCCGGCGTCTGCCAGACAGCGCCTGCGCGCGCCCCCTACTTCTACGAGGAGGACAACTGGGTGGACGGCATGCAGCTCGGCGCGGCGCAGCTCCACGCGCTCACCGGCGAGCGGCGCTACCTGGAGGAGGCGGTCGAGTACGCCCGGCAGGAGCCGGTGACTCCCTGGATGGGGCAGGATACCGCGCGGCACTATCAGTGGTACCCCTGGCACAACAACGGCCACTACGAGGTCTGGCGGCTGGGCGGCCCAGAGGAGAAGCGGCTGATGGCGGACTTCTACCGCCAGGGGATCGAGCGGGTGGTGGCGCGGGCGGAGAACGGCTTCCGCATCGGCGTACCATTCATCTGGTGCTCGAGCAACCTGATGGCCTCCTTCGCCACCCAGGCTTACCTCTACCGGCAGATGACGGGGGACGAGCGCTTCCTCGAGGACGAGACCGCCGCGCTCGACTGGCTCTTCGGCACCAATCCCTGGGGCGCCTCGATGATCATCGGCTACCCGGCGGCGGGCACCACCGCGCAGGACCCGCACTCGATCATCGCCCGGCAGATGGGGGTGTGGACGCAGACCGGTGGGATGCTGGACGGACCGGTGTACCGCTCGATCTTCGAGAACCTGATGTACATCCGCCTCTACGCGCCGGACAGGTACGAGCGCTTCAACACTGGGCACATCGTCTACCACGACGACTTCGGTGACTACTCGACCAACGAGCCAATCATGGACGGTACCGCCAACCTGACCTACCTGCTTGCGGCGCTGGCGGAGCACGGCGTGGCCACTCCGCGGCGGCGCAGATAGGCGGCACCCTCGACCATGCTGCGGAGATTGCCAATGCCTCACCTATGGCTGTTTATCGCCGGGATCGTTCTCTCTGCGGGCTGCAGCGCGCCTCCCGCCGTCACCTCTCCCGCACCCTCGGGAGGGGCGGTGCGCGGCCACCTGCTGATCATGGGCGGCGGGCCTCGGCCAGTGGAGATGATGCGCCACTTCGTCGAGCTGGCGGGCGGCCCGGGACGGGCGCGCATTTTGGTGCTGCCGATGGCGAGCGGCGTCCCCGAGGAGGTCGGCGCCGAGCAGGCGGAGGAGCTGCGCGGCCTGGGCGCCGAAGCGCGGAGCCTGAACCTCAGCCGCGCCGAGGCGACCTCGGACACCATCCTCCGCCTCTTCGAGGGGATCACCGGCGTCTGGTTCTCCGGCGGCGACCAGAGCCGCCTGACTGCCGCGATCCTCGGCACCCTTGTGGATTCCGTCATCCACGTGCGCTATCGGGAGGGCGCTGTCGTCGGCGGCACCTCCGCCGGGGCGGCAGTGATGTCGCGCCGCATGATCACCGGCGAGGAGCGGCGCCCCGGAGGCGAGCGCCCTCCTGCCTCGCCGAGCGCAGCCGACGCCTTCCTCACCATCGACCGCGACAACGTGGTGGTCGAGGAGGGATTCGATCTCCTCCCTAGCGCCATCGTGGACCAGCACTTCGTACGCCGCAAGCGGCACAACCGGCTCATCAGCCTGGTTCTCGAGCACCCGGAGGAGATCGGCGTCGGCATCGACGAGTCCACCGCCCTGCAGGTCAACCCCGACGGCAGCTGGACGGTGGTCGGCGCCAGCAGCGTGGTGGTCTACGACGCCCGCGGTGCCCGCATCACCCCACCTGAGGATCCGGTGCTGGGAGCGGCGGAGGTGCGCCTGCATGTGCTCCCCGCCGGGAGCAGCTTCGATCCGCGGACCGGCCGCGCAGCCCTACCGTCAGGCACACGAAGCCGGAGCAGCGCCATCCGGACCACACCGCGGTGATGGCCGTCCGGCTACCGGCCGCTCGCGGAACGGCACGACGGTGGGCGCTCATGCTCCTGCTCGCGGCCGTCGCCTGCGATGACCGCGATGCCAGGGATGCGGAGAGGATGGAGCGCACGCTTGCCCAGCTCGCGACGGTGCCTCACCTCACGCAGGCGGATCTGGAGGAGGGAGAGCGGCTCTTCGATCGATTCTGCGCCGGCTGCCACGGCGAGCGCGCCTCCGGCACGGAGCAGGGGCCGCCGCTGGTGCACCGCGTCTACGAGCCGGGCCACCACGGCGACTACGCCTTCGTACGCGCCGTCACCACCGGTGTGCGGGCACACCACTGGAGCTTCGGTGACATGCCGCCTGTCGAGGGCATCGAGCCCGAACAGATCATCAAGGTCATCGGCTACATTCGTCACCTGCAGCGGGAGGCGGGAATCCACTGATCCTACGCCTCTGTCCTGAACCATTCATTCCCGCACTGGCCTTCCCGCCTCCCCGCTGAACCGCCTGAACTCTCCACTCGCACCAGCCTGGTGTTCTCCTCACCGTGGAAGGCATACGCTTCACCCGCGGTCATGACTCCGGAACGTTCCCCGAGCGATGCACGCGCGGTGAACATCAGCCGGTGGCGAGGCATTCACCTCCAGCATTGGGAGTAGCACGAATGGACAGGAATCGACAGCAGGTGAGAAGTCCGGGTGT
>JBPCIT010000152.1:0-4025 GCA_051006015.1 Longimicrobiaceae bacterium
AAGCCGATCGCGCCGGTGTAGACGCCCCGTGGCGTCTCCTCCAGCGTGCGGATGATCTGCATGGTGCGCACCTTGGGCGCACCGGTGATCGAGCCGGAGGGGAAGAGGGCCCGCAGCACCTCGGTGAGCGTCGCCCCCGGCTGGGTACGTGAGCGGACGGTCGAGGTGAGCTGATGGACGGTGGGATAGCGCTCGACCTCGAAGAGGCGCGGCACCTCCACCGAACCGAAGCGGGAGATCCGCCCCGCGTCGTTACGCAGCAGGTCCACGATCATCAGGTTCTCGGCGCGCTCCTTCGGCGAGGCGAGCAGCTCGGCCGCGAGCGCGTGGTCCTCCGCCGGCCAGCGGCCGCGCGGCCGGGTCCCCTTCATCGGCCGCAGCTCGAGCTCACCTGCCGCCCAGCGGAAGAAGAGCTCGGGAGAAGCGGAGAGGATCGAGAAAGCTGGAATGCGCAGGTACGCGCAGTACGCGGCGCCTGCCGCACGGCAGAGGCGGGAGTAGAGGGCGAGGTCGTCACCGCGAAAAGGGGCACGCAGGCGCAGCGTGTAGTTGACCTGGTAGCTATCTCCCGCCGCGATCCACTCGCGGATCCGTTCGATGCTGCCGCGGTACTCCGGCTCCGCCACGGAAGCCCGCCACTCGCCGGGCAGGCTGACTTCCTCGCCGGTCGTGGGCAGCGGCTCCACCTCCTCGCGCGCCCCGAAGATGCCGAACCAGAGCAGTGGCAGCGCCGCGCGGGGAGCGTTGACGACCAGCGCCGGATCGAAGGCTGGCGCGGCCTCGTAGGCGAGATAGCCGGCGGCTTGCAGTCCACTCTCCACGGCCGCCTCCACGGCGCGCAATGCGGGGAGCACCTCCTCGAGGCGCGTCGCGCGCACCACGTCACGGAGGTCGTCGAAGCGGAAGGAGCGGCCGGCGCGCTGCGGATCGCAGGAGTCGAAGCGTACGTACGGGATCACGGCGCGAGAGCCAGGCCCCCGGCGGTTGAAACCGCAGCAACAAAGGCACAATGCCCGCCTACCTGGGCTTCAACCGCAACCCCGCTGCAGTTCAGTCCGCGCAGGCGGACTTCGTGCAGGCGTAGCAGCGACTTTAGTCGCCGGACGGAGGGGGGTATAGTCACCCTGCCTCCACCGGCATTGCGCGCGGGCGCGTCATCGCCTCGGGCGTGAGGATCTCGTCCAGCTGCTCGCGGGAGAGCCACCCCTTCTCCAGCACCAGCTCGTAGACGCCCCGCCCGCTCTCGAGCGCCTCGCGGGCGACCTCTGAGGAGTGCTCGTAGCCGATGTAGGGAACCAGCGCCGTGACCAGCCCGATGGAGTTCTCGACCATCCAGCGCAGCCGCTCGCGGTTGGCGGTGATGCCGAGCACGCAGCGCTCCCGCAGCACCACCGCGCCGCGGGTGAGCATGTCCACCGACTGGAAGAGGTTGAAGGCGATCACCGGCTCGAAGACGTTGAGCTGCAGCTGCCCCGCCTCCGCCGCCATGGTGATCGTCAGGTCGTTGCCGACCACCTGGAAGCAGATCTGGTTCACCACCTCGGGAATCACCGGGTTGACCTTCCCCGGCATGATCGAGCTGCCCGGTTGCATCGCCGGCAGGTTGATCTCGTTCAGCCCCGCGCGTGGTCCAGAGGAGAGCAGCCGCAGATCGTTGCAGATCTTCGAGAGCTTGACCGCCACCCGCTTGAGCACTCCGGAGAGCTGCACGAAGGCGCCGGTGTCCTGCGTCGCCTCGACCAGGTCGGGCGCGGTGACGAGCTCCATCCCCGTCACCGCCGCCAGCCTTTCGCGCACCCACGCGGCGTAGCGCGGGTCGGTGTTGATCCCGGTGCCGATCGCGGTCGCCCCCATGTTGATCTCGCGGATCAGCGCCGCCGCCTCACGCAGGCGCTGGATGTCCTCGTCGAGGGTGACGCCAAAGGCGTTGAACTCCTGCCCGAGCGTCATCGGCACGGCGTCCTGAAGCTGCGTGCGCCCCATCTTGAGGACGTTGGCGAACTCGTGCCCCTTGGCGAAGAAGGTGTCGCGCAGCTCGGCGATCGCCCGCTTGAGATCTTCCAGCGCCCAGTGCGCGGCGAGCTTCAGCGCGGTCGGGTAGACGTCGTTGGTGGACTGCGAGAGGTTGACGTGATTGTTGGGGTGCACGACCTCGTACTCGCCGCGGCGCCGACCCAGCAGCTCGAGCGCGCGATTGGCGATGACCTCGTTGGCGTTCATGTTGGTCGAGGTGCCCGCGCCCCCCTGCACCACATCCACGACGAAATGCTCGTGCAGCCTGCCCTCGCGCAGCTCGCGCGCCGCCGCGACGATGGCGTCGGCGAGCTGTGGATCGAGCAGCCCGAGATCACGATTCGCTTCCGCGGCCGCCTCCTTGACGGCCGCGAGCGCCTCGATCAGATGCGGGTACTGCGAGATGGGGATGCCGGTGATGGGGAAGTTCTCCACTGCCCGGAGCGTCTGAATGCCGTAGTACATGTCCTCCCCGACGAGGCGCACGCCGAGCAGGTCGTGCTCCTCCCGCATCGCGCCGGACTGGTAGGCCACTGCCGGGCCGCTCATGCGCACGTTCGCCTGCCGCAGCCGCGAGCCGATCACCTGCGCCGCCGCCAGCGCGAGCTTCGCATAGAGCGCGGGTCGCTCCTCGACGATCTCCTCGACGCGCGTGCGCGGGATCTCCACCACCTCCGCCTCCTCCGTGACGCGCGCCGAGGTCGAGTGAGGATACTCCTCGAGCAGGCTGCCCTCGCCGAAGGAGTCTCCCGGCCGGAGCAGGTACAGCACCCGCATGTGGCCCTCCTCGCGACGCACGATCTCCACCCGGCCGCGCAGCAGGATGCCGAAGGCACGGCGCGGCTCACCCTCCTCGAAGACGAACGCACCCGGCGGGTAGCTGGTCACCGCGGCGAGGCGGCTGAGGAAGCGCAGCTCACCGCCGTTCAGGTTGCGGACGACCGCGTTGGAGCGGAGCGCCGCGCCAGCCGACTTGTTCATCGTTGCCATGGGAGCACCGACCACGGGAGTGGGTATGGAGCGCGCGAGCGCTGAACGTAGGCGAGCGGCGGAACGCCGACAAGGGAGGCGGCGCGCTTCCCGCACGCCGGCAGCCGGTGCGTGGAACGGAGCTTGCGAGCTTGGTGTGGTCCTGTACCGAATGCCTCGGGCGGACCGGCCGACCCGGGGAGAGGTTCAACTTCCGGCCCCATCAATGGAGGAGATTATGGCACTGTTCAACCGCGACTACGACCGCGATTATGGCAACCGCGGCACCACCGGCTCGGGACGTGGCTACGACCGCGGCGTGCGGGGGAGCGCGCAGCACGCCTGGCGCGAGACCAAGGACGAGACGAGCGAGCGCTTCGGCCGTGACTATGACCGGGGCTACCGGGGCGGCGCGGGTCGTGGGTACGCCGGCGGGACGGGCGGCACGACAGGATACGCTGGCACCACCGGCTCCTACGGGACGACCGGCTATGACCGTGGCTACGGCACCCGCGGCACCACGGGTCGGGGCTACGACGACTACGGTGCGGGCTACAAGAGCCGTGCGCAGACCGACACCGGCGATCCGTTCGGCGACCGCCAGAGCGGCACTCCAATCCGCATGGTACGGCAGCGCGACGAGGGCGGCTGGTTCGGCTGGGGAGGAGGCAACGATTATGACCGCAACCACCGCTACGACCGCGGCTATCGCGGCACCACCTACGGCCAGGACTACTCGTCCAACCCGATGGGGTATGAGCCCGGCTACGGTCGGGGAACCACTGGCGCACGCAAGGTGAATGAGTACGAGGGGCAGCACCGGCACGGCGCTGGCGGCGCCCGTGGCTATGATCGGGGCTTCCGGGGCGGCGCGACCCGCGGCTACGATCGCGGCTGGTTCTAGGCCTGATACTCTTAGCTCGACTTTAGCCATTACGCGGCGTAGGCGAGCACGTCGGTGAGCCGCTCCCAGAGTGCTCTGGGGATTTTCAACGTCTGCGTTTCTGGCCGAGAGATCACCAAATGCTCCATGGCCCAAAGGT
>JBPCIT010000153.1:0-16341 GCA_051006015.1 Longimicrobiaceae bacterium
CAGCGAGGTCGTCGGCGCGGCAACGATCTCTCCGGTGGGGCGGTAGGTGAGTGCCTTCAGGGTGATGAGGGAGCGGAGCACCGGCTCGGCCCACTCTCCTCGGTACGTGCACCGGCTCGTCCACTCGTGCCAGAACGCCTCCGTGTTGGCCAGAGCGTCCTCCGCGCGGATCGGTGCCGGCACGGGCTGATGGGACGGCCCGTAGGCGAGCACGAAGGACGCGGTCTCACCGGCACTGATGCTGAACTCGCCAATGGTGGTGAGCCCCTTGCCGTGGAGTGTGGCGTCCGTACGCAGAATTACCAGGTCGGGTCCGGCGATGGCTCGCAGCGCGCCGTCGTCGAGGCGCGTTACCCAGGGGACGATCGCGCCATAGTCGAAGCGGAGCACCAGCTCGGTGCGCATTGCAACGCGGCCTCGCCTACCGATCACGATGCGCACCAGGTCGGAGACGGCGTCGCGCGGGGGCATGAAATCGATCAGGGTGACGGCCCCGTCGGGCGTTTCGAGCTCCGTCTCGAGAATCAGCGTGCCCGGGCGGTAGCGGCGGGCGATGCGCGCGGCGGGATCGGCCGGCGTGATCTGCCAGCGGCCGTGCTCCGGTCCACCGAGCAGCGCGGCGAAGCAGGCTCCGGAGTCGAACCGCGGCCAGCAGAGCCAGTCGATGGAGCCATCGCGGGAGACCAGCGCAGCGGTCTCGCAGTCACCGATCAGGGCGTAGTCCTCGATGCGGGAAGGCATGTCGTCGGGCCTCCGTCAGGGCTGCTCCGGCAGGGCGGTAGGCAGCGTACCGTTGATCTGGGCAGTGCCAGGGAATACCGTCAGCCCGTACATCGTAGCCACTCCGCGTACAAGAAACCCGTGGTCATCACCCAAGCAGCGCGGGTGGTGCTGAGGGCCAGACACGGTAAGCTCCAGCCATGCAGGAATCAATCCCGACCCTGTGCCCATGAACCCTCGTCCCAAGCTGCGCCAAATCGATGACGGAGTAGATCGAGTCGGCTGCAGCTGGTGGGCGGTGCCGAGGACGCACGCGAGAGCCGCGCCGCTCTCGGAGAACGTGCCCGGCGCGGCATCAGACTTCTGCATCGCCTCTCGCGCACCTTTGCCACGGTGCGTCCGCGGAGGTGGCTACTGCGCGGGATGCTCCTCCGCACCCAGGGCAACCACCGGCAAGCGCGCCGCGCCTTTGCCTGGGCCCGGGAGATCGCGGTGCGGATGGAGATGCCCTTCGAGGAGGCGCGTGCCCTGCTGGAGCTCGGCCGGCATGCCGAGGAGCCGGAGCGGGAATGGCTCCTCTCCCGCGCAGCGGAGATCTTCGAGCAGCTCGGCGCGGAGCATTACCGCGCGCGGGCCGCGGCAGACCGCCAGACTTTTGGGTAAGCTCCGGTCCTGGGGAGCATTGAGCATGCGTGTCTTTGCGCGTTACGCGGTGGCGGGTTGTCTTACACGCAAGTGGTTGCGCGTACACCAGTTAGCTGAAATGCCTCACGTCTGCCGGTCCCTATACGGCTGGCTCAGCGGAGGCCGGATCCGCAGAACCGTGGTGGCGCCTGAACCGTGGGGGCCATATCTATTAAGTGTTTGACCCGTTGCACTCGGCCATAACGATCACAGCAGATTCGGAGAGCCGCCATTGGAACTTGAGTGCCTGGACATGGCCGACATAACTGCGCGAGCCAGCCGGCCATACTCGTCCGTTCCACGCCCGTTTCTCAAATGGGCGGGATCGAAGCGCTCGCTTCTTGGCCATGTACTTCCCCTCCTTCCATTCCAGTTCGGTGTTTACCGCGAACCGTTTCTTGGATCAGGCGCCCTTTTCTTCCTGATTCGCCCGAAGCGAGCTGTGCTGAGCGATGTGGCGTCAGAGCTTATCGAAACGTTCAGGGCTGTACGTGACAACGTCACTGCTGTAAAAAGATATCTTGCGCCGTTACAGCCTTCGCGCGTCGCATTCTACAAGACCCGCTCAAGCCGGAGCAGCGGCCGGTTCAAACGGGCCGCTGAATTTATTTACCTCAACAAGACTTGCTGGAATGGCCTGTACCGTGTGAACTCCGCCGGTGAGTTCAACGTCCCGTATGGCTGGCCGAAGGGTCCCAATATCGTGGACGACGCCAATCTGAGCGAGTGCTCCTTGGCCTTACGGCAGCCAGGTGTGCAACTTCGGATCTGCGATTTCGAAGCTACGCTACGTGAGGCACAACCTAATGATCTTGTATACCTTGATCCGCCTTACGTAACTGGGCACAACAACAATGGGTTTATTGACTACAACGAAACCCTTTTCTCCTGGTCGGACCAAGTACGCCTTGCCGCCGCCGCCCGCGACCTTGCTGATCAGGGCGTCCATGTGATCGTCAGCAACGCCGATCATGAGGGTGTCATAGATCTTTATCGTGGTTTTCGGCGTATCAGCTTCGATCGCAAATCGACACTCGCGTCGGACGCAACCAAACGTCGGCGCGTTTCAGAGGTGCTGCTCATCCCCCACCGCCAATCACACGGTCGGTAACACGTTCTTGATTGAAAGGCGCAGATCGTGGCTGATAACGTCCGGCTGATCGATCCAGACATCCTGAAGCCAAACCCAGAGAACCCCCGCCTCATCTTCCGGCAGGAGGAGCTTGATGCGCTTCAGGAGAGTATCGCCCAGCAGGGCATACTGGTGCCCTTAACCGTCTTCCAAGACGGAAAGCAGTACTTCCTGCTGGATGGCGAGCGGCGCTGGAGGTGCGCCATCAAGCTCGGGCTTTTGCGGGTTCCTGTTATCGTACAGCCCAAGCCCGATCGACTTCAGAATCTCATGATGATGTTTGCAATTCACAACGCGAGGAGGGACTGGGATCCCCTTCCGACCGCGTTGAAATTGCAGCAGCTGGAGCTTGAGTTTAAGCGGCGGCAGGAACGAACTCCCACGGAAACCGAACTTGCAGGCCTTGCATCGCTAACGCGCGGCGAAGTGCGCCGACTGAAGAAGTTGCTCGGTTTGCCGAAGGAGTATCGGAAGGAACTACTCGACGAACTCGAAAAACCTCGGACGGAACAGCTCATCACGGTCGATCACGTTCTCGAGGCAACGAGAGGGGCCGAGGCGCTCACCAAGCGCGGAATAATTGCTCCGGAGGAGGAGGAGGAGCTTCGCAGGGCGGTGATCGACAAATTTCGGACTAAGGTCATCCGAAACACTGTTGCCCCGCGCATGCTCGCGCGCATCGGGCGGGCTGTTGAAAGGGGAGAAATTACTAAAGAGGTCGCGCGGCAGGCAGCCCGCAAGATAATCGAAGATCCGAAATACAGCATTGAGGATGCGTTTCGCGCCTCCGGCGAGGAGGTTGACTTCGAGCACGGCGTAGACCAGCTCACGAGCAGGCTCCGCTCGCGACTGGAAGAGCACTCGGCGCGCGGGTATGACGTATCAGATAAACTGCGATCGAGTCTCATGCAGCTGTCGGATCTACTTGATCGGATACTGCACGCGTAACCATGGCCCGCCGCAATTTCCGAACCGTACCAGAAGAGCTCATTGGCCCGGCAGAGCTCGTCGCTGAGCACTTAAGTACGCACGGGTACGCACTACGCGTTGAGAAGCCAGAGCTGGGCTATCCGTACACACCGACATTAGTTGGGAAGCGCCAAACTACCACTATTATCGTTGAAGTGGACAGCGCAATCCGCCTGGATCGGCTGAGCCAGTGGGTCGCTTATGGGAAGTCGGCGGGAAGAGACACGAGAGTAATTGTCGCGATTCCGGATTCAATTGAGGTTCCCGCTACGTTGGACACGAAGCTTCGTGGCCTTGGCGTCGGCTTATGGTTGGTCGGCGCCGACGGACCGGTTGAGCGTCTAAATGCGCAAGACCTAGCTCTCAATGTGCAGCTTCCGGAGTTGAGGACGTTGCCGCGGGATGTGAGACGCCTCCTCGGTCCAGCTTACGAAAAGTTTGCCAGAGCTGTGTGGCGTGAGGGATTTGAGGAAGCGTGCCAAGCTTTGGAGGCTGAAGCACGCCGATATCTGAAGGCGGGTCTTCGCTCGCAGAGGATTACAATTGTCTCACGTAAGGGCCGCACACCGACCGGGACCGAAATTGACAAAATGACATTGGGTCAACTCGGAGATATGTTCGCACGTATTCGTAACCAAAATCATGCCGACGCTGTTCTTGGTCAGGCACTGAAGGCAGTGAATAAGGATCGGGTTGGGGTCGTGCATCACAAGGCGAGACAACGCACGGAGAATCGACTCAGGAAGAACGTTGGCAGGCACATGTGGAGCGTCGTTGCGGCCTTGAAAGAGATTCTTGGCTGAAGGGAAAGTGAAGTAGGTCCGTTAAGGGGATCTGCGAGGCTCGCGAGCCACACCAGCTAACGGCGCATAACAGGCGGTCTCCGCTGCGCCGCATACGGCATCGTGGCCTTCGGCACACGCCTCCGCTCACGCGCCGCTTCGCGGCTTCCTCCCTCCGGCACGTCGGCGAACGTGAGGTGCTGCCGCGCCGCTCGTGGTTCTCGCGCAAAGTTGCGGGCGTGTACGCCGCTTGCGGCGCGCCGCAGCGTGTACTAAGATTTGGTACGCCCTGCATTGGTGAATCGATACATGCCCTCAGATCTTCACGAGCTGCTGCCCAGGGCGACGATCCGCGTCGTCACCCACTTTCTGGTTCATCCGGAGAGTGAGCTTCATTTCCGGGCGCTCCAGCGTCACACGTCGCTGGGCATCCACTCGCTGCAGCGCGAGGTCGCCCGTCTCGAGTCCCTCGGCCTGATCGATCGGCGAGAGGAGGACGGACGGGTGATCTTCAGTGCGGTGGCAGACCATCCGAGCTGGGATGCGTTTCGCGTTCTCGTGCGCGAGCATGCGCATCCGGGTGACATCCTCCGGGAGGCCATTCACGACGTCGAGGGCATCGACGCGGCGTTCGTCTTCGGTTCACAGGTGCGCGGTGACACCCGCCCGGACAGTGACGTGGACCTGCTCGTGGTCGGAGACGAGATTGCCAGCCATCAGCTCGGGGAGGCCATGCTGCGGGCGCAAGCGCTGCTCGATCGGCGTGTCGATGTGAAGCACTACACGAGGTCGAAACTCGCCGCCGGCCTCGCCCAGGGGAGTCGCTTCCTGCATGAGGTGCTCGCCGGACCGAAGGAGTGGCTGGTCGGCTCTGCCGAGGTGCTTCCCACCGTGGCGAGTGCCCCCGCTCGTTAGCGCAGCGAGTCTATGATACGGATGATGTTACGGCGCAGTGGTGGGATCTTGTTATCCACAATGTCCCACACGATCTGGTAATCAATCCCGAAGTAGCCGTGGATGAGCCGATCCCGCAGCCGAGCGATCGGCCCCCACTCCACCTCTGGATGCTGCTCCCGGAGCTCTGCCGGCAGCTGCTTCACCGCTTCCCCGATCACTTCCAAGCTGCGCACGAATGCCCGCCGCAGCGTCTCGTCGGCCTCGAATCGCTCGAACGTGAGGCCCTCGCTCTGGCCGATCAGGTAATCCGCTTCGGCCAGGATGTGGCGAAGGTACTCACGCGGCTCGAAGGACATCGGTTGCCTCAGCCAGGATATGCGGACCGATGTATGGGGAGAGGGCTTCCGTCGTCACGACCTCTACTGGATGCCCCAGCGTCTCCTCGAGCAGATCCGCCAGGGCCATGAAGCGATCGAAGGTTTTCTCGGAGGGGATGAACTCGACGAGCACGTCCACGTCGCTGTCGGCGCGCGCCTCGTTCCGCAGCACGGAGCCGAAGAGCGCGAGTCGGCGAACCCCGAGGCGCCGGATCTCGGCCTCGATGGACAGCAGGCGACGGATCGCCTCGTCACGGGTGAGGGATTGCGTGCTCATGCACCGAAGATACACTGAAGATCCAAGGAATGCCAGGAAGGACGCGCGATGGGGCTAACGCATGATCGATCTGCACGAGTACGGCTGGAGCGACGAGCTCGAACAGCATCGCCAGTCCCGTTCGGCGCCGGACGTGGTACCGGGCGGGTGGTGGCGGAGCACCGTGATCTCTACCGGGTGCAGACGGCCTTCGGGGACGTATCGGCCCGGATCACGGGGCGGCTCCGCTATCAGCCCGGGAACCGACGCGACTTGCCCACGGTGGGAGACTGGGTGCTGCTGGATGCCGGCGAGCCGGACGGGGTCGCCGTGCTCCGCGAGGTGCTGCCGCGCCGCTCGCGCTTCTCGCGCAAGGTCGCGGGCGAGCGCACCGAGGAGCAGATCGTCGCGGCCAACATCGACGTGGTGTGGGTGGCGAGCGCACTCGACCAGCCGCTGAGCCTGCGCAGGATCGAGCGCTACCTGGCGCTGGCGTGGGAGAGCGGCGCGATGCCGGTAACTCTTCTGACGCGAACGCTGGTCGCGTTTGCCGCGGAATGGCTGGATGAGCAGATCGCACACATGATCATCGATCCGGCAGGGCTCGAGAGGCTTTGCGCCAGCAACGATATTGTGCGGCCGCGGATCTTCGGCTCCGTTGCCCGGGGGACGGCCACGCCCGCGAGGGGTGCCGATCTTCTGGTGGAGTTCACGGGCCCGAAGAGCCTGCTCGATCTGGTCGGTATCGAGCAGGAGTTCGAGGACCTACTGCGTCGGCAGGTCGACCTCCTCGCTCCGGCGGCACTCAGTCCGTACCTGCGTGAGCAGGTTCTCTGCGAGGCACGCGTTCTCTACGAAAGACGTGCTGCATGAGGACGGTATGAGGGCCTCCCCGAGTGTCGCCTCCGATCAGGATTCCGCTGGCCTCCCGCCGGGTTCTGCCGAAGTCATCCATGTCCGCCGTGCTTCACTGGCCGACCGGGACGGGGTTGCTACCCTCGTCATGGAACAGGAGGGTGGCACGTTGGAGGAACATCGAGAGGGCTTTGCGGGGGAACTCACGGCAGATCGCTCCGACAACCTGCTCCTTGTCGCGGAATCTGACGGCCACATAGTCGGCTTCGCCCGCGCACGTCGGTTTCAGCACCCGCCGGAGGTGCCCGAGAACGTTGCTCCCAAAGGCTGGTACCTGCTGGGCGTGATGGTCTCTCCGGCATTCCGCAGGCGGGGCATCGGCGCAGAGCTGACGCGGTGCCGGCTCGCGTGGATCGCCGAACGCGCCGACGACGCCTGGTTCTTCACTGAGGTGGACAATCACGCCTCGATTGCCCTTCACGAGCGCTGCGGATTCGTCGAAGTGTCGCGAGATTTCGCTTTCCCGAGGAGACGCTCCAGCAGACCGGGCATTCTCTTCCGGCGCTCTCTGCGGGGAGGGCTTCGAGGGTGAGTCTCGCCGGTTGGCTGAGCACGCCCGAGCTGCTCCGTGTGATGCCCGCGCTGGAGAAGTAGGAGAGCGTTCGGCGACGGTAGGTGGGCCGGGGAGCGCGGGGAGCTGTGGGATACCCGCCCGCTCCGCGGCGCCGGGGTCGGTCTGTCGGTGCTCGACCATCGCCTGCGGGTGGACCTGGCGCGCGGGATCGGCGGGGGCGGCTACCGCGTGTATCTGCGGATCGGCGGGGGTCTGAGGCCTTTTGAGCGGGAGGAGCGGTCTCGCTGATGCAGACACGTGTGCGGCTGATCGTCTCGGGCGGGATCTTCCTGCTCTTCGCGGTGAGCGGAGCCCTGCTCCGTAGCGGGATGCCGGGCAGCTACCTGGCGGATCTCGCGGCGCTTCTGATCGCCTTCCTCATCCCTGCCCAGTGGATCGCATCCACCGCGGATGTGCGGCGCCACTGGAAGATGTGCCTGGCGTGCATCCTGATCGGCACCCTGGTCTGGGATGCCGTCTCCGCGCAGCTGAGCGCGCGGCGAGAGTTCCTTTCGGAGTGGTGGCTCGTCTACAGCTCCAGCACTGTCTTCTTCCTGGGGCTGCTCGCGCTGAGTGGCTGGCTCGTTCAACTCGTCCTGCGGCGACGCGGTGCGTCTCCCGGCAGAGCCTGACGCACCCGCCGTAGCGGCCCTCGGTCCGCGGATCTAGCGGGCGGAGGGCTGGTCCAGGTTGTGCCGGGGCTCGGTGGAGTCCGCACGGCGAACACCGCGTGGGCGGGTGCTCCGGGATTTCTGGCGTGGATGTGATGCCCGTTCCGGCGCTCTCCGCCGCGATCCCGGAGGCGAATCGGATGGAACCAATCTGGATCTACGAGATCATCGGCTACGTCGCCTCCGCGCTGGTGGCGATCTCGCTGATGATGACCTCGATCCTGCGGCTGCGGATCATCAACCTCGTCGGGTCGGCCTTCTTCACCCTCTACGGTCTGCTGATCGGCGCCATCCCCGTCGCGGTAGTCAACCTCTTCATCGTCGGCATCAACCTCTTCTATCTCTACCGCATCTTCGGGACGCGGGAGTATTTCCGCCTTCTCGAGGTGGAGAACCGCTCCGACTACCTGCACTACTTCCTCAGCTTCCACGAGCAGGAGATCCGGCGATTCCTCCCCTCCTTCTCCTATCGGCCGACTCAGGATCAGCTCACCTTCTTCGTGCTGCGCGACCTGGTGCCCGCGGGGCTCTTCATCGGCGAGCGGGAGGGGGAGAACACACTGCGGGTTCTGCTGGATTTCGTGATCCCCGGCTACCGTGACCTCAAGATCGGCAGCTTCCTCTTCTCGAAGCAGGCGGAGTTCTTCCGCAGCCGTGGAATCGAACGGATCGTGAGCGCTCCGGGCACCCGCGAGCACGAGCGGTACCTGCGCCGCATGGGCTTCACGCCGCTCGACCAGGAGCGGGCCGGGAGCCTCTACGTCTGCACGGTGGGGTGAGGCTCAGGCTCGGGCGGCGAGCAGCTCGAGGAGCAGCCGCGCGGCGAGCTTCGCGGTCCGACCTCCCTCGTCGTACGGTGGGGAGAGCTCCATCAGATCGGCGCCCACGAGCCGCGGATCGCTGCCGAGCGTGCGCACGAGCGCAATCATCTCCCGCGCGGTGAGTCCGGCGACACCCGCGGCGCTCACCCCCGGTGCGACCGCCGCCTCCGCCGCGTCAAGGTCAACGCTCAGGTACAGTGCGTCGGCATCCTGCATCACCCGCCGCAGTGCCTCGCGAGCCACCGCTGCGGCGCCGCGCTCGTCCACGTCATCCATCGTAAAGAGGTGGATTCCCTGCTCGCCCGCCCAGTCGAGATAGTAGCGGGAGTTGGCGAAGCGACGGATGCCGATCATCGCCATACGCTCGCCCGTGAGGATCGGCGACTCGAGAGCGCGGCGGAAGGGGGTGCCGCTGGAGAGGGAGGCCTCGTCCTCGTACTCGCGCACGTCGAGGTGCGCGTCGAGGGTGACGAGCGCCAGCTTCAGCTCGGGGCGCGCGGCGGCCAGACCGCGGATCAGGGAGCCGGTGATCCCGTGGTCCCCACCCACGAAGATCGGCCGCGCGCCCGCGGAGAAGACACGCTCTGCCGCCTGCTCGATGCGCGCGTGCGCCGCGGCGCCGTTCATCGAGGGGAGCGCGAGGTCGCCCAGGTCGAGCACTCCCGCGTCCTCCGCCAGCTCCCGCTCCCCGTCGTAGCTGCCGAACGAGCCGAGCGCCTCACGCAGCGCGCGCGGTCCGAAGCGCGCGCCGGGGCGTGAGGGGATGCCGCCGTCGTAAGGAAGGCCGAGCAGCACCGAGCGCTCCCGGATTGCCTCCCCCTCGCGCCAGGGGCGCAGCAGCGAAGACGCCCGGGGATCGCGAGGGTCGGGCGAGGGCCGCAGCTCCTCCAACGTGAAGTCGCTCTCGGGCACGGCAATGCCGGGGCTGAGGTCTGCTTGCTCGCCGGGGCGGCGGCTCGCTAACTTATCATTTCACAAGCGTTCAGACCAGCAATTGCCCGCTGCCGTGTCCGCTCGCGCGGCCGCAGCGTCGATGGGAAGATGAAGCGAATTCTGACCGGTATCCAGCCCTCGGGCTCGCTGCACCTGGGCAACTACTTCGGCGCGATGCGCTCGATGGTCGAGATGCAGGAGCAGGGGCAGGTCTTCTACACCCTGGTGGACCTGCACGCCCTCACCTCTGTGCGCGAGCCGGAGCTGCTGCGCGAGTACATCCACGGCCTGGCCGTCGACTCGCTCGCCTGCGGCATCGACCCGGAGCGCTCGATCGTCTGGCGCCAGTCGCAGGTGCCGCTGGTGACGGAGCTGACCTGGATCCTGAGCACCGTCACGCCGATGGGGCTGCTGGAGCGTGCCCACGCGTACAAGGACAAGGTGGCGAAGGGGATCGCCGCCAGCGCCGGCCTCTTCACCTATCCGGTGCTTCAGGCGGCCGACATCCTGCTCTACGACGCCGATATCGTCCCCGTGGGCAAGGATCAGAAGCAGCATCTGGAAATCACCCGCGACGTCGCGGTGAAGATGAACGAGGCGTTCGGCCCCGTGCTCAAGCTGCCCGAGCCGATGATCCAGGAGGCGACGGCTGTCGTCCCCGGCATCGACGGCCAGAAGATGAGCAAGAGCTACGGCAACACCCTCGAGATCTTCCTCGACGAGAAGCCGCTGCGCAAGCGGCTGATGAGCATCGTCACCGATTCGACGCCGCTGGAGGCGCCCAAGGACCCCTCCGACTCGATCATCGTGCAGCTGTACCGTCTGGTCGCCACCCCCGACGCGGTGCGGCTGATGGAGGATGACTTCCGCGCCGGCGGCGTCGGCTACGGCGACTTCAAGAAGCGCCTCTTCGGGGCGATCTGGGAGTACTTCGCGCCCATGCGGGAGCGCCGCGCGCAGCTTCTGCGCGAGCCCGGCTACGTCGAGGAGGTGCTGCAGCAGGGCGCCACCCGCGCGCAGGAGATCGCCGAGGGCGTGATGCTGCGGGTGAAGGAGGCCGTGGGGCTGAGATAGCCTTCCGTCGGCGGACCACGGCGGATGCTCGTAAGCGAATGGCACGGTATGCGTTGTGCGAGAGGGCGGATCGTGCCGGAACGGCTCGGAATCGCGATCCCAACGGGAAGCCGGGGCCGGCATAGCGGATATCCAAAGGAGACGAGATGCGCGAAGAGAGTATCGAACAGCGTCCCGCCGAGGAGAGCATCCCCGAGGGGGCGCGGGCGGCGGAGGAGCAGAACAGCTCGGGGATGGTGGCGGGCGGCCCACCCGGGGAGCCTGCGCAGGGCGTGCTCACCCTGGTGTGCTTCACCTGCGGCAAGGAGTACTTCTTCGCCGATCAGAACCCGCCGGAGGAGATTACCTGCGAGAAGTGTGGGAACACCGTCTTCCGCAGCTTCTTCACTCCGATCAACGACGAGGTCGCGGACGACTTTCGCGACTCGACGGAGCGCGACATGACGCCCGACAGCACCGCGACGGATACCACCGCGAGCGATATCATCGATCTGAACAATTTCTGAGATGGCGCAGGCTCTCTTCGTCGGCTCCGGCGTCGCGCTGGTCGCCCCCTTCGCCGGGAAAGGGGTGGACGAGGAGGTGCTGCGCGAGCTGGTCCGCTTCCATCTGCGCGAGGGAACGGACGCGCTGGTGGTCAACGGCAGCACCGGCGAGGCGGCGACGATGAGCGCTGAGGAGCAGCGCCATGCCATCGAGGTAGTGGTCGAGGAGACGCAGAGCCGCATCCCGGTGATCGCCGGCGTGGGCGGCAGCGACACCGCGGCTGTCGTGCGGCTCGCCCGGCAGGCGCGCGGGGCTGGCGCGGACGCGCTCCTCCTGGCGCCGCCCCCCTACAACAAGCCGACGCAGCAGGGGATGCTCGCCCATTTCCGCGCGGTGCTGGATGCCGCCGACCTGCCGCTGATCGCGTACAACGTGCCGGGCCGTACCGCCTGCAATCTCCTTCCCGAAACGCTGGAGCAGCTCGCCGACGACCCGCGCCTCGCGGGGGTGAAGGAGGCGAGCGGCGACCTCTCTCAGGTCGCCGAGCTGGCGCGCCGCCTCGGCGAGCGCGTGCCGATCTACAGCGGCAACGACGACCAGATCCTGCCGGTGCTCTCCCTGGGCGGCCAGGGAGTGATCTCCGTGCTCGCCAACGTCGCCCCCGCGGATACTGCGCGCATCGTGCATCGCTACCTCGAGGGCGAGTTCGCAGCGGCGCGGGCGCTGCAGCTCCGCTACCTGCCGCTCATTCACGCGCTCTTCCGCGAGCCGAATCCCGTGGCGGTCAAGGCAGCCGTACGGATGCTCGGCTTCGGCGCGGGCGATCCCCGCCTGCCGCTGCTCCCGGCGAGCGCCGAGACCCGCGAGGCGCTGCGCAGCGCGATTCGGGACGTCGGGATCGAGCTGCGCGAGGATTGAGGCGCGATGGAGGATCGGCTGCGGCTGGTGGTCAACGGTGCGACCGGGCGGATGGGGAAGGCGCTCGCGGCGCTGATCGAGGAGGACGAGAGCATCGAGCTACTCGGTGGCGTCGGCCGCTCCACCTACGGGCCGAGCGGCTCGGCCATGGCTGGCTTTCCGGCGGTCCAGTCCCCCGAAGAGGCCGAGTGGCTGCTTCGCCAGGCGGATGCGGTGATCGACTTCAGCTCGCCCGAACTCTTTCGCCGGCTGCTGGCCGCGCAGCGGAAGCTGCTCGCCGGCCGGGCGCTGGTAGTGGGTACCACCGGTCTGGCGCAGGAGGATCTGGCGCTGCTCGAGGAGATCTCGAGTGCGACCCCGGTGCTCTGCGCGCCGAACTTCAGCATCGGCGTCAACCTGCTGGTCGCGCTGGCCGAACGGGTCGCCGCCGTGCTGGGGCCCGAGTATGACGTGGAGATCGTCGAGGCGCACCACCGGCGCAAGGCCGACGCGCCGAGCGGCACCGCCCTGCAGCTCGGCAACGCGGTGGCGCGGGGGCACGAGAGCGCGCTGCCAGAGGTGCGGCGCGACGGCCGCAGCGGCCACAGCGGCGAGCGGCCGCGCGGCGAGATCGGATTCCATGCGGTTCGCGGCGGCGACATCGTGGGAGAGCACCGGGTGATGTTCATCGGGGGGCGCGAGCGGATCGAGCTGGGTCACATCGCATCGGAGCGCGCTCTCTTCGCCGAGGGGGCGCTGCGCGCCGCCCGCTGGCTGGCCGGCCGACCGCCGCGCCTCTATTCGATGCGTGACGTGCTGGGGATCGCATGAAGAGCGCCTGTGGCGCGCGGGGTAGGCTCCGGAGCCGGGCGGAATGATGCAGGATCTGATCGCATCGCTCGCCGCCGCGATTCCCGCCGACGTGCTCGATCAGCTGGCGCTGCTCGGTCGGCTGCTGCTCGCCGCGGTGCTCGGCGGGGTGATCGGGCTCGAGCGCGAGCTCTCCGGCAAGCCCGCGGGGCTGCGCACCAACCTGCTGATCTGCGTCGGCGCCGCCCTGCTGATGGATCTCTCCATCGCGGTCGCGGCACTCGCCAACCTCCCGAACGAGCAGGCCGGCGCGATCTTCCGCGCCGACCCCGCGCGCATCGCGGCGCAGATCGTCTCCGGAATCGGCTTCCTCGGCGCGGGGACCATCCTGCAGGCACGCGGCAACATCATCGGACTCACCACTGCCGCCACCATCTGGGTGGTGGCCGCGATCGGGATGGCGGTCGGCGCGCAGGCGTACGTGGAGGCGGTCGGCGCGACGATTCTTGTCTACCTCTCGCTCGGCGCACTCAACCGGATGGAGATCGCCCTCAGCAGCCGCCGCAGCTTCCGCCGCTACGTCGTCGCCGTGGATCCGGACCCGGAGCTTCTCGCCGCGATCGAGGCAACCTTCCGCACGGGGGGCCTCAACGTCGAGACCGCGTCCGTCGAGAAGGGCGACCGCTACGAGGCCGTCTTCGACGTCGCCGGTCCGGTTTCGCGGCACGAGCAGGTGGTCCGTGATCTCGCCTTCCGTTCCGGTGTCCATCGCGTAACGCGCTCGCTGTGAGATCCTCGCCGCCGCGCCGCCTGGTCCTCGACCTTCAGGATGCCCGCCCCGTCTGGGCGATACCGGAGGGGGCGGTCGCTCGGGTCCGGGAGGCGCTGCCGGAGGAGTGGGAGGTGACGGTGGTGAGCGCCCCCGCCGATGGGAGCGGCGACGGCGGCGGGCCTTCGCCCGAGGCGCTCACGGCGATGCGCGGCGCGGAGGTCTACTTCGGCTTCGGCTTGCCTCCCGAGCTGCTGCGCGCCGCGGGCGACCCACCGCCGGGCCGTCTGCGCTGGGCGCACTCCGCCGCGGCGGGCGTCGGTGGCTCGCTCTACCCGGAGATGCGCAGCTCAGAGGTGGTGCTGACCAACTCCGCGGGCATCCACGCCGCGCCCATGGCGGAGACAGTCATCGCAATGATCCTGCACTTCGCGCGAGGGCTGGACTTGGCGGTGCGGGCGCAGGCGGTGCGGCGCTGGGAGAGGAGCCCGTTCGAGAGCGCCGGTACCCCGGTGCGCGAGATCGCGGGCGCCACGCTGGGCATCGTCGGGCTCGGTGGGATCGGGCGCGAGGTGGCGAGCCGCGCGGTCGCTCTGGGGATGCGGGTGCTCGCCTCGAAGCGCCGGCCGGCGCCCGCGCCCCCGGGGGTCGAGCTGCTCACCGGCGACGACGCGCTCCCGCGGCTGCTCGAAGCGAGCGACTTCCTGGTGATCACCGTCCCCGAGACCTCCGAAACGCGCGGGCTGATCGGGCGCGAAGAGCTGGCCCGCCTGCCGCGCGGGGCGACTCTGATCAACGTCGCCCGCGGCAGGATCCTCGATGAGGAGGCGCTGATCGAGGCGCTCCGCGAGGGTCACCTGCGAGGAGCCGCGCTCGATGTCTTCGCCTGCGAGCCGCTGCCGCCCGACTCGCCGCTCTGGGGTCTTTCCAACGTGCTCGTCACGCCGCATGTTTCCGGAACGACGCATCGCTTCTGGGAGCGCCAGACGGAGCTGCTCGTGGAGAACGTCCGCCGCTACCTCGCCGGGGAGCCGCTCCGGAACGTGGTGGACAAGGAAGCCGGGTACTGAGGATTCGTGCCGTACCTCCTGCTCGCGCTGGCGCAGCTCGTGGGGCTGCTGCTCATCCCCTTCGGGATGCCGGGGATCTGGCTGCAGGTCGCCGCGCTGGTCGGTTACGCCTGGTTCACCGGCTTCGCGACCATCGGCGCGCCATCGATCATCGCCGTCGCGCTGCTTGCGCTGCTGGCGGAAATCGCTGAATTTCTCCTGGGTGGCCGCTACGCCCGCCGCTACGGGGGCGGGCGCCGCGCCGAGATCGGCGCGATCCTGGGAGGGATCGTCGGTGCCATTGTGGGGCTGCCGCTCCCGCTAATCGGCAGTGTGGTGGGCGCCTTCGTCGGTGCCTTCGCCGGCGCGGCGCTGCTCGAGCTGACCACGCGGCGCGGCGCGGGTCCCGCGCTACGCGCCGGGTGGGGCGCCTTCCTCGGCAGGGTGGTCGCCACCGCGATGAAGGGGGCGGTCAGCGTCGTCGTCGCCGCTATCGCCCTGATCTCCGCCCTGCGCTAGCCGCGGGGACGGATACTCGTCCGCTGCATCTCCGTGCGCCGGGTGGCGCCCGCATCTGAGGCAACCTGATGAATGAGACTGAGAACCTGGTCGAGGAGCGCCCCACCACATCCGGCGAGGAGGGGAAGTACGTCTACTGCATCATCAAGAGCCCCAAGGAGCGGGAGTTCGGGCAGATCGGCATCGGGGAGGGGAGCCCGCGCGTCTACACCGTTCACCACCAGGAGCTGGCGGCGGTGGTGAGCGACACTCCCATCCGCATCTACGACCCCACCCGCGAGAACGTTCTCGCGCACGAGTTCGTCAACGAGACGGTGATGCGCGAGTACACCGTCATTCCGATGAGCTTCGGCACCCTCTTCCGCACCGATGACGACATCGTCGAGCTGCTCAAGTCCACCTATCAGGCCTTCGACGACGTGCTCGAGAAGATGAAGGACAAGATCGAGTTCGGCCTCAAGGTGCTCTGGGACCGGGAGAAGGTGATCGGTAGTATCGTCGGCGAGAACGAGGAGATCCGCCGCCTCAAGGACGAGATCACACGCAACGCGCAGAGCTCGACCTACTTCGCCCGCATGCAGCTCGGCCGGCTGATCGACGCCGCGCTCGAGGAGGTTGGCAACGGCTACGTGCGCGACATCCACGAGGCGCTCAAGCCCGCGGCCGTTGCCTCGCGCTCGAACAAGCCGATCGGTGACCGGATGATCATGAATGCCGCTTTCCTGGTCGACCGAGAGGCGGAGAAGGCCTTCGACGAGCGCGTCAAGGAGCTGAGCCTCAAGTACGAGGACCACCTGACCTTCAAGTACACCGGTCCCTGGCCGCCGTACAACTTCGTCAACATCAAGCTGAAGCTGGAAAAAGCAACCGGATGAACAGCGCGGAGTGCGCAGTGCGTAACAGCCGCAGTTCACTCCGCACCTCGCACTCCGCACTTCGCACTTCTTGTCATGGGTTTACTCAAGCATCTGCTCTTCTGGCCCGTCACCGGCCCGACCTTCCTCGCCCGCTTCTCGATGGAGAAGGT
>JBPCIT010000154.1:0-5662 GCA_051006015.1 Longimicrobiaceae bacterium
ATCCGCCTGGAAGTGGTGAAGCTGCCCGAGGCCAAGAAGGGCTTTGTGCTGCTGCCGCGCCGCTGGGTGGTCGAGCGCAGCTTCGGCTGGATGAGCCGTTTCCGCCGCCTGGCCCGAGATTATGAGCGGTTGCCCGAGACGCTAGCCGGCCTGCACTTCCTGGCCTTCGTCTGTCTCCTGCTCGGCAGGGCCGTGGCTGCTCTCGTGTGAAGTCCATAACAGCCTCTAGCCATGGGCTGGAGACGTCGAGATACACGACGCCTCGGGATGCGGACGAGTGCACCCGACGCGTCGTAGAGCACGATGCGGTAGTGGGCAGCTCCGGATCCCGGCCATCAGTTCGGAGGCAGAGCGGGGCCCGTCGTCGGGCTGATGCTGTCGGCTGTCCTCTGAAGCTGCCGGATCGCCATGATGCCGAGCGCGGGCCCGAGCGCCAGGATCGCGAATGCCCACTGCCATCCGCCGCCCTCGACGATCACCGGAACGAGCTGGATGGTGACCATCGTTAGCAGGAAGCCCACCGAGGTCTGGAGCGTGAGCGCGGTACCCACTGCATGGCTCGGGCTCACCTCGGTCACCATAGCACTGAACTGCGCCGAGTCTGCCACCACGAAGAAGCCCCAGATCCAGGCGAAGAGGGTCACGACGAAGAAGCTGGTTCCGAAGAGGAAGCCGCCCACCAGGCAGCAGATGCCGCTTGCGGCCATCGAGAGGTTGACCCACCGGCCCCGGCCGATGCGGTCCGCCAGCCACCCGCCGAGCACGCACCCGAGGGCACCCGCCCCGATGGCCCCGAACGAGGCGAGATCCACCCAGACGGCAGAGGGCGCCCGAGGTCCGAGCGCGAGCGCGCTCGCCGCGAGGAACGCCGGCACCCACGTCCACACCGCGTAGAGCTCCCACATATGCCCCAGGTAGCCGCCGATCGCCAGCCGCGTGGGGCGATGTCGCACGACCGTTCCGATCAGGCTCCATGAAAAGGGGCGGCGCGCGAAGGCGAAGGGCCCGTCGCTGTAGCCGACAGCCACGAGCAGCGCTGCGCCCACCGCGCCGGCGGATGCCGTGAGCACCACCGGCTCGAGGTTCGTGCCCTCCAGCGCACGCATCAGATACGGGGTGGCCTTCCCCAGGGTGAGCGCCCCCACGATCGTCCCGATCGCCAGCCCGCGCGCGGACTGGAACCAGGTCGCGATCATCTTCATCGCGGGCGGATAGACGCCCGCCAGGAAGAAGCCGGTGAGGAAACGGAGAGCGAGAGCCGCGGCGTACCCCGGCGCAACGATCAGGAGAGCGTTGGCGAGCGCGCCGCAGAGGGCGGAGACGGCGAAGTAGGGCCGGGCCGGCACCACATCCGCGAGATTCAGGATCGCGGCGACCGCCGTTCCGGCGACGAAGCCGAGCTGAACGATGGTCGTCAGCCACCCGGTCTGCTGGGCGCTCAGGCCCCAGAGCGTCTGGAGCTGGGGCGCCACCGCGCTGGCCGTGAACCAGAGCGACATGCCCAGCAGCTCCGCCAGTGAGAGCAGGAGCAGGATGCGCCAGCGCCGAGGCGGTTGTGGTGCGATGGGAGGAGATCTCATCCGCAGGAATCGAGGTGCCCGCCCACCACCGGGCGCGGCGATTCGCCGGGCCGGGGGCGGTCCGGAGACAGAATACCTCCCGAACCCGCACCTCGGAAGGTCGGAGAGCACCGCGGGCGCCCCCGGCTGCCTCAGAGCTGCCACCCTCCGGTGAGACTGATGATCCTCCCGCGGCGGGCGGCTCCCGCATCACCGCGTGTTCAGCAGCGCCTCCACCAGCGGGACGATGTCGAGCTGGGAGGGCGACTCGCCGACGACCTCGCTGACGCGGCGCTGCAGCTCGCGCCCGGAGCTTCCCGGGTGTGCCACCAGGATGGGGATCTTGCTGTCCTGCGCCTCCGGGCTGCCGTGCCAGGAGCTGTAGAGGTGCGAGAAGTAGTAGCGGTCGGCGATGGGCCGGTTCATCCCCGAGCGGGCGAGCAGCAGGATGTCGCCCGCTCGATGGCCGAAGGGACCGGCGGCGAGGCCCTCCAGCCGCTCCTCGAGGCGGATGAGATCGGGCCGCGGATTGCGCGCCAGATGCTGGCCGATGGGCACCAGCCGCGCTCCATCCCAGATCTGGAAGGGAAGTGCGGGCTCGCCGGGCGGCCGCGGCTCGCGCGCGAAGATGAGATCGATGGTGCCCTGCAGCTCGGGGATGGGATGGCCCGTGCGATTTACCTGATCGAAGGCGCGCACCAGCGGGAGCACGTCCTCCTCGAGGCGGGGCGCCAGCTGCCAGTCGCAGCGGTCCCCGGGATTCGCGCAGGTGGAGCGATCCGCCAGGTAGACGTAGGCGATTGCGCCCTGGTAGGCGACCGTGGCCTGGTAGTCCTGCTCCCCCTCGCCGGGATCGAGGACGAAGGGCCGCATGCGAAAGCCGGCGCTCCGGATCAGCGCGGGCGGATCGTGCTCGAGGCTGGTGGCCAGCGCGTGCCGCTCGTCCTTGAGCACCGGGGTATGGCCGTGGTCGGCGACGAAGAGCACATAGCTCTCGCCGAGCGCCCCCGCCTGCGCGTAGGCGTCGAGCACCCGGCCCACGGCGGGATCGATGATCTCCTGCAGGTAGAGCTGCAGCTCGGCGAGCGGCTGGTCGGCGAGGTGGGTGTAGAGATCCACCCCGGGGAAGTAGACGACCTGCACGTCGGGCAGCCCATGGTCGCGGATGCCGTTGAGGAGCCGCTCGACCGAGTTCTCGTCCATCGCCGCGTAGGGCTTGCGATCCGTCGGCGTCTCATCCACGATGCCGTCCGCGAGAGCGCCGAAGAGCTCCGCCACATCGCGTGGCGTGGGGGCGGTGAGCAGATCCGCGCCGCGGTGTACCGGCGCGAGCGAGACGTGCGCGCGTAGATCCACCCGCTCGAAGAGCGTGGGCACCCGGATGGCGCTGCCCAGCAGCCCCTCGGTGTACATCTCGAGCGTGTGCTCGTGCTCCTCGACGGAGATGGGGCCGGGGGCGTAGAAGCGCATCTCCTCGCGCACGTACCACTCGTTCCCCGCGACGCCCGTCTCAGCGGGAGGCTTGCCGGTGAAGATCGAGGCCCAGGCGGCCATGGTGGTCGAGGGGAGGATGCTCACCGCGTCGGGGACGGCGTACGCGTGCTCGAAGACGTTCTCCTCGTGCTGCGCTCCCAGCAGCGCCGCGATGTGCGGCGCCCGTCCGGAGCGGATCGCCTCGCGCAGCGCCTCATCGCCGACGCCGTCCAGCGCGAAGATCACCACCCGCGCCTCGCCGCGGATCGGGCGAAAGGGCTCGCGCAGCCGGATCTCACCCCGCTCCGCCGCCAGCTCGACCGCCTCTCCCGCAGTGTCGGAGAGGAGGAGTGCCGCCGCCACAGCCGCGATCAGCACGGCCACGATGCCGAGGACGATCAGAGTGGTTCTGCGCTTCATCCGTGTCCTGTCGGAGTGAGGCTCGCTCAGTAGCTGAGCAGCTATGCAAGATGCAGACGTTCAGCGACCCCGGCGAGACCTCCTCCCTCTGCCGAACAGCGCCCTCACCCCCTGACCCCCTCTCCCATGAAGGGAGAGGGGGAACCCTGCCCTGCTGGACCTCAGCTTCGGTACCGGAGGCAGCATCACCCCCTCTCCCCTTGTGGGAGGGGGGTGGCGAGCCCTAGCGAGCCGGGGTGAGGGCCCGGGAGCCGAAGCTCCGCGCACTCCCGACCAGCTGCTCGGCGAGGCGCGGATCGGTGCCGAAGTGCACGTGGATGTAGGAGGCGAGCACGTTGTCCCGTGGGCCGCAGACGATCCCCTCGACATCCTCCCCATCCACACGCCGGTAGGCCGGCGCGGCGGGCGGAGTGTCGAGTATCGAGAAGTGGAACTCGTGGCCGCGTACCCGCTGCCCCGCCCGGGCGATCGGGGAGTTCCGCAGCGCCTCCACCTCCCGGTAGCCCAGTGTCACCCGCTCGCGCATCTGACTCGTTCCTGGCACGAGGCCGACCATGATGTGGCGGGTCCCGCGCGCGTCCACCAGCGCCTCGGAGAGGTACATCAGCCCGCCGCACTCGGCGTAGATCGGCCCCCCGGCGGCGGCGAAGGCGCGGATCGCACGCCGCAGCGGCAGGTTGATGAAGAGCGCCTCCGCGTGCAGCTCCGGGTAGCCGCCGCCGAGGTACAGGGCGCCCGCATCCGCCGGCAGCTCCGTGTCGGTGAGGGGCGAGAAGAAGCGGATCTCGACGCCGAGGTCGCGCAGCAGGTCGAGGTTGTCCTCGTAGTAGAAGTCGAAGGCCGCGTCGCGCGCCACGGCAATCACCGCCTCCATACGCTCCATTGGCGCCGGGAGCGGATCCGGTATGTCAGGGAGCGGCGGCGCGGAGCGGGCGACCTCCAGCAGCCCCTCGACATCCAGCGTCTCCGCCGCCAGTGCGGCGAGTGGCTCCGGATCGAGCCTGCGCTCCCCGGCGAGCACCAGCCCCAGGTGCCGCTCGGGCAGCGCGAGCGCCGGGTCCTCGGGGAGGTAGCCGAGCACCGGTACCCCCGTCTGCAATATCGCCTGGCGGCAGATCTCGTAATGCGCGGCGCCGGCGACGCGGCTGAGCACCACGCCCGCCAGCGGCAGCTCGGAATCGAAGCTGTGCAGCCCGTGGACGATCGCCGCGGCCGTGCGCGCCGCGGCGGAGGCATCCATCACCAGCACCACCGGCGCGCCGAGCAGCTTCGCCATCTCTGCCGTCGATCCCGCCTCCCCGGTGGCGGAGTGGCCGTCGAAGAGTCCCATCATCCCCTCGATCACCGCCACATCCGCCGCCCTCTCCCCGGTGGTGGCGCGTCGGAAGAGGGCGCGAACGGTGTCGTGTGGGAGCAGCCAGCCGTCGAGGTTGCGGCTGGGGCGTCCGGCCGCGGCGCGGTGGTGGGTGGGATCGATGTAGTCGGGGCCGATCTTGAAGGGTGCCACCCGCAGTCCGCGCCGCGCGAGGAGGTGCATGAGCGCCGCGGCCACGGTGGTCTTGCCCTGCCCGCTGCCCGGAGCGGCGAGCACCAGGCGAGGAGTGTCTCTCACCGGCGGCGGGGCTCAGGGTGCGAGGGTGGACTCGACATGGTCGATCCCCCGCGCGCTGATCCGCAGAGCGAGCCCGCTGCTACCGATCTTCTTGACGAAGTCGTGGTCCTCATGGTAGCGCGCGATGCGCTCGGCCTCCTCCCGCGAGAGCCCCAGCTCCTCCGCGATCTCGTAACCGTCCGCGTACACCTCGACCCCCTCCTCCGAGAGCTGGTAGAGCCGCAGCAGGAAGCGTCGCCGACGCTCGCGGCGCGCGTTGATCTCGTCGGGGTTCATGCGCTCGCGGAGGGTGAGGTGAAGGCGATCCGATCAGTAGCGCCGCCACATCGCCCTGCGGATCAGCCCCAGGATCAGCAGCAGCAGAAGGGCGCCGATGAACGCTACGAAGATGGTGCCGGCCAGCCCGGCGAACGGGGCAGTCCATCCCATCTCGGCGAAGAGCCAGCCGCCGACGAACGCCCCGACGATCCCCACGATTATGTCCCCGATGATGCCGTAGCCGATCCCGCCCATCAGAAAGGTCGCGAGCACACCGGCGATCAGGCCGACAAGGATCCAGGTGAGTATATCCACGATGCTTCTCCTTCGTCAGTAGGTT
>JBPCIT010000155.1:0-21933 GCA_051006015.1 Longimicrobiaceae bacterium
TTCGCGCTCTCGCCATTCCTGATCTACTACGCGTCGGACGTCAAGCAGTACTCCAGCGACGCGGCGGTCACGCTGCTGCTGTTGCTGGTCGCCTTCGAGCTGCGCGCACGCGGCATCACCGCAAAGCGCGCGGTCGCCTGGTGTCTGATCGGCCTCGCGGCCGCAGGGATGTCCATGACGGCGCTCTTCGTCCTGATCGGCGTCACCGGCGCAATGCTGGTGGAGAGCATCTGGCGGCGAGATCGCCGCTCCGCCGTAGCGCTGGCAGCTGTCGTGGGAGCATGGGCTCTCGCCTTTGGTGTGCCGTACCTCCTGTTCGTGCAGGGTGCCGGGCGCAACGAGTACCTGCAGGCGTTCTGGATCAGCGGCTTCATGCCGTTTCCGCCGCAATCGCTGTCGGACCTTTCCTGGTTTCCCAGCACCTTTGCCCGCTTGTTCCGGGACCCGCTCGGGGTCTTCGACGACGCGGCCATCGCGCGGGGGTACTACCAGTCGGCGGCCGGGATGCTGGTCTTCACGGCGGGCGTCGTCTGGATGGTGCTGCGGCGGCGCGCGCTGCTGCTGATGCTGCTCGCTCCGGTCGCTGTGACGCTCCTTGCGTCGGGCATGCGGCTCTACCCGTTCGGCGGTACGGGGGTCACCGAGGGCCGAGTTCTGCTCTTCCTGGTGCCCGTCTTCCTGCTGGTCATGGCCGAGGGTGCCACGCAGCTCCACCGGCGGCTGGGCGGGCGGCTGAAGGTTGTGAGCATCGCCGTAATCGCGCTGCTGGTTCTGCCTCCGCTGGCGCAGGCGCTGATCGCGATCCCCTACGGCCGCATCGAGATCAAGCCGGTCCTCGGCTATGTGCAGGAGAACTGGCAGCCGGGCGACGTGATGTACGTGCACTACGAGGTGCAACACGAGTTCGCCTACTATGCGCCGCGGTACGATTTCCAGGCGGGCGACTTCGTGATCGGGCCCTGCGCGCGTTTCGAGCCTACCCGCTACCTGGACGCGCTGAGCACCCATCTCGGTCAGCCGCGGCTGTGGGTGCTGTTCGGGTCCGGAGTGGGACCACACGAGGCATACGAGCGCAGGCTGATGCTGGACTTCCTCGATCACTTCGGCACGCGCGTGGACGATCAGGTCGCCCTCGGCTCCGCCGTCTACCTGTACGACCTCCGGCCGACAGGCGAGGTGAAGCCGAACTTCACTTTCCGGCCGCTGGGTTTTGGATACGTTCGTGAAGCGGGCTGCGCTATCTGGGGCGGGGACTGAGGCTTGCACACTTTGACTCGCATGAGAAACCATATGGACGACCGTAGCCGGGGAGCAAAGCTCTCCATCGTGATGCCGATCTACAACGAAGCGGCGACCGTGGCCCAGGTGATCGCGCGCATCCGCTCCGTTCCCGTGGCGCTCGAGATCATCGCCGTCGATGACTACTCCACCGATGGCACCCGCGGCGTCCTCCAGGCGCTGCACGCCGAGGGGATGATCGACACGCTGCTGCTGCAGGAGCGCAATCAGGGCAAGGGCGCGGCGGTGACGCGCGGCATCGAGCACGCCGCCGGTGACATCATCGTCATCCAGGACGCGGACCTCGAGTACGATCCCTTCGATCTCCCGCGGCTCATGGAGCCGATCCTGGACGGCCGCGCGGACGCGGTATTCGGCAGCCGCTTCTTGGGCGGACCGGCGCGGGTGCTCTACTTCTGGCACCGCGTGGGAAATGGCGCGCTCACGCTGCTCTCCAACATGCTCACGAACATCAACCTGAGCGACATGGAGACGTGCTACAAGATGGCGCGCGCCGACCTGATGAAGGGCCTGCCGCTGAGCGCCCGGCGTTTCGGCATCGAACCCGAGCTTACGGCCCGCCTCGCCCAGGCACGCGCCCGGATCTACGAGCTGCCGATCAGCTACAACGGGCGCACCTACGAGGAAGGAAAGAAGATCGGCTGGAAGGATGGCGTCGCCGCCATCTGGCACATCCTGCGCGCGAACCTCCTGGCGCCGCGGGTGGAGCGATACCGTCCCGCCGGGGAAGTCGCTCCGGTTCAACCGTCCAAGGGCGCGGTGCGGGAGCGGCCGGAGAACCTCCACTCCATCTCCGTTGAGGGTTTGCAGTGCATTACGCCGTAGAATAGACCGGGAACGTACGCTCGGAACCTACTGACACGCGTATCTCCGATGACGCCGATTCGCCGCCGCTGTGGAGACTATCCGGAACTGTTCTGGAACGTAGACGCCGACGTGCCGCTGGAGATCGTCTTCTCGGAGCCGCGTGGAGCGACACCGGAGCACATCCGCATCCGGTGGCGGCGCATTCCAGATGCGCCCGAGCTCCACAACCTGAGGGGGAATGATGGAAAAGCTGCTTAAGCGGGTAATCATTCTCCTGCTGCTGTTCTACGGCGGCCGCTGGGGAGTCGAGCGCTTCGTGCGGCTCGTGGACGCACGCTACGAGGCACGCGAGGAGCTGGCGCGCCAGGTCGGTGAGAAGAAAGCGGGCGAGATCCAGCGCACCATCGACGATGGCAACGCCCGCCGCACCGAAGCCCTACAGCAGCAGCTCGGCACTAACGGCAACGCACTCCAGAGTGTGGGAACCACCCCGCCGATAAACGGAGCCGTGGTGCGCCGCCAGCTCGACGAGGCGCAGGCGCGCCGCAGCGAGGCCCTCACCCCCTGACGGGCCCTCAGGCTGTCGCCCGGTGCGCGGCAGAGCAGGGCCGATAAACGATACCGTTGGGAAATTCGTCGCGGCTGGCACAGCGCCCCCTCCCCCGGCCCCTCCCCCAATGCTGGGGGAGGGGAGAAAAGCAAGGAGTTTCAACCTCTCCCCCAGCATGGTGCTGCGCTGCGCGCACCAAACTACTGGGGGAGAGGTGGCGAGCCTAGGCGAGCCGGAGAGGGGGCGCACCGGCGGCGCCTCCAGCACTTTCCCACCAGTACCGATAAACGACCCGGCAGGGACCTGCGGTCGCCCTCACGGGCGGAGTCCCGCGGCAAGACGCGTCCGGAGGACGCCCGCTGTGACGCTGCACGCAAGCGTGCACCGGACTACTATATGCCGGGGGTTTTATACCCCCGGTAACCGGCCACGCCGGAAGATGTGGGGAATGCATAGCGCCGGCGGGAGCGGGGGGCACGCGGGTGCCTGGGCTCAGCATCGATCCCTCTCCCGCCCTCGGGAGAGGGGTGCGAGCCTCAGCGAGCGGGATGAGGGTCCCCGGCAGCCGCTAGCCCTGTGGGCGGCGATTGGTTAACTTGTTGTGTGGGGCCGGGTAAGCTGCCGTGAGGGCGGCTGCTCCGCGGCCCCGCATCTTTTCCTCAGTGCCGTGGGCGACTCTCTTACCGACATTGCCCAACCACCCGCCGCAGGGCGAGGGGACCCGAGCCGGAGGAATCGCATGCGTCCGGTAATGGAAGCACAGCACACACCCGCTCCTTCGCCCGCGGAGGAGATCGAGGTGTCGGTGGTGATTCCCTGCCGGAACGAAGCGGCCTCGATCGCGAGCTGCGTGCGCGAGGCGCGCCAGGCGCTCGAGCGCGGCGGCTATGCCGGCGAGGTGATCGTCTGCGACAACCGCTCGACGGACGACTCCGCCGACGAGGCCCGGCGTGCCGGCGCCACCGTCGTCCCGCAGCCGATCCGCGGCTACGGCGCCGCCTGCCTGCGCGGCATCGAGGCGGCGCGCGGGCGCTACCTGGTGCTCGTGGACGGCGACGGCACCTACGACCTTTCGGTGCTGCACCGCTTCATCGAGCCGCTGCGCGCCGGCTACGAGATGGTGCTCGGCACCCGCCGCAACGGCGAGATCCAGCCTGGCGCCATGCGCGGTCGTCACCGGCACCTGCTCGAGCCGCTCCAGACGCATCTCGCCCGCCGGTTCTTCCAGTTCTCCGCTTCCGATGTGCGCTGCGGCATGAGGGCGATCTCGCGCGATGCTCTGGATGAGCTGAACCTCGGCTCCGCGACGGGGATGGAGTTCGCCAGCGAGATGCTCGTCGAGGCGGCACGCGCGGGGATCGAGAGCGTCGAGGTCCCGGTCAGCTTCCATCCACGGCCGGATCGCCAGGCGCGCCGCAACGTGGCGGATAGCTGGCGCGTGGCGCGCTACCTCCTGCTGCTCAGCCCCACGCGGTTGTTCGTGGTGCCGGGGTTACTTCTGCTCGTGGCCGGGCTGGGGCTCGAGCTGGCGCTGCTCCCCGGACCGATCCCGATCGGGCGCTTCAACCTCGACTTCCACTTCATGTTCGTCGGCGGCGCGCTGGCGATCATCGGTTTGCAGCTTCTGCTGCTCGGCATCTACGCGAAGACATACGCGCTGGTGCAGAATGCCGGCCCTTACGACCCCTGGATTCTCCGCTTCAACCTGCGCTACACACTGGAGCGCGGCGTCGCCCTCGGCGGAGTGCTCTTCGGTACAGGCGTCGCCATCAACGTGTGGATCCTCTCGAGCTGGATCGCGGCCGGCGCCGGCGTCATCTTCGCCGTGCGACCCGCGATGCTCGCGCTCACGCTGATGGTGCTCGGCGCGGAGATCGTCTTCGCCGCCTTCTTCCTCAGCCTGCTGCGGGGCACGGAGTTCGGGAGGGCGTGAGAGGAATGAGCAGCCCGCTCGTTTCCGTCGTGATCCCCACCCTCAACGGTGGGCGTGAGTTCGTCCACCTCTGCCGCCACCTCGTGCTGCTGCGAGAGCGCATGGCGCTCGAGGTGCTGATCATCGACTCCGGGTCGACCGACGGTACGCCCGAGGCCGCGGAGAGGGCGGGCCTGTGGGTCCATCGCATCCCGCCCGAGGAGTTCGGCCACGCCCGCACGCGCAATCTGGGCGTGCAGATGACATCCGGCGAAGTCATCTGCTTCCTCACGCAGGACGTGCTCCCCTGCACCCCGGACTGGCCACTGCGCTTCGCCGAGGCGCTGGCCGACCCGCAGGTCGCGGGTGCCTATGGCCGGCAGATCCCGCGCAGCGCCGCGACGATGGAGATGTTCTTCGTGGCGATCAACTACCCGGCGGAGCCACTGCGCTTCGACCCGCAGGCGGGCGGCCACCACCCGCGGCCGGGGCGCGTGCTCTTCTCGAACGCCTTCAGCGCCGTCCGCCGCGACCTGGCGCTGCGCGTCCCCTTCGTGGACGAAGTGCCCGTCAGCGAAGATCAGGTGTGGGCGCACCAGGTGCTCGCCGAGGGGTACTCGATCCTCTACGAGCCGCGCGCCGAGGCGCTACACGCGCACCGCTATACGCTGCGGGGTCTCTTCCGCCGCACCATTCGTGTGGGGAAAGCGCTGCGGATCGCCGGAATCGACGGCGGCGCTACTCTCGCGGACTCGGCGCGCTTCCTGGGGAACGAGGTAGCCTACTTCGTGAGACAGGGCCACGCGCATCGTCTGCCGGAGCTGCTGGCGTACGAGGCCACGCGCTGGGCGGGGTTCCAGGCGGGGCGGCGGAGCCGCCAGCTGCGCGCGGGGGCCGCGGCTGGCACCGGCCGGTAGCGCGTGGGCTTGCCGGACCGCCGTTATGCCCTGATTCATAGGGCGAAAAGGAGGTGAGCATGGATCGCCTGGCGGCGCTGCTCGGATCGGAGGCGCGTGCCCGGCTGCTGACCCACTTCGTAGTGCACCCGGATGCGCGCCTCCACCTGCGCGCGCTGCCGCGGCACACGGGCATCCGTGGGAAGCGTTCGCTCCAGCTGGAGCTGGACCGGCTGCTCGGCCTGGGCCTGCTCGAATACGAGCGGGTGGGTCGGCGGGCCGTCATCGTGCGGAGTGCAGCGGATCGGCAATGGGACGCGCTCGCGGCGCTCGTGCGCGAGTACGCGCCCGCGCTGGTGCTGCGCCACGTGCTGGCGGACCTGCCGGGGTTGAAGGCGGCGTTCATCTTCGGCTCGTACGCGAGGAACGACGCGCGTCCGGATAGCGACATCGATCTGCTCGTGTATGGCGACGACATTCCGGACAGGGAATGGGGGAAGGCGCTGCTGGAGGCGTCGCTGGTGCTGGACCGCCGCGTGGACGCCAGCCGGTACGACGCGCAGGCATTCGTGCGGGACGCCCGGCCCGGCGCCAGCTTCCTGGCGAGTGCGCTGAATGGGCCCAAGCTCTGGCTCTTCGGCTCCGCCGCCGACCTTCCGAATCCCGCGCAGGCCGCCGCATGAACGACCGGGTCCTGCGACTTATCGACCGTGTTCAAGCCGTGGAGCGGACCCTCGGAAAGGTACGAACGATCCTGGAGCACGCGGCGCATCACCTCCGCAGTCAGCGCCCCGCGGGTGCGGCCGGGATTCGCGCGCCCTCATGAGTCTGACTCCCCGGACAGCCGTGCGCCGCACGCAAGAGGCGGCCGGCCTGGCACCGAGCGGCGCGCTCCGCGGCTCGGTGCGCTTCCTTGCGACTGAGGTCACCTACTTCGTGAGGCAGGGGCACGCGCACCGGCTGTCGGAGCTGCTGGCCTACGAGTTCACCCGCTGGGCGGGGTTCCAGGCGGGGCGGTTGGGTGGACGGGTGGGAAGCTCATGGCTCCAGACGTAGACTAGTAGCGGTGAAACAGCTTGTTGCTGTGAACCGCCTTGGAAGCGGAGTTCCAGTCCTCTCATTACTCGGCTGCGCCGACCGCAGCGCTATAAGCATCGCCGCGTATTCGCTCCAGAGTCGAGCGTATGTGCCTCCCTGTCGCGCTTGACCTGTCCACGATTGTGATTAGCCCAATATCCTCCGCGCAGCCGGAGATCACCTCCGCAGGTGCCCTTGGGCGGCGGCGCTGAGTACCGACCGAATGGCTCTCCTCGGGCGGAACATCGTCGCGAACCTTGCTGGAAGCGGCTGGACTGCGGTGATGCAACTGGCGTTCGCGCCCGTCTTCCTGCACTTCCTTGGTCTTGAAGCGTTCGGGCTGATAGGTGTCTGGCTCACGCTTCAGGCCCTCTTCGCTGCGCTGGATCTGGGAATCAGTACCACTGTCAACCGGGAGTTCGCGCGCCTATCCGTGCGGCAGGACGCACGAAACGATATGCGCGATCTCCTGCGGACCTTTGAAATTCTCTACTGGCCGATCGGGATACTGATTGGCCTGGGTGTGGTCCTCCTGGCATCGCCGATTGCTGGTCAATGGCTGCAGGGGATCCATCTTGATGCCGCGACGACCTACGAGGCTTTGTTACTCGTCGCGCTGACGCTGGCGCTTCAGTGGCCCTACGATCTCTACGCTGGCGCACTTCTCGGTTGGCAGCGCCACATTCCATTAAACGCGGCGCTGGTCGCTGTCGCCACATTCAGGGGGCCGGGTGCGGCGCTCGTCCTGTGGCTGGTTTCCCCTACGATTCAGGCATTTTTCCTTTGGCAGGCGCTATGTTCGGGATTACAGACGTCACTCGTGGCAGTGCTCGCCTGGCGAGCTACAGCCGGGCCGACCTCTCCGCGCTGGCGTGCCGACCTTCTGTGGAGCATCCGCAGATTCGCCGGCGGCGTGCTAGGTATCTCGCTGCTTGGTGCGATCCTGAGCCAGATGGACAAGGTGGTGGTTAGCAATCTACTCACCCTGGACGCCTTCGGGCGGTACACGCTCGCGGCGCTGGCGGCCGGGGGTCTTAGCCGGGTGGTGGGGCCTCTCTTTATGGCTCTCTTCCCGAAGTTCTCCGAGCAACTCGCGATTGGAGATGAGAAAGGTCTCGCTGACGTGTACCACCGCGGTACGCAGCTGCTTTCGGTTCTGGTATTCCCGGCGGCGGTGGTAATGGGGCTGTTCGCAGCGACAGTGCTGCGGCTGTGGACGCAGGATATGGAGACGGCGCGCCTCACCTCGGCAACGCTGAGCCTTCTTCTGGTGGGTACAGCCTTGAATGGCGTAATGCATCTGCCGTACGCGCTCCAACTGGCGCACGGGTGGACTAGCTTGGCATTCTGGATCAACGCCGTGGCGACTCTGGTGCTTGCTCCGCTGGTCTATGTCGCAACGGGGTGGTGGGGAATGGTGGGCGCCGCAGGTATTTGGGCACTTCTTAATGCGATCTACGTCGTTATCGGAGTGCAGCTCATGCATAGGCGTCTTCTACCGGGCGAGCAGCTCCGCTGGTATCGGGAGGATCTTCTGGCCCCGCTCGCAGCATCGCTTGCCGTCGCCCTCCCGGCGCGCCTCACTTTCGGAGATGCGCTCGCCGGTGCAGGTGGAGTTGCCATTCTGGCGGCCGTATGGGTCACTGCGTCCGTGGCGGCGCTTCTGGCGGCCAGTCGGGTTCGACCTCTAGCCGCTTCACGGCTGCGTGCAGGGTCGGCTTCCGCGTAGTGGATGGGCCAGCCATGGAACACAACAATGCCCGCACACCGCTGATCAGCATTGGTATGCCGCTGTACAACGCGGCGGGAACCGTCAGATTCGCATTCGACTCCCTGCTAGCGCAAACGCTACCTGATTTCGAGTTGATCGTGTCTGACAACGCGTCGACGGACGCCACAGCGGATATTTGCGAGGATTATCAACGTCGAGATCCGCGGGTCCGTTACGTGCGTCAGCCCACCAACCTTGGCGCGGCAGCCAACTTCGAGTACGTACTGAATGCGGCGCGCGGGGAGTTCTTCATGTGGGCCGCGTCGGATGACATCTGGCAGCCGCAATTTCTGGAGCGGAACGTCGCCGCGCTACGAGCCAACTCCCGGTGTGTGGCGAGCGTCAGCCGCGTGCGTATGGAGATCCCGCCAAGCAAGGACGAGCGCTTTGTCGGAACTTCGCCGCTTCGCGGAACCTTCGAGGAGAAGTTGCGCGCGTTCCTGGCAGAACCGGGCCAGAACTCACGTTTCTATGGGCTTTTCCGTCGTGAGCAGATCAAGGCCGCGTTCGTGCCAGAACCGTTCATTGCAGGCGATTGGGCGATAATGATCAACCTTCTCCGCGCTGGCGACTTCCACGAGGTCCCGGAGGTTCTGATGGAGCGTGCGAGCGACGGCGCATCATCGCGCCTTCACGCGGCTGGCGGAATATTTCCCCGCTTGAAAGGTGTTTGGGTGCTGCGCGATTTCACGGCGTGGCTCTGGAATAACCTCGAACCATCCGAGTTCCGTCGCTGCATCCTCCACATCGCGTGGCTGAATCTCCGGTTCTCATATGCCCAGATCTTTCGGGGCCGTTGACTTCGTCGGAGGGAGTGTGATGCATGACGCAATCGATCGCCTTCGCATCGCCGTCTTCCATGACCTTCCCTCCGGTGGCGCCAAGCGAGCGCTTCAGCGCCAGGTGCAGGGCCTGGTCTCGCTCGGGCATGTGGTTGATGTGCTTGTCCCATCCACGGCAAATGAGCAGTTCCTCCCGCTGTCGAACGTGGCATCGAGCGTCCGCACGTTTCCGCGACCGCCTGCGCCGGATCGAGAGCGAGCCCTGGAGGGCCGCCCGTCGCCGCTCGATCCGGCCCGGTGGCTGCGCTATCTAGGGCTGGTTCGCCAAACAGAGCGGGAAATCGGGCAAGAGATCGAAAGCGGCGGCTATGACGTGGCACTGGTCGCCGCTAGCCAGTTCACCCAGGCGCCCTGGCTCCTACGACGACTGCTAACGCCGAGCCTGTACTACTGCCAGGAGCCATTGCGGGCTGCCTACGAACCGCGCATCGCGCCGCCGCTCACTCGTTTTCTGATTCGCCAGACCCTCGGGCGGATCGACAAGGCCAATACCCAAGCGGCCACGACGGTGGCGGTGAACTCCCGGTTCTCTGCGCGGCGGATACAGGAGATCTACGGCCGATCTGTTCACGTGAACTACCTGGGCGTGGATGCGGAGCGCTTCCGCAAGCTGAACCTCGAGCGCGGCGATTTCGTCCTCACGGTCGCCGCCCTGCACCCGTTGAAGGGGCTGGATTTCCTCATTGAATCCCTCGGTCTGATGCCTCCTGAGGATCGCCCCCCGCTCGTGGTGGTCAGCGACCGCGCGCGCGAGGCCGAGCGCAGGCGGGTCGAGGAGCATGCCGCTAGAGCGGGCGTCGCACTCACGTTCCGCTTTCGCGTGTCGGAGGAGGAGCTGGTGCGCCTCTACAATCAGACGCGCCTGGTTCTCTACGCACCTTACAACGAGCCTTTCGGCTTCGTGCCCCTTGAGGCGATGGCGTGCGGAACGCCGGTACTCGGCGTTCGCGAGGGAGGAATCCCCGAGACGGTTGTGGAAGGGGAGACTGGCTTCTTGGCAGAGCGCGACCCCAATCATTTCGCCACCCGGATCCGCGAGCTAATGGCGGCGCCCGACCGAGCGGAGCAGGTCGCGCTACGTGCACAGCAGATTGTCCGACAGCAGTGGACGTGGGAGCGTTCCGTGGCGGAGCTGGCGGAACTTTGTGAGGCAACGGCGAGTCAGGCTAAGCCGAGCAGGATTGGTGGGAACCAACGATCGCGATGATCACCTAGGCGTGCGCGGCTGGCAGGCACCGCACACTCCCGGTGAGCAGCGCGAGGCAGAACAACGTGGCGCGCGGCGCGGTGGTGGTGAACGTGGACAAGCTCACCTACGCGGGCAACCTCGAGTCGCTGCACGAGGTGAGCGATGAACCGCGTTACCACTTCGAGCGCGCCGACATCAGTGATGCCGCCGAGATACGGCGCATCTTCGACGAGCACCGGCCGAGGGCGGTGATGCATCTGGCGGCCGAATCGCACGTGGACCGCTCGATCGACGGGCCGGCGGACTTCATCCACACCAACCTGGTGGGCACCTTCACCCTGCCCGAGGCGGCGCGCCGCCACTGTCGTCAACTGGAACGGGGCTCGGTATTTTCCCGGCTGTCTGGCCGCGCTTACCGGCAGCATGGTTCTGGTGCGGCCGATAGTGGTTGACACCGCCAGTACCGACGGCTCAGTCGAGTACCTTCGAGAGCGCCATCCAGATGTCAAGCTGCTGGCGCTGCCCGAGAACCGCGGCTACGCCGGTGGCGCGAACGCGGGTCTCCAGGCGGGCACGGGCGAATACGCCATCATCCTGAACCCGGACGTGGCGCTGGCGCCGGACCACCTGCAGATCCTCGCCGCGCGGCTGGACGGCGATCCACGGATCGGCGCCACGCGGAGCGAGCGCTTCCATTCAAGAGGGGACGATGCAGCTTGCATGAGCAGCGCGTGGGCAGTGCGTGTGCGTGGAACCAGGCAGTCGCGTCCGCGCTATTGAAGGCCGAGCATCAGTGCGACCTGGACAGGGGACACACATGGCGACCGAACGCATCACCATCGAAGTGGATGCCGAAGCAGCGAGGGCCTACCGCGCGGCGTCCGCGGAGGAGCGGAGGAAGATCCAGGCGCTGGTCAGCCTGCGCATCAAGGATCTGACCGCGGTGGATTCGCCGCTGCAGGAGATCATGAGTCAGATCAGTCGCAAGGCGCAGGAGCGCGGGCTCACGCCCGAGATCCTGGCTTCGTTGCTCGAGGAGTAGGTGCCAGGGACCGTCTTCGACTCGAATGTCCTGGTCAGTGCCCTCCTGTTCGAGCACTCGGTGCCACGCCAGGCTTTCGACCGCGCCACCGCGCGCTGGCCGGTGCTGCTCTCCATCGAGACGTTGTCGGCGCTGGCATCCGTTCTCTCGCGCGACGTGAGCCGCCCGCTCCTCCAGCGCCGGTCCCACTCCCCGGCCTTCGACGTTATGCTGGTGTGTGACCGAACGGAGGACGCGACCACGACCCGATTGCTCGAAGAGGCATTCCGAAAGGCCAGCACACTTCCCGAAGCGGAGCAGGACGCACTCGCCGCTTCGATCCTCGCGGACCTCGAAGACGAGCGCCGCTGGAGTGAGGCGTTTGCCAACTCGCAGGATCTGCTGGCCGCGCTGGCAGCGGAGGCCCGGGAGGAGCACCGAGCCGGCCGCACCCTGCCGCTCGATCCGGATCGCATGTGAGATCGCGCACCACGGCGCGGTTCCGGAAAGCGCTCGCGGACCTACCGCGAATGCGGGTCTGCAGGCGGGCACGGGCGCCGAGATCTCCGTAGCGAGTGGCCCGCCCCTCGCCGCTGGATCTCGCAACCGGTTCCGGAGTCGGGGGTATCGAAGACGGATTGCCGTGGAGAACAGCTCGCGGCCGTGTCGCCAGAAGGCGAGGCTCGATTACTCGTGAGAAACCAGGAGGTACCAGTGCGCGCACATGCGATCTTCGACCCGGAGGTCGAACATCGGGCCGTCCTGAACCGCATCGCGGACGATCTCCGCCAGCGGGGAGTCGTCGTTGCCGTCGAGACCCCCTATCTCACCGAGAGCGGCGTCACCTATCAGCCCGACCTCGTGCTCCACACCTCTGCCGACACCATGCTGGTGGTCGAGGTGAAGACGTCGCCGGATACGGCCAATGCAGGCGGCACGTTGAGCTGGGAACCGGCGGCGCAGCTCGCGAGCTTCGTGGAACACGTCAGCACGACCGAGCACAAGCACGTCGTGCCCGTCCTGACCGTGGTGGGCGGAAGGATGTCCCCGGCCCTGCACCGGTTCGCGGCGGAGCGTGGGGTGAGGATTCTGCAGGTTCACGCCGCCGACGAGATTTCGAAGGCCCTCGCCTTCGAGATTGGGATGTAGCTTCGGCCGCCCTCCGATCGACAGCGATGGCCGACCTTCCTCGGTCCGGACCCCCGGCGAATCCTCCCGTGCGCCGGGAGGAGCCCGCGCCGCCCGCGCGGCCGGGAGCCGATACTCCTGCCGGGCGCTGGGATCTGGCGAACACGCTCAAGGAGCTGACGCCGCCCTCGCGCTTCTTCGCCCTGGCGCTGCTCGTGCTGGAGGCGATCCTGCTCCTGCTCGGCACCGTGGGCGTGCTCGCCGACCGCGAGAGGGCGATCTGGTACGTGGCCTTGATGGTCGCCGCCATTCTGGCGCTGGCGATTCTCGTTTTTTCCCTCGAGCGCGGCCAGCAGGCGCAGCTCGGCGCCGCCGCCACTCTGACCATCTGCGCGTCCAATCATGCCGTCGCGCGCCAACCATGCCCCCCTCACCGTTCCTCCGGACGCCACACACGATGTTCCACGAACCACCCGAGGATTTCACCCGAAAGTTGCGCGCCGCCGAGGACCTCGCCGCCCGCCTGCAGAAGCCCGACTGGGCTACGCAGGCCAACCTCAACAAGTTGCGCGACTACACGCGCGAGGCGCTCGACTTCGTCCGGAGCCAGCGCCTCACCTTCAAGCGCAAGCGGCAGGACGCCCTCGAGGTGGTCGAGCAGCACCTGGACCGCATTCACGACCTGGGCACCCTCGACGCCCGATGGCGGCTCGAGAGCGTCTTCTTCGCGCTGCGCGTCGCCCGCACCGGCCGCGGCACCGTAGCGGCCTGACCCTCTACCCGCCTGAATGGCCGGAACCCGCGAGTGGGCCGTCAGCACCCAGCCGCTGCGGCAGCAGTGCGACGCCCCGGGCGCCGCGGTGCAGTCGCGCGCCGCGGAGCCGGGGGTGGTGCGGTAGGGCTCTCCTGACTTGGCCGGACACCGGCTTGGCTCTCGCGCGATCCAGTCTGGACGGATATTCTTCTGTGTGGACCTGAACCGGAGCGATATCGATGGCGACGAGCATAAAGGAACAAGCACTGCGCGCGATTGAGCAGCTTCCGCCCGATGCCACTTTGGAGGTGGTAATGGAGCGGCTCTATTTCATGCACAAGGTAGAGCGCGGACTGCGGCAGATCGAAGCGGGCCAGGTGGTTTCACACGCGGAAGCCACGCGGCGTCTCCGTCGCGGATGAGGATCGAGTGGTCCGAGCAGGCGCTCGAAGACGTGGAGGAGATCCGCGCCTTTATCGCCCGCGATGCGCCCTCCTTTGCCGAGTTGTTCGTCGAGCGGCTCTTCGATGCTGTGGAGCGGCTGGAGACTTTGCCACTCTCGGGCCGTGAGGTGCCAGAGTTCGCGCGTCCGGAGCTGCGAGAGATCATCCTGGGTAGCTACCGCATTGTTTACTACGTGCGCGAAGAGTCTGTCTCTATCGCCACTGTTTTCCACACGGCGCGACTCCTCGGGCCGGAACATCTGCCGGGCATCAGCTGAGACAGAGCGCGCCAACGTCACCGGTGCCACGCATCCCGTCTGCTTCAGCCAGCAGCGAGCCATTACGGCGGCAGCTCGATGCCGCGGGCGCCGCGGCGCAGTCGCGCGCCGCGGAGGCGGGGGTGGTGCGGTAGGGGGGCCGGAGCCGCGATGGGAACGGAACCGCAGTATCCCACCGCGTCCGAGCTGTGCACGGCCGTACGTCCACCTCCTGCGCTTGTCAGGCCGGCTCTGCGCGGATGCGAACGACCTGCCCGGACTGGATAGTGTCCAGTGCTCGCGCCGCAGCCGGAACCAACGGCGCAAGCTCCTGCACCCGAATACGCCGCGCATGGAGCACCACCAGTCCCAATCCCGCGCGTGGGATGTTCTGCTGGTGCTCCATGAGGCGATCTGCCGTGATCAGAACCTCATAACCCGCCTGGCCGCGCGTGCTGACATGAAGCTGTATGAACAAGCTGGATGAGGTGACGGACCTGCGCATGCACCCACGCCCGACGCAGAGTGTCACGCTGGTGATTCCCACCGAGGCGCTGGATGCCCTGCGAGAGGTGGCCGCCACGCGCGACACGACGCCCGAGGCGCTGATGAAGTTGTACATTGGCCAGGGGCTGCGGCAGGACACCGCCCGCCTCTTCTCCGAGCGCATTCTCGAAACTACGGCGCGTGTGCTGGCGCGGCACATCCCCTCCGAGGAGGAGCGCGCGGCGATCCTGCGCGAGATCGAGGACGAGGCCGCCGCATGAGCGACTGCGGCTTCTCCCGAAATAGCGGGTGCCGCTAAGGCACGTCCTGCATGTTGGCATGCAGTCCAGCCAATGCCCGCGCAGCCCCGCTGAAGCGGAGCTCACCAGCGTCAGCCCGGCGGCGCATCCGAAGCAGCCGCACGCACCAGCCGCTGTGCGCGCCCCGTGCTGACCGATGCCGCACCACACCCACTCCGCCACGGATGGAAGCCGCGCCACGTGCCTCTGCGAGGCTCGCCTCATCGTGCATCGACCGCGTCGAACGTCGTCTCGTCCTCCTCCCTTCGCGCGCACGAGGTGAGCTGGGCCAACTTGCAGACGCAGGCCAGCTCTGCTAATCTCCCGGCGTCCTGCCCGGTTCGCGTTCCCCCGGTCGGTGCCCCGCCGAGCATTTGCCGTCGGAGCACTGATTCGAGGACGAGCATCTCCTACCCGAGGACGCATCACCATCGAGGAACCATGGCAACACGCCTGATCTCCATCCCGCCCGAGACCGTGCCGCGCTTCGACGAGCTGTACGCGATCTCGGATCTGCACCTGGGCGGCCTGCCGGGATTCCAGATCTTCGATGCGGGCGCCGAGCTGGTGCGGCTGGTCGAGCATCTGCGGTCGCGAGCCGCGGAGCGGCAGGTCGCGCTGGTCATCAACGGCGACCTGGTGGACTTCCTCGCCGAGCGGCCGGCCACCTACTTCGACCCCGAGGGAGCGGTGCAGAAGCTGGATCGCATCGCGACGCGCGAGGCGTTCGAGGGAGTGTTCAAGGCGCTGCGCAAGTTTGCGGGCACCAAGAACTGCTCGCTGGCGATCACCCTGGGCAACCACGACCTCGAGCTGGCGCTGCCCTGGGTGCGCGAGCATCTGCTGGGGCTGCTCTCCCGTGGCAACGAGGCGGCGCGCGGCCGCATCACCCTCGCCTTCGACGGGGCCGGCTTCCGCTGCCGCGTCGGCGAGGCGACGGTGCTCTGCGTCCACGGCAACGAGGTAGACCTCTGGAACGTCGCGGACCACGAGAGGATCCGGCGGATCGGCCAGGATGCGCAGCGGGGGCGGGCGGTTGCCCCGTGGATCCCGAACGCGGGCACCCAGCTCGTCATCGACGCGATGAACGAGATCAAGAGCCGCTTCCCCTTCGTGGATCTGCTCAAGCCGGAGGCGCAGGCGGTGGTGCCCACCCTGCTGGCGCTCGCTCCGGACCAGCGCGACAGGATCGCGGCCCTCACCGCGACCGTCCGCCGCCTCACCTGGGACCGGGTCAGGCGCGCCACCGGCTTCCTCGGCGACGAGCAGGAGGATGGCGTGGTCGGCGCCACCACTGCCTCCGCCTTCCCCGCCCGCACTGCGCCCTCGACGGGCGTCACCGAGATGGTGCTGCCGGAGCGCGACCGGCGCAGCTACGCGGACGCGCTGCTCGAGCAGACGGAGAGGAGGCTCGCCGCCGAGGTCGAGCCGCTGGCGCTGATCGCCAACGACGCGCGCGGCGAGTATCTGGGGATCGGCGCTGCGGTGGGCAGGATGGTGCGGGGGCAGAGCCGCCCGGAGGTGCTGCGCGAGGCGTTGCAGGAGCTGAAAAAGGATCGCAGCTTCGACCCGACCACCGAGGATCAGACCTTTCGCGACCTCGACCAGGAGGTCGGCGCAGGGGTGGACTTCCTCCTCACCGGGCACACCCACCTCGAGCGCGCACTGCCGCGCAAGCAGGCGCGCGGCCACTACTTCAACAGCGGTACCTGGGTGCGGCTGATCCGGCTCGAGGACAAGCTGCTCGATAGCAGCGGGGAGTTCGCGAAGGCGTACGAGGCGTTCGAAAAGGGAACGATGCAGGCGCTGGATGAATTCCCCGGTCTGGTCGTACGGCGCCGGGGTATGGTCGCGATCCGGTCCGACGAGAGCGGAACACATGGTCAATTGCTCAACGTCAGCGTGGGGGCGGACCGGCAGGTCTTGCTGGAAGACCGCTCCCCTCGTTTCATGGCCCGCTGAAAGGAAGCGTCCCGATGCGCACGATCACTCTCGAGTTGCTCCGTCACGGTCCCGCGCACAACCAGCTGCTCTCGCCGCTGACGCCGTATCTCGCGCTCTGCGAGAACCATTCGGCGGTCACGGTGAACGTCCCTTTCGAGCACAACCAGTTCGTGCACCGCCTCAGCGCCCTGGGCTACCGGCACAGCGAGGAATCGCGTGTCTTCCACCTCGGCGACACCGCCCGCGTCATGGGCGACCTCCTGGGCCTGATTCCGGGGCTGACTGCGGAATCGAACAAGAAGGAGGGGGGCGATGCCACCCTCACACACCTGCGGCTGATCCTCTCCGCCTCCGAGCTCGCGCTGCTCCCCTTCGAGATGGCTCTCGCGCCGGGCGGCTTCCCGGGCGCGGGGCAGCACCTCGCGCTGCAGCCGCAGATACCGCTCTGCATCACCCGCGAGGTCCGGCGCGTTCCCGGCGAACAGCTACAGTGGCCAACGGAGCCGCGCATTCTGTTCGTCGCCGCCGCGCCGCCCGAGGCGGGAGCGATCCCGCTCGAGTCACACCTGCTTGCGCTGCGCCGGGCGATTCGCCCGTGGGTCAAGTACTTTCCTCAGGATGACGAGGGGGCGCGAACCCGGCGGGTGGAAGAGCACCTCGTCTTCCTTCCCGACGCGTCCATCGAGGCGATCGAGGAGAAATGTGCATCCGACGAATTCACGCACGTGCACATCCTGGCGCACGGCGTTGGCCGGCAGCACAACTACGACACCCGCTTCTTCCTAGCGCTGCACAATTCGGTGAACGCAGAGGAGACCGACTATATCAGCGGCCCGCGGTTGGCCACCGCGCTCAGGGCCACGCAGCGGCCGGACGCCCGCGGGCTGTCGCGGCCGGCGGTGGTGACCCTTGCCAGCTGCAACAGCGGCAGCATCGGCTCGGTGGCCGGCGCCGGGGCGAGCATCGCCCACGCGCTGCATGAGGCCGGGATCCCGATGGTGGTGGCGGGGCAGTTTCCGCTCTCCTTCCAGGGCTCGGTGCGCCTGGTCGAGTGCCTCTACGAGGGGATGCTCTGGGGAATCGACCCGCGCCCGCTCCTCTACGACCTGCGCCGCCGGCTGTACGCGCAATTCCCCGACACCCACGACTGGGCGGCCCTGACTACCTACGTCTCTCTGCCGACCGACTTCGATCAGCAGCTCTCGGAGATCAAGATCAGGCAGGCGATGCGCAGCATCGACGCCGCGATGAACCACGCCGACGAGACGACGCGACGGGTCTACGAACGGGTCCGCCCCGGGCAAACATCGAGCACTGCCGCGCCCGAGAGCGAGGAGGACAACAAGGTGCTCCTCGATATCGCCGAGAACAAGATGAAAGCTGCAAGGAAGAGGCTCGAAAAGCTGCTGGAGTATCTTCCCGAGGAGAAGTCACGGATTCACGGCCTGCTCGCCAGCACCGACAAGCGGCATGCAGAGATCCTGCACTCGGCGAGCAAGATCTCACTGATCGACGAGGCGAGCCAGCAGGGCCATGCGGGCGACTCCCTCAGGCTCCTGCGTAAGGCACGCGACCATTACTGGGATGCCTTCCTGCTGGACCGATCGAAAAGCTGGGCGGTGGTACAGTACCTCTCCCTGGCGTGCGTTCTGACTCGCCTCAGGGAGCCAGGGCCGGATGCTCCGCCGCCCCCGCTGCAGGCGGTCTCGAGTGCACCGCCGGCGGGCGAGCCCGGCTCCGAACTTCCGCCGAGCGAGCACGCGGGCAAAATCCGCCCCGAGCGGGAACTCGGCGCGCTCTGGTCGCTCGCCCGCCATCTCTCGCTCTACGATCACCACAGCAACGAGCGTCAGACCAAAGCATGGGCCCACGGGAACCTGATGGAGCTCTATCTGCTCTCGCTGATCATGGAGCGCCGCGAGGGCTGGCCGGACGCTCCGACCGGGCGCAAATCGGCGGTGGAGCACGCCGACTCGCTGATCGACATCGCTGGCCGCCTCTCCTTCGAGGTGTACTCCACCCGCCGGCAGATCTTCCGGTACGTCCAGTGGTTCAGCGACATCTCCGATATGGGTGAGGCGCACGCGCTGGCCGAGGAGATCTTCGAGAGGTTCCCCCGGGAGGCGGAGGAGAAGTGGAAGTGAGGTGACCGGCCGGTGCGCCGTGCCTGCAGCGGCAAACGAGAGGCCGGCTAGCGCGCCTCCGCGCCGCGGACCGCCGCCGGCACCAGATAGCGGTCGACCAGGTCGTGGAGTGCGCTCAGGTGGCCGCCGTCCCGGGTCGTCGCGCTGGCATCCGAAGTCGTCACGACCACCAGCTCCAGCTCCGGCACGATGAAGATGTACTGCCCGCCGTAACCCCAGGCGAAGTGGACCGGGTACCGGCCCGCCTGCCGGCTCCACCAGCCGTAGCCGTAGCCGTGGTTGTTCCAGGGGGAGCGGGCGAGTACCTGAAACGATTCGCGCACCCACTCTTCAGGAACGATCTGGCGCCCGCCGAACCGTCCGCCATTCAGGTAGAGCTCGCCGATCCGCACCATCTCCCGCGGCGTGAAGAGCATGTCGTTGCCGCCGAAGTAGATGCCCTGCGGGTCCGTCGGCCAGGGGCGCATACGGATGCCGAGTGGCTCGGCGAAGCGGCGGTGCGCGTACTCCAGGGTGCTCATCCCCGTGCTCCGCGTCAGGATCGCGGAGAGCAGGTGCGTGCTGCCGGTGCTGTAGATCATGCGGGTGCCGGGATCGGCGACCATCGGTCGTGCGAGCGCGTTCTGCACCCAGTTCCGGCTCGAGACCCACTGCCCGTAGTTGGCGAAGGAGGTGCTCTCCAGGCCGCCGCGCATCGAGACCAGATGCTCGATGGTGATCTCGCGCTTGCGCGGATCCGCGTCGCTGCCGAGCTGTCCGGGAAAGAAGTCGGCGATGGGCTGGTCGAGGCCGCCGAGGTGGCCCTCCGCGATGGCGATGCCCACCAGCGCGGAGATCACGCTCTTCGAGACCGACTTCACGTTGGCCGGCCGATCCGCCGTCGCGCCGCGATAGTAGCGCTCCCCCAGCAGCTCCCCCTGCCGCGCGACGAGGAGGCTCCGCAGCCGCGGCAGCTCGCTCGCCCGGTCGTACGCAGCCGCCAGCAGCGTGCTGTCGAGCCCGACGCTCCGCGGAGCCGCCGTACCCTCTGCGCGCTCCCACGGCGCGGCGTCGCCGTCGTCGAGGCCAGGCGCGGAATAGAGGGCCTCGGCGCCGCTCTCCGCGACCGGCGGCAACGAGCCGGCGCGCGGCTCGCCGCATCCAGCGAGCGAGAGCGCGACAGCCAGCACGATTACCATGATCCGCAACAACACCTCGTCTATCCCTGCGTCAGTGATTCGGCTCTCGTGGGGCGGGAGTCGCGCCGCTCACGCGGAGAGGACGCTCTGGTAGGCGTTCCAGTCGTCGAGCACCCGGCCGGCGCCGCGCACCACGCTGGTGAGCGGCTCGTTGTCGCGGTGGATCTGCAGCCCCGTCTCCTCCGCGATGCGCCAGTCCATCCCCTCGAGCAGCGCACCCCCGCCGGTGAGCACGATCCCCTCGTCCACGATGTCGGATGCCAGCTCTGGAGGCGTGACCTCGAGCGCTCGCCGGATGGCGCCGACGATGGCTGCCAGCGGCTCCTCGATGATCTGGCGGATCTCGCTCGAGCAGAGCCGCACCGTCTTCGGGATCCCGCTCACCAGGTCGCGTCCCTTGACGTCCATCTCGCGCTCCTGCGTGCCCGGATGGGCCGAGCCGATCTGCATCTTGATCCCCTCGGCCGTCCCCTCCCCGATCAATAGATTGTGCTGCCGCCGCACCACGGCGACAATGGCCTCGTCCAGCTCGTCGCCCCCGACGCGCAATGAGGCGTCGGCGACGATGCCGCTGAGCGCGATCACCCCGATCTCTGTGGTGCCCCCGCCGATGTTCACCACCATGCTGCCCCGCGGCGTGGTGACCGGCATCCCCACCCCCAGCGCCGCGGCCATCGGCTCGCTGATCATGTGGACCGTCTTGGCGCCCGCGGAGAGCACCGCCGCACGCACCGCGCGCTTCTCCATCTCCGTGATGCCGGAGGGAACGCCGATGACCACCCGCGGCTTGGCACGGAACCACCCCCGCGGCAGCACCTCCGCCAGGAAGTGACGCAGCATCAGCTCGGCCATGTCCACGTCGGCGATCACGCCGTCGCGCAGCGGACGAAGCGCCACCGTACCCTCCGGCGTGCGGCCCAGCATGCGCTTGGCGTCCAGCCCGATCGCGCGTACCTGCCCGCTCTGCCGCTCGACGGCGATCACCGAGGGCTCGTTGAGCACCAGCCCCTCGCCCCGCACCAGGATCAGGGTGTTCGCGGTGCCCAGGTCTACTGCTATGTCCGCCACGGAGTTCCTCTCCTGCGTGCCATGCGCAAGCGCAACGCGGCACCGAACAGTGGTGCCGCGCGGGCCTCGATTGCTGCTGCCCGGGTGAATGCGCGCGGAATCTAGCCGCAGCCGGGCCGCACCACAAGCGAGCGAAGCAGCACAACACGAAACTCTTGACACCGCCTATGGCAATACGTATTAATTAATACGTATGAGCACCCGCCCCGGCCGCCGAGTCACCACCCATGACGTTGCCGCTCTCGCTGGCGTATCCCAGCCTACCGTCTCCCTGGTTCTCAGCGGCAATCCGCGTGCACGCGTGGCGCCGGACACCCGCGAACGGGTGCTCGAAGCGGCGAGCGAGCTCGGCTATCGGCCCAACCTGCTCGCGCGCGGGCTCGTCCAGCAGCGCTCCTTCGCGCTCGGTGTGATCGTGCCGAATCTCGACAACCCCTTCTTCACCGAGGTGGTCAGCGGCGCCGAGCGGGTCGCGGCGCAGGAGGGGTATGCCGTGCTGCTGTGCGACGCGCGCGAGACTCCGGCCGACCGGCACCTCGAGGCGCTGCAGGCTCGCATGGTGGATGGCGTCATCCTCGACGCCTCCGCCGCGGCGGCCGTATCGGAGGAGGCGCTCGCCCGGCTGAATGTGGTGCTGGTTGACGAGCCTCCCGGCCGCTGGCCCGGAGTGGCGAGCGACGCGCTGGCGGCCGGCCGGATCGCGGCGGAGCACCTGCTGGCGCTGGGGCACCGCGAGCTGGCGCTGATCGGGCCGGCCGCAGACTCCTACACCTTCCGCATGCGCGAGCGCGGCTTCATCCAGGCGCTGGGGGGGGCCGGCGGACCACCCCCCCCCCCACGGAGGCAGAGCGGGGAAGGGTCGGTGGCG
>JBPCIT010000156.1:0-7810 GCA_051006015.1 Longimicrobiaceae bacterium
GGCCGCTCAGATCCGCTCCATCGGCATGGTGGAGCTGCTCCGGGGAGCGCAGCCACTCGACGACCTGCTCACGGGTCGGCTTCTCCAGCGGCGATCCCGCCGCGCGTGTAGCGGCGATCTCTCCGCCCGCAGCGGACCGGACATCCCGGGGGGAGTCGAGGGACTGCAACGGAAAGCGCGCCGGGCGCTGCTGCGCGGCGGAGCCTTCCGCGCGCTGATCTGCCTCCGTGCTGCGCGGAATCCGGGAGATTTCGGTGGGTGCGGCGGACGGTCCGTCCGGATCGTTCGTGCCAAGCGCCATTGCGGTAGGGACTGGAGACCAGGAGATCAGAGGATACGGAAGCGGTATCGCGCCGCCACCTCAACACGGCGCGGCGGCGGCGAGAGACCGCAAATGATGCGCCCGCCCGAGCGGTGGGCTCAGGAGTCGCGCTCGAGCTTCAGTGCCGCCGAGTTGATGCAGTAGCGCAGGCCGGTCGGCGCCGGGCCATCCTCGAAGACGTGGCCCAGGTGGGCGTCGCAGCGGCTGCAAAGCACCTCGGTGCGCCGCATCCACAGGAAGTTGTCAGGCTCAGTGCCGACGTTCTCCTCGGAGACCGGCGCGTAGAAGCTCGGCCAGCCGGTGCCGGAGTCGAACTTGGTCTCCGAGCTGAAGAGCTCCTCACCGCAGCAGACGCAGCGGTAGACGCCGCTCTCCTTGGTGTCGTGGTACTCGCCGGTGAAGGCGCGCTCGGTGCCCTTCTCCCGGGTGACCCGGTACTGCTCCGGCGTGAGCTGCTGCCGCCACTCCGCATCGGGCTTGATCACTTTGTTCATGGTCTTATCCGTTCGTCGGTTCGATTTGCATGTGTTACGATCCAGCGCCGCCGGATCTGCCGCGCGGCGCGCCTCAGTACTCGTCGCGCGGGGCGCCGGAGAGGCGCAGGCGGATGATGAGCTGATCGCCGAAGCGCTGCTCCGTGAAGTCGTCGGAGACGCCCTCGGCGACGAAGCGCGCGTAGCCCGTCTGCCGGACGGTATCCTCCGCGAGCGCCGTCACGTCGATGATTCCCGCCAGGATGTCGTTCGCCTTCTCCTGCGGGCTGCGCTGCGCGGTGACGATCAGGTCGATCGCGTCCTCGGGCAGGTTGCTGTAGCGCAGCAGGAGCGCGGGATCCTCCTGCCAGAGTTCGCGCGAGATGCGGTCGACGGCGATCTGCATCGCCTCCTCGTCGGAAAGCACGATGTAGCGCTCGTTGCCGTGGTCGAGCGCGATCTCCCCATGCGTACCGATCCCGCCGAAGACGGTGGTCTCGGGCCGCAGCTCGAGGAAGCGCTCGAGCACCGACTGCTTGTCGCGGATCTGCGAAAGGTAGATCGCCAGCCCTTCGGTGCTGGAGGAGAGAAAGGCCTGCACGCGCGGGTCGTTCAGGACACGCCCCTCCTCGAGGGCGGCACTCCACTCGCCCACCTCCTCGGAGGTGGCGACGCCATCCTGCTCGGCGCGGTCTACCACGTACTGGAGATACCCATCCGGACCGACGGTGCGCAGCGCAGCGTCGGGACCGTCGAACTCATCGAGCGCGTCCGCGGTGTCGAGCACGAGCTGCATGGCGGCCTCGCGGGCGACGCGGATCGACTCGACCAGATCCGGTTGGGAGAGGGAGCCCAGCGGGGCGACCAGCAGCCGCAGGCTCTCGGCGTTGCAGAGGATGCACATGTTAGGGTTCCTGATGCGAGAGATGCCGACCCGGCTCCAGCCTGCCGGGCCGCGGCGCGACGGGCGCCGATGGATCAATATAATACCCCGCACCGCTGCGGGAGATCTCCGCCTAGGAAACGCTCTCCCTGGCCACGCGGGAGCGCCTCTCCTCGCGCTGCCGCCGCTGCTCGACCGCGAGCTGGACGATGCGGTCGCACAGCTCCTGGAAGCTGATTCCTTCCGCCTTCGCCGACTGGGGGAGGAGGCTGGTCGAGGTCATCCCCGGCAGGGTGTTGACCTCGAGGCACCAGAGGATCCCCTCCTCGTCCATGCGGAAGTCCACGCGGCTGTAGCCGGTGAGCTTGAGCGCCCGATGCACCCGGAGCCCGAGCTCCTGCACCTCGCGCGTCTTCTCCGGCGGGAGATCCGCGGGGAAGATCTCCTCTGCCCCCCCCTCCTGGTACTTGCTCTCGTAGTCGAAGATCTCGCCCTGCCGGAGGATGATCTCTCCCACGGCGAGCGGCCGGTCGTCCAGGATACCCACCGTCAGCTCGCGGCCGGGGACGAAGCGCTCCAGCATCACCTCGTCGTCGTGGTGAAAGGCTTCCTCGATCGCCGCCTCGAGCTGCTCGGGACGTTTGACCACCGTCAGTCCCACGGTCGAGCCCTGCTTGTTGGGCTTGACGACCACCGGGTAGCCGAGCCGCTCCTCCACCTCGCGCGCCTCCACCGGGGCCATCAGCCAGTCCGGGGTGGGGACGCCCGCTGCGCGGAAGAGGTGCTTGGAGATGTCCTTGTCCATGGCGTTGGCGCTCGCCATGTGGCCGCTGCCGGTGTAGGGGATGCCTGCCAGGTCGAGGAGCGCCTGCAGGGTGCCATCCTCACCGGTGCCGCCGTGCAGCGCGAGGAAGACCACGTCCACACCACGCAGCTCCTCCGCCTCCGTCAGCGCGGTGGGCGCTCCGGCCCGGATGAGCGCGAGCTGCTCCTCCTCCGGCGGCACATGCGCCACCCCGGCGTTGAGCAGGCGCTGCTCCTCCGCCGGACCCAGCGCTCCCCGCGCGGTATCCACCGCGATCACCTCGTGCCCCGCCTCCCGTAGCGCCCTGACCACCTGCGCGCCGCTGGCGATCGACACGTCGCGCTCGGCGCTGGTGCCCCCGAAGAGTACCGCCACTCGCATCCTCAATCCTCATGATTTCGGGTGGGGAAGTCGGCCCCCACGCCAGGCAGGGACTGGAAGCACAACGTGACGACCGATGTGCAAGACGCTGACCACGCTCGCTCCAGGGCTGGGGCCCGGCGGCGTCGATTCCGCGAGGAGAGGCAAGGCTGCCTGTTTGGAGCCTTTGGCGCTCGACTACGTAAATTGACGTATTCCTGCGCGGACATCTGTTTCCTATTCTGCCGGGGCGTACGAGTTGTGACCTGGCGAAGGAAGTCGCGGAGGGATCGCGGACTCGCATCCCTTCTGTTCAGGCCTTCTCCTGTGGCTCCCACACAGCCGCGTTCTTCCCTTCGCCGGAGGTGGCCTCGTGCGCCGTTCCCGTCCCGCAGCATTCACCCCCATCCTGGAGGCCCACATGCGGAAGCTGTTACTCACCCCGCTGCTCCTGTTAGCTCTGCTGGCCGCCTGCGAGCAGTCACCACCCACCTCGGTCCAGGCCCCTGGCGATGCTCTCGATCGGTCGGATGCGAGACACGCGAGAGAGCTGTACGCCGCCGTCATGGGGCGCAACCTCTACGTCGGAACCGACGTGTCGAAGATCCTGGCGGCGCCGCCGGAGCAGATTCCTATCGCCACGTGGATGGCGCACGTGGAGGTCGAGCAATCGCTGCCGGCTGAACGGATGGCAACGATTGCGGACGAGATCGCCGCCGGCCGGCCGGATCTGGTCGGTCTGCAGGAGGTCATCAGGCTCTACACACAGACGCCGGGTGACTTCTTCCAGGGCAACCCGCAGCAGGCGGACGAGCTCCAGTACGACTTCCTGCAGCTGCTGCTGGACGCGCTGAGCGCGCGTGGCATGCACTACATGGTGGCGTCTGTCGCGGTCAACATGGACCTGGAGCTTCCCGCCTTCGATCCGACAATGTCGGTGCTCTACGATGCGCGTCTGGTCAATCAGGATGTGATCCTGGCACGCGAGGGGGTGACGGTACGGAATACCCGCACCGGGATCTACCAGGCACGCGTCCCCATAAACATCGCCGGCATGCAGATCTTCTATCTTCGCAGCTGGACAGCGGTCGACGCGAGGGTACGCGGGTACGAGTTCCGCTTCGTGAACACGCACCTCGAGGCGTTCTCTCCGCTGATCAACTGACTGCAGGCCACCGAGCTGCTCGGTCTCTTCGGAGGCGCCCAGATGCCGGTGGTGATGGTCGGAGACTTCAACTCGCCCGCGGATGCACCGGCGGGCGACCCGCGGGGCGACGCGTATCGCGCCATCGTCGGCGCGGGCTTCCGCGACGTGTGGGCGGCTGCGAATCCGGCTCAGCCAGGACATACCTGCTGCCACGACGATGATCTGCGGAACCCGACACCCGAGCTCAACCGCCGCATCGACTTCATCTTCCTCAGCGGCCAGTATCGCGTACCGCGCGGCTTCCGCGGCGTCGGGAGTGTCCAGCTCGTCGGGGCTGATCCGGCGCACCGGACTCCCTCGGGCCTATGGCCCTCTGACCACGCGGGGCTGCTAGCTCAGGTGTGGATGCCCTGATTCCGGCGATCTCACCTCGCGAATCAACGAAGTGGCAGGAGGCCGGCGCATCGGCCCCCTGCCACTTTCTTCTGCGGCCCTCTACGATCGGGGGCGGCTAGCTCCGCACCCCGATCACCTCCACCATCGGCGGGGTGAGGAAGAAGGCCGCAGGATCCCGGGAGCGCGCCTCCCACTCGCGCCAGAACGCCTCTGCCCCGTCGTCGGTGAGGAAGCCCCACTCGACCAGGTGGGGAACGTAGCCGGTAAAGAAGGTCTCGGGCCACCGCCAGAGCGCGGAGGCCGGCCGCGCGATACGCGAGAGCGGGCGGATCTCCCGCACCTCGAGACCGCAGCGCAGCATCATCGCGGGAATGCGGGTGCCGACGTTGGGATCGCCGCCGTTGGCGCGCCAGCTCGCGACGGTGGCATCGAAGACTCGCCGGAAGGCGTCGCTCTCCGGCGCGACGGTGACGCCCGCGTAGTGCAGGTAGTCCTGGACGACGAAGGAGCCTCCCGGCCGCAGCGCGCGCGCCACCCCCGCAACCGTTGCCTCGGGATCGGCGAGGAAGCAGAGCACCCAGCGGGCATAGGCTCCATCGAGGCTCCGTTCCGGAAGCTCGGGCGTCTCGACGTCGCCCACGCTGGCGGTCACGTTGCTCACCCCGCGCGCCTGTAGCTGGGAGATGAGGAAGGTGATGAATCGCTGCGACAGGTCCACCGCCACCACCTCCCCTTCCCTGCCGACCAGACGCTGCAGGTCGAAGGTGGCGTGGCCCGGGCCGCAGCCCACGTCGAGCAGTCTCTGACCCGGCCCGAAGCCGGCGCGATCCCAGCCACGCGCGGCCACCGCGCTCCACACCTGGTGCTGGAAGCCGAGGCGCACGACCTCGTCGTCCCCTGTACCGAGCAGGTATTCCCGCTCGTCGTTCGCCTCCGGTTCCGCCATGCTCCCTGCTCTGGTGAGACAGTAGCCGCGCCTGCCGGTGCGAACACACCGGCGGGAGACGCGGCTCCTCCAAGATACCGCCGCCGCGGGCGGAAGCGGAAGGTGCTGAGCGGATGATGCTGCGCCTCCCGCCGCACCCGTTCCCGAGGCGGAGCGCCGCCACTTGCCGGCACAGCGAATGCTGTTAGACTTCTGACACCCGGCTCGGATCTCCCGCGGCCGGTCCGCCACAAACTCGATCGCGCAACCCACGCCAGGAAGGGAGTCCCCGTGAACCCGTCGTTTTCCCCCGCGCCCCGCCGTACCCGGAGCCGCACCGCCGCCCTCTGTCTTTCCTCGCTCGCCGCGTTGACGCTGGTAGCCACCGGCTGCGAGTCGGGACAGGTGGAGGTCGCCGAGGCGCAGTCCTCCGAGGCAGCCGTACCGGACACCATTCCGGCGCCGACGCCGGAGGTGGTCGGCCCCGATTCGATCATCCTGGCGGCCAACACGCCTGAGCCCGAGGTGGCGGAAACGCCTGCCGCGGCGGCACCGGCCCCCGCGCGGAGCTACCGCGCCGGGGAGGACCCCGACTTCGCGGCGAAGATGGGCTGGCCGGTGAAGATGCCGGAGGCGCTCCCCGGCGCGATCCTGCCGAGTAACCGCATCGTCTGCTACTACGGGAACCCCAACTCGACACGGATGGGCGCGCTCGGCGAGTTCCCCAAGGACGACATGCTGCGTCGTCTCCGGAACCAGATCGCCGAGTGGGAGAAGGCCGATCCCGCCACCCCGGTCAAGCCCTGCCTGCACATGGTCGCCGTCGTCGCGCAGGGAGAGCCGGGAACGAGCGGCAAGTACCGCGCGATCATGCTGGACAGGGACGTTCAGAAGGTGTACGACTGGGCGCGGGAGGTCGACGGCATCTTCATCGTGGACATCCAGGTAGGCACGGACAACATCCGCAACATCCTGCCGCGCTTCGAGTGGATCCTCAAGAACCCCGACGTCCATCTGGGGATCGATCCCGAGTTCTACATGAAGGGGGGCCAGCGGCCGGGGAGCAAGATCGGCACGATGGACGCGGCGGACATCAACTACGCCTCGGAGTACCTGGCGAAGCTGGTGCGCGAGCACAACCTGCCGCCCAAGACCTTCGTGGTGCACCGCTTCACGCGCAACATGGTGACCAACTCCCAGCAGATCCGGCTACGCCCCGAGGTGCAGATCGTGATGCACATGGACGGTTGGGGCGCGCCCTGGCTGAAGCGCGACTCGTACCGGGATTACGTGGTGCGCGAGCCGGTGCAGTACACGGGCTTCAAGCTCTTCTATCACAACGACACCAAGAAGGGCGATCCGCTGATGAGCCCCGAGGAGATGCTGCTGCTCGAGCCGAAGCCGGTCTACATCCAGTACCAGTAGGCCGCACACCCGAGCAGGGCGCGCGAACGGCCCCGGCGTTGACCGGGGCCGTTCATGTTTGCGGCGCCTCTGGTCGGGGATACACAGCAGTGGGACGGTAGCTCGCCAGGAGGGCTGAGGCGGGTACGCCGATACCGCGCCGACCTTTGTACCGGCGAATGGCCTGGATAGCGACTAAGCTCGGTTTGCGACCGATGTCCATAATGTTGCCGAGGAGGATGTATGCGCTCGATCGTTGAGGACGTGGAATCCGCTGCCATGCAGCTACCCCGTGCTGAGCGTGCCCGTTTAGCGGAACGCCTCATCTCTAGCTTGGATGAGGACACGGAGATCGAGCAGGCGTGGGCGGAAGAGATCCGTCGTCGAGTGCATGAGCTGCGCACCGGCGCCGTGCAGCCGATCCCGGGTGAGCAGGTCTTCGCCGAGCTGAAGGACCTCCTTGGGTGAGTCGAGCTTCAGCTTCCACCCCGAGGCACGTATGAGCTTCGGCAGTCGGTCCGCAACTACGAGGAGGAGACACGCGGATTAGGTTTCCGGCGGAATAAAAAATGAGACGGCCTGCTTCGGAGGGTGCCCCGGTTCAGGCTGCCGCGGGGGCTGCCGCCGCGGCAGCCTGGCCGGCGGCGATCTGGCGATCGGCCAGAAAGGCGCCCCCCCGCACCACGGTGCTGTGCTGCTCCCGGCGGTGACGGAAGAGCTGCGAGAGAGCGCCGAAGCGACTCATGCGGGCAAAGAGATGCTCGACGACAATCCGCACCGCCGAGAGAAGACGGTTGTAGCTCTTCTCTTCCTCCGTGAGCTCGCCTCCCGGCGGCTTCTTGTGCGGCACGTAGCAGGCCTCCTCGGGGTGCAGCTGCTCGATGCCTACATAGCCCTTGTCAGCGCCCACGCCCTCCGTCGGTTCGAGTACCGTCAGCACGCCGCTCTGGCGCAGCAGCGTCAGATCCCGGGTCGAGCCCGGCACGCTGGGGCTGAGCGCCTGCACCCGGCAGTCCAGCGAGACGGCCGCCTGGCACTTGAGCGTGTGCGCCTTCTTCTTGCCCGAGTCGAAGGGCTTCTGCGCCTGCCAGCCCT
>JBPCIT010000157.1:0-5703 GCA_051006015.1 Longimicrobiaceae bacterium
AGTTCCAGGCCAGGGGCCGCCGTGGCAAGGGGTAGACCCGCCCGGCGAACTACTCCATTTGGCTACGGCACAGCAATTTAGCCGCCTGAGCGCCAGATGGGAAGAGGAAGGGTTGTTGCCTGCGCACCACACCTGGCGTCGGGGTGGATCATGGAGAGCCCACACGCACGGCCTCGGAAGCCGAGGACTGGGCGGCAAACTGGGGAGCCGACCGCGCCGCGCGGGCCTGATGGCGCTTCCACAGCTGCCTGTCGTACGGCGCGGGGTAGCTCCACCGCTCGGTCCACACCAGAGCGAGCGAGCGGAGCACCGTGAAGCCGGCCCACAGGTGGAGCAACGGATGCAGATCGTGTCCGCGGACGATGCCCACCGCCCAGGACCCGGCGACCACGGCAGCAACGACCAGGTGCGGCCAGAGCAGCATCGGCTGCCTGCCTGCCTCTTTGACCTTCGGCGTGAGTGCGTAGGGACGCTTACGGTCCAGGATCGTGTCCACCAGGGCCAGAAGGAGGTACGGCCACTTCGCGGCACGCAACACCCTCGAACGCAGGTGCAACCCGCGCTCGCGCCGCCAGTCGAGGAAGAAGCGTTGCGTGAACGCCCGCGCCGGTAGGAAGGCGGCGACGAGCAGCAGCAGATACGCGAGGGTGGTGTAGGATATCGTCGCGGGGGTGACGCCGGTGATGAGCATCACCGCCAGAACCGAGATCAGCACCACCGTCCATAGCCCCTGCAGGTAGTAGAAGCCGTGGAGGAAGCCGAGAAGGCGCTCCTTCCGCGGCAGGTGGCTCGCCAGGCGGGGAAAGGCGCGAAACTTCACGTCCAGTACGGAGCGCGCCCAGCGGAGCTGCTGCTTGAGGTATCCCGGCCAGTCCACCGGCGTGATCCCGTGGGCGAGGACCTTCGGGACGTACACTCCCTCCCAGCCGGCGGCGCGATAGAGCAGGGTGATCATCAGGTCGTCCGCGTCGTGCGGCGGAAACCCGCCCACCGCCTGGAGCGCCGCGACCCGATGCGCGTTGTGGGAACCGGTGATGATCGGGTAGCCTCCGGCATAGCTCGCCATCTGGCTCACGGAGTAGTAGCCGTAGCTCTCCTCGGCGGCTCCCCGCGCGATGAAGCTCGCCTCCTGATTGTAGTAGACCTGCGCCGCCTGGACGTAGCCGATCCTGGGGTCGTCGAAGTAGCCGAGCACGTGCAGCAGGAAGTCGGGCGCGGGCACATGGTCGGGGTCGAAGCCCACGATGATGTCATAGCGCTCGAAAGCGACCTCCTGGAACCAGGCGTTGAAGTTGCCGATCTTGCTGCGGGCCTGGAAGGTGCCGCTCTCCGCCTGGTAGTGCGGCAGGTGCTTGCGGCTGAAATGGCGGGCGCCCAAGCGATGGCAGAGCTCCCGGACCTGGTCGTCGTCCTCCTCGTCGAGCACCCAGGTTTCGTGCGGGTATTCGAGCGCCACCAGCGCCACCAGCGTCTCCTCGAGCATCTCGATGGACTCCGCGCCCGGGACGAAGGTCGTGGCCACGCCGACCCGCCAGCCCTCGCGTACCGGCATCGGCCGGGGGCGACGCATGGTCGGGAGAAGGAGCCAGGTCAGGATCTGGATCCCGACGGCATAGAGAAAGGCGAGGGTGAGAAGGACGGTGATGGCATCGAAGTCGAGCGAGAACCAGTATCTCAGAAAGACCACGAGTGCCGCGAGCATGAGGCCCGTCAGCACCAGATAGATCGGGTAATCGGAGGAGCGGAGCACCCGATCGCTGCCCACTGAACGAGCGGGCTCGGCAATTGCGGGCGCGGGCGACGCGCTCGCGCCTGCCGAAGCCTGAACGACTGGCTCGTGTGGGGATCCCTGAATGGGCAAACCTCCTCCTCTTCCGCCTTCGTACGCGCTGCTCATCCCAGGCTGATGCATCGCGCGGGCCAGAGGCGAGGCGTCCGGCCGAGTCGTGCCAGCCGTATGCGGGACGTCGGCATCCCGTCTGGTCGTGGTCGGAATCAGCGGCACGAGGTCACGGATCCCGGGCAAAATCGCGGTCCGCGTTCCTTCGCCGGTACTCGGCGACCGCCTCACACGCCGCATTCCCTGCCACCACCTCACCATCTCCACGGAAGCGGAGGAGATAGGTGCGCGGCGGAAAATGGGCCTCGAATGCCAGCTCCTCACAGGATGCCTCCACCACCTCCGCGAGCCCTCCGACCTCCAGAGTGTGCAGGGTGCCGAGCAGAATATACTCTGCGCCCGCACGCTGCGCCTCGGCAACGAAGTGCTCGGGCGGCCCCGTCACGAGCGGCTCCAGAGCAACGCTCTGGCGGCCGGTATAATAATACAGTGGCGCTGCCTTCGAGGCGACCAGCGCCGCGCTGCGGGGGGTTCGCTCGCGGATGTACTCTGCCGCCGCGAAAAAGCTCTGCTGATCGGACCTGAGGCAGGCCGGCGGAGGCCAGGCGAGACCGCGCTCGCACTCCGCGTTCGCCCGCAGCAGCTCCGCCGTGCGGCTGCAGCCGACCACCGTCATGGTAAGCGCGAGCAGCGCCATCGCGGGCATCCTCCACCGCGCCTTCATCCGCGCCGCCAGCTCACCGACCCCTAGCAGTACGACCGGAACGAGCACCGGCAGGATGGGATCGACAAAGCGGCTGAGCTGCCAGGGCCAGAGCACGAGCAGCAGCACATACGCGAGCAGGTAGAACACCGCGACGCGCCAGCGCCGGTAGAAGGCGAAAAACCCCATGCCCACGCCCGCAGCTACGATCAGCGCGCCGAGCACGTTGTCGATCAGCATTCCCCCACTTCCCGGCAGCGGGAGGCGCTGCGGCAGGATCACGCCCAGATAGCCGGGAATGTAGCGGACCATCCGGACCAGCAGCACGCTGACGAGGGAGCGCTCCTGGTGCGGCCCCCGATAGCCGGCATCGGCGACGTACGAGCTACCCGGGTACCGCTCCGGGGCGAGAGCTGTCCAGAGCAGCCAGAGTCCCACGGACGCTGCGCAGGTTCCAACGAAGAGCGCTGCCAAACGCCAGCGTCGTTCGGTCAGCCAGTGCAACCCCACAGCCAGCAGAAGCGTCACACCGATGCTGCGGGTGAGCGCCGCCGCGACTGCGGCGCTTCCGGCGAGAATCAGCCACCGGGGGGATGTCTCCTTGCGCGCGAGCGCCCAGAGCGCCAGCACGCTGAAGAAGATGTAGGGTGCCTCGGATGCCACCTTGCCGGCCTGCGTGATCAGGTAGGGGTTGACCACCAGCGGGGCCAGGCAGAGCAGAGCCGCAGTCGTGGACCAGAGCCGCCGCAGCGCCGAGAACACCAGGCCCAGCGCCGCGGTGGACGCCGCGATCCCCAGCATCACGAAGGTATCGAAGCGCTCCCCGAAAGCGGTTCCCCAGAGCAGCAGCAGCGCCGGGTAGCCAGGCGGATACTGGCGGTGCGAGGGCTCACCCACCTCGAAGAGATCGTGGTAGGCGAAGCTGCGCAGCGACTCGGCGAGCAGGATGTAGGTAGCATCGTCCGCTTCCGTGAGCACCCCCGGCGCACGTGCCCACCAGGCGAGAAGCGCGTGCAGCGCCAGCAGCGCCAGCACGCCCGCAGCCAGCGCAACGTCAGCCGGACGCGCGTTTGGCGCGGTACCACGCAACGCCCCAGGCTCGCTGCGCCTGTGCATGATCTGCGTGACTGCCGGAAAAGTCACTGGGGAGAGCCAGACCCGCGCAAGGGTGAACAAGGCTTTTTGCACTCCTGCATCAGCTGTCGTGCAGCGCGAGTTCGGCGGGAGAAGGCAGGCATTGCGCTTCGTATACGGCCGCAACGGCAAAAAGTTCACCGGGGCGCGGTTGCACGCTCCGGGAGGGAGATTGGATCCTCTCGTGTGCCATACCAGCTCGATGTGGGTGGATTGGCGCTCCAGGCGGGGCAGGGCAGGTGCACGAGTCGGACCAATGGCGTTTGCGAGCGCAGCTACTACCTCTCGCCGCGCAGCCGCATAGAGGTTTCCCGCAGGTCGAGGTCGATGACGCGCACCGGGCGGGAGCCGGCGAATGCACCGGAGAGCAGGTCGAGCTCCCTCGAACGGCCTCCGACCGCGGCGCGCGACCGACCATCCGGGAGCCGAGCCCCAACAGCTTCATCTACCCGCCTCCGGTCTACTCGACGCGCGAGGGGGCCGTACTCCCTTTCTCACGCGCCGAGTCAGCGATCAGCGCCGCCAGTGCCTCGACGCAGCGGTCGATGCGTGCGTACACCTCCCGGAAGACTTCGGCCGGCTGCTCGACCGGATCGTGGACGGTGCGGGTGTCGATCCGCTCCGGATCGAGATCGCCCAGCATCATCACCGCCCCCGGATCGCGCCCGAAGCCCTGGCAGATCCAGCCGTACTGAACGGTGTCCATCACCACCACGAGGTCGGCGGCCTCCACGGCGTCGGGAGTGATCGGAGTGGAGCGGTGCGCGGCCATATCGGTGCCGAGCGCCGCGGCCACCTCCACCGCCTCCTTCGGCGAGGGTCGGCCCGCGCCGATGAAGCCCGCGGAGCTGATCTGGATCGCGTTGCGCAGCTCCTCCGGCAGGGCCTGCGCCATCCGCAGCGCTGCGTACGGGCTGCGGCAGATGTTGCCGAAGCAGATGAAAAGGATCGAGCGCGGAACTCCGCGCGCATGCAGCCGCGCCTGCAGCTCCCGCCGCCGGCCGGCGTGCAGCAGGCGGTCGGGGGTGTGCCGCAGCGCCCGCGCCATCCGGCGAAGCGCGGAGGATCGCGGGGGTGCAGCACCGTCGGCATGGGTAGCTGACGTTTCGGTCTCAGAGATTTCCGTTCTCACGATACCACTCCCCGGTGGTGCGAATGCCGGTGTCGAAGTCCACGCGTGGCCCGTAACCGAACCGCTGCCGGGGCAGGTTCCATGCCCGGGTGGCAGGCGCGGCGTCGCTGCTGGGCACGCGCGTTGCACACGTCGGTGCGCCAACGCTACTTCCCCTGCGGGTGCCGCCTCGAAAGGCCTCGGCTGGTTGAGCGATCCGTAGGAGTGCGGTCTGCATACTTCCGGCGTCACGAGAGCAAGAAATTCGAACTGTAATGACCCTCATCTGCTGCGTTCCTCTCCCTTTGGAGGGGAACGCGTGAGCGCACCGCCGGGTTCGGCGCATCCGCCGGAATCCCCGACCGTCAGCGTGATCATTCCTGCCTACGAGTCGGCGCTTTACATCGGCGAGGCGCTCGAATCCGTCTTTGCGCAGAGCTACCGGGACTTCGAGGTCGTCGTGGTGAACGACGGCTCGCCGGACACGGAGGAGCTCGAGCGAGTTCTCGCGCCGTTCGCGAAGCGCATCGTCTATCGGCGGCAGCCGAACGGCGGACCCTCGTCCGCGCGCAACGCCGCCATCCGTGAGGCCCGCGGCGAATACGTGGCCTTTCTGGACAGCGACGACTGTTGGCATCCCGAGTTCCTCGCCTCGCAAATCGACTTTCTAAGGTCGCACCCGGAGCTCGACCTCGCCTATGCCGATGCGACCTTCTTCGGCGAGGGCGAGGAGGCGGGGGAGACCTTTATGGGGAGGCACCCATCGGAGGGTGCGGTTACCCTCGAGGGCCTGCTGCGCGGGAGCTGCGTCGTCCTGACCTCGTCGGTGGTGGCGCGGCGCGCGGCGTTGCTGGACGCCGGCCTCTTCGACGAGAGTCTGCGCTTCCACGAGGACTTCGAGCTCTGGCTCCGCCT
>JBPCIT010000158.1:0-6882 GCA_051006015.1 Longimicrobiaceae bacterium
CTCCCTCATCCTTTTCCCCACTGGGGGACAGAAAAGAGAAAAGTTGGTTGGGTCGCGCACAATCGCCCCGCCGCCGAATCGTCGTCCGGATGAGCCGCTTTACTGGCCGGCTGCGATCGAAAGGCTGCGCACTCCCGGCCGCGTCTGATACGCCCAGTCGAAGACCATCAGCCGGCCGTTCTGATCGCTGCCCCGCAGCGTCACGCGGAGCTTGGCGTAGCGGGGGGCGGAGGCGCCGGGGACGCGCAGCAGGTAGGTGTACTCGGAGAAGACCGGCACCGGGCTCGTGCCGTACCCACTGGCCGGCGCCTGATCCACCGACACACAATCCGCGTCGCTGCGCGGGCCGCAGGTGAGCGCGGTGGTGAAGACGCCGGTGGGGTGGATCTCCGCCCCGTTCAGCGGGCGAACCATCCACTCGCCGTCGGCGATCTCCAGCCGCCAGTGCGCCTCGGCGGAAGTGCCCGGGACGATCGGGTCCAGGTCGTCCGAGGCCACGAAGCGGAAGCCGCTGCGCTCCGCGCGGTCGGCGAAGGCGTAGATCACCTCGGCGGTGTAGTCGGGGCGGGGGACGCCGCGCAGCAGCGGGCTCATCTCGCTGATGTGGCCGTCGAAGTCCACCGCCGCGATGCGGTAGCTGTACTCGACGCCGTTGGTCGCCCGCAGATCGAGGAAGCCGGTCGCGTCCGTCTCTCCGACCTGATAGAGGACCGACTGCGCGCTGTTGTCGCTCAGCTCGACGAGATAGATCTGGTACTTCCAGATCGCGGTGTCGGCCGCGGTTCCGGGGGGGAGCCAGCGCAGATAGAGGGCGTTGTCGAGTGCGACCACGGTGTCCGGGCGCGGAGCGGCGGGCGGCGCCATACGCGGCACGTCCACCTGCACGGCGCTCTGGGAGGGGGTCTCGCGGTCGGTCCGCTGGTCCACCGTGGCCACGTAATAGTCGTAGCCCTGTCCGGAGGCGACGTTGAGGTCGGTGTAGCGGCAGCGGCCCTCGGCGCAGGAGGTGACCGTCGCCAGGAGGAGGTAGCTGCCGCTCCCGCTGCGCCTGCCGTAGACGCGGAAGACCTCGCCATTCCAGTTGGTGGGGAGATCCCAGCGTAGCCGTACCGAGGGCTGGCCGACGGGGCGGGTACCGTCCCAGCCGCGGAAGATCCACTCGTACTCCGCGCCGAGGGCCCTGGGCACACGCTCCACCGGGTCGATCGGATCCGTGATCCGTCCATCCGAGCAGCCCGCGAACACCGCCGCGAGCAACACCATCCACAGCTTGCGCATGCCTTCCTCCCCGGCGGTCGTGCCCGCCCGCAGCCTCAGAACGCGCGGTCCCGACCGATGTTCCGCTCGCGATAATCGACCTTGAGGTCCTGCAGGTCAAGCAGATGTACCGTGAAGTAAAAGGCGGTGTTCCCGTAGGCGGTGCGTGTGAAATCGATGTTCGCCTGCCAGCGGTAGAGGTCGCGCCGCAGGTTGAGCCGGTGCTCGCCGAACTGCCCGTCGGTGATCGAGTAGCTGGTGTTCCAGTTCACCGCCCAGTTGCGTGTGGGCGAGAAGTTGATCCCCGCGATCACGGTCTGGCTCTCGCTGGGACCGAAGCCGCCACCCGTGCCGGTACGGGTCGCGCTGCCCCGCGAGCGGAGCAGCGAGTAGCTGAGGTTGACGTTCCAGGGGCCGGAGCCCATCCCGCGCGGATTGCTGGTAAAGGACTCGGAGCCCGGCCGGCCGGCGCCGAAGAGATCCCCGCCGCGCTCTTCCTCGTCGCCGGGGAGCGGGGACTCCGGGACCACAGCGCCCGGCGGGGTGATCGACTCCTCCGTCCGCCCGAGCACGCGCCCGAGGAACTGGAAGAAGGCGGAGCCCTGCCCGAAGGAGAAGCTGGTGTTGAACGACGAGAGATAGGGCGCGAAGCGGCCCTGCTCGCCCCTTACACGAGCATCGGTATCCAGTCCCGAGGGATCGAAGAGCTCGTGCGAGAAGTCGAGGTTCAGCCCGCGCAGGAAGTCCGAGCGGATGCTGTTGCTGACGCGCTGGGTGACGAAGCCGCTCAGCCCCTCCTGCGGTCGCAGGAAGTCGTACTCCAGGGCGCTGGTGGTGACCGAGAGGAGCTGGACCTTCTGCGCCTGCTGCGGCATGGCCGGAGGCGTCCCCACGCCGACCACCACGGTATCCCCCCCCAGCGTGTCCGCTGCCGGCTCCCTGGCCGGAGCCGATGGGGTGCGCAGCTTCGCCTCGAAGGTCTGCGAGAGGCTCAGCGAGACGCGGTTCTGCGCCCGCCCGGAGAAGGTCCCGAAGACGGTGTCCTGCAGCGCCGTCTGCTCGACCTGCGGAGAGTAGCCGTAGGAGATCGAGGGGCGCAGGTTGTGGCGGATCATCGAGTACGGGCCGACGCCGGGGAAGAAGCCGTAGAGATCCGGGCTCAGCCCCGCCCCGACGTTCAGACGCGCGGGTCCCGCCACGTACTCTCCCCCGCTGCGCAGGTCGCGGCGGTAGTCGCGCGACATGCTGACGTTCGGCGAGATGGCCGTGTTGCCGACCAGCCGCTGGCGGTAGCTGAGGGAGGTCCTCCAGCTGCCCTGATCGTCGTCGCGCCGCGGCATCACCGTGTCACCCGCCAGCTCGGCGAGGACGCTGCGGTTCAGCAAGCCGCTGCTGCTCCAGCTCAGGTTGCCGACGTTGAGCGACTGGTTGAGCGAGGCGTTGGTCCGCTCGATGTCCTGCGTGCCACGCTGGAAGTTGGCGATTCCGGTGGTGATGGCGCGCGAGCCGGTCCCGGAGAGCGTCAGGGTGGCGTTGTTGTACCAGCGCGCCTGCTCCGGCAGCGGCTCGCGGAAGAGGGTGATCGGGTTCAGCACGACGCCGACGTCCGGGAGCGTCATGTCCACCCGGTCGTCGAGGATAGACTGGGAACGCCGCGCCCCGAAGTTCACGTTCCCCCAATCGAAGCGCCGCCCGAGCGACAGGTCGGAGCGCAGATCCTGCCGCACCTCGCGCGGGTCGGTACTCGTCTCGCGCACGAAGCGCGAGGAGGTGGCGTAGTTCCCCGTCACCGCCATGTTGGAGCGCTCATCCGGCTTCCACCGGTTCGAGCTCGAGAGCACGAACTGCCGGCTGCCGCTCTCCTCCCAGAAGCGCTGGAAGTTGAAGTTCCCGTCCAGGAAGCGCCGCCGCCAGCGGTACTGCGTGCTCCCCAGCACCGAGGTGGCGACGCCGCTGCGCCAGCCCCCGGCGATCTGGGCGTCCATGTAGTCGTTGATCGCCCAGTAGAAGCCCAGGTTCGAGATCTCGCGCGTGTAGCCCGTGGAGGTACGCACGATGTCGTTGACCCCGAAGCGCGGCGTGAGCAGTCCGCTGCGCCGCCCCCTCGTGAGGTCCTGCACCAGGAAGGGGAGCCACATCACCGGCACGTTCTCGAAGTAGAGGCGCGCCGGGCGGGCTACGATGATCCGGTCGCGGACCATCAGGATCTTGTCGGACTGGAAGTGGTACTTCGGCTCCGGCCGGTCGTCGGTGGTGAAGATGCCCGCGGTGGTGTAGAAGCGCTGGGCGGCCTCGGCGGTCACGTCGCCCTGCACGAACCAGGTGGAGCCCTGGCTGAACTGCGTGCGCCCCTGCACCACGGTGGCACGCTGGCGCTCCAGGTCGTAGAACATCACCTGGCCCTCGAGCGCCTCCGCCTGCTGGCCGGCGCTGGTGACCTTGGGGCTGCCGTACGCCTCCGCGATTCGGGTCTGCTCCCGGTAGATGATCGAGTCCGCGGTGAGGCGGTCGCCCTGCCGGACCACCTCCGCCTCCCCGCGCAGCCGCAGCACCCGCTCTCCCGCCTGGAAGACCGCCGTCTCAGCCGAGTACTCGGTGGCGATGAAGCCCTCGAGCGCGAGGAGCGCCTGCAGGATGGAATCCGGCTCCGCCCGCGCCGCCGCGCGCCGCTGCGCCGCGGTGTCGGCCGGCAGGGTGTCGGCAGCGGCGGCGGGAGCGCGAGGGGACGGCCGCACCGGAAGCTGCTGCGCCGCGGCGGGCGCGCAGAAGATCGCCAGCGCCAGCAGCAGGAGCCCGGCGCGACCGAAGGTGCCCGCAGGCCGCATCAACCCTCCAGCGCCGGGGCGGCCACCCGCCGCCGCGCGACGGCGCGCGAGAGCAGGATGCTGATCTCGTAGAGGATGAAGAGCGGAACCATCATGAAGATCGAGCTGCCCACGTCGCCCGGTGTCAGCACGCAGGCGGCGACCGTGATGATCAGGCTGGCATAGCGCCGGTTCGCGGTGAGGAACTCCGGGGTGACGATCCCCAGCAACGAGAGCACCAGGATGACGACCGGCAGCTCGAAGGCGAATCCGAAGGCCAGCAGCAGCCGGATCACCACGCCGAGGTACTCCCCGATGACGATATTCTGCTCGAGGCTCTGCGTCTGGAAGCCCATCGAGAAGCTCAGCGCCAGCGGAATCACCATGTAGTAAGCCATCGCCGCGCCCGCGGCGAAGAGAAAGACTCCCAGGTAGAGGCTGGGAATGATGGCCCGCTTCTCCGAGGGCATCAGCGCGGGCGCGAAGAACGCCCACGCCTGGTAGACGATCACCGGCAAGGCGAGGATCACCCCCACCAGGATGGCGAGCTTGAGGGTGATGAAGAAGGGGTCGATCGGGCTGAGGTACTTGAGCTTCGAGTCCCCGAGGAAGGGGCGGATCGGCTCGATCAGGATGCCCAGCACATCGAAGTGCGTCACCAGGTAGAAACCGATCCCGGTGGTCACCACGAGCGCCACCAGGCTCCAGAGGAGACGCCAGCGAAGCTCTTCTAGGTGATCCAGGAAGGGCATCTCCGCGGAGCGCGGCTTGAAGACGATCATGACACGGTTCCTTGGGCGGAGGCCGCTTCCCCGGCGCCCGCCTCCACGGGAGTCAGGGGAAGTTCCTGCTGATAGCGCTCCAGCTCCCGCTGCGCGCTGCGCGCGTCGAGGTCCTTGAGCTCATCATAAAACTCCGTCAGATCCTGAAAGTTTCGGTAGACGGAGGCGAAGCGCACGTAGGCGATGTGGTCGCGCGTCTTGAGCCGCTCCATCACCAGCTCGCCCAGGGCGCGGCTCTCGACCTCCGAGGTGTCCGCGCGGTCGAGCGCCCGCTCGATGCTCTCGACCATCTCCTCGATCTCGTTCGGCCCGATGGGCCGCTTCGCGCAGGCGACCTGGATGCCGCGCAGCAGCTTGCGCCGGTCGTACGCCTCGATCTCCCCTCCACTCTTCAGCACCTGCAGCGGCCGCTCCTCGATGTACTCGTAGGTGGTGAAGCGCCGCAGGCAGCGCAGGCACTCGCGGCGGCGGCGCACCGCGCGCCCGCCGCGACTGGTGCGCGAGTCCACGACCCGGTCCTCGGTGTGATGGCAGAAAGGGCAGCGCATCTGGGCTATGGGCTATCAGGCCAGGCAAAGGGAGCGGCCACACAAGTTCCCTTCAGATCTGCCCTTATACCACCAAGATGCATCCCGGTTTCCCCTGCGTTGCCGGGGCGCTGGGACCCCCCTCCCCCAGCCCCTCCCCCGCAAGAGGGGGAGGGGAGCACTGCAGATCCTGCCGTAGCACGGGAGCCGCGGTTCGGTACAGGATTGTTCCCCCTCTCCCGTTTACGGGGAAGGGGGCTAGGGGGAGGGGGCCGGCCGCGGCCTCCCTACCGCCTCCCCATCCGCTGCAGCTGCTCGCGCGCCTGCGGCGCTTCGGGGCTGCGCGGGTAGGCAGTGACCAGCTGGTTGAACATCGTGCGGGCGGCGTCCCGGTTCCCCCGTCCCAGCTCGATCGTCCCGCCGCGAAACAGGGCGGTAGGGGCGCGGGGCGACTGGGGATAGCGCTCCAGGACACGCCCGTACGCCTCCAGGGCACGTGGCAGATCCCGCGTCTCCGCATACGATTCGCCGACGTGGAACTGCGCCTCGGCGGCGAGGGCGTGCTGCGGATAGGCGCGCAGGAACTCCTCGAAGCCGGTGCGCGCGGTCGAGTAGCTGCCACGGCGAAACGCGGCGAGCGAGGTGTTGTACAGCTCCTCGGGGCTGGCCGCGGAGGGCGCGGATTCACTCAGGCCGCCGGCGCTGAGTGCTTCCTCCCGCCCGCGCATCTGCTCGCGGATCTCCGTCAGGCGGCGCTGCCCCTGGCCGGTCAGCTCCTGGATCTGCACCAGCTGCCGCTCGATCTGCACTAGCTGGTTGCCGAGATCCCCGCGCAGACGCCGCGTCTGGGCGCCTACGGAATCGAGGAGCATCGCGTTCTGCCGCTGAATCTCCCGGAGCATGGCTTCCTGGGAGGTGCGCAGCGAGGTGACCTCCGTCTGCAGGTCGCGCAGATCCCGCTTGGTCGCGCAGGCCGCCAGCAGCGTGCAGAGCAGCAGGGGCGCAAGGTGCCGCGGCCTCATCACCGCCCCTCGGGTGGAGCGATGGTGAGTTCGCCGGCGGTCACGGCGAACTCCGCGCGGCGGTTGCGCGCCCAGGCCGCCTCCCCGGAGCCCTCGACGAGTGGCCGCTCCTTCCCGTAGCTGATGGTCGCGAGCCGGTCCGCGCCGATCCCGTAGCCGCCGAGGAAGGTGCGCACCGCCTCCGCGCGGCGCTGCCCCAGCGCGAGGTTGTACTCGTTCGAGCCGCGCTCGTCGGTGTGCCCCTCGATGCGCAGCCGGATGCCGAGGTCGGCCCGCAGGATCTCCGCCTTCTCGCGCAGGCGGTCCTGCGCGTCCATGCCCAGCTCAAAGCTGTCGTACTCGAAGTAGACGATGTCCGTCAGCACCGCACGTGCGCGCGCCATCCCCCCCGAGCGCAGACGCGCCTGGCGCTTGCGCTCGGCGGCCTCGAAGGCGGCGATCGAGTCGGCGCGGGCGCGCTCCCGCGCCGACACATCGGTCACTTCCGTAT
>JBPCIT010000159.1:0-4535 GCA_051006015.1 Longimicrobiaceae bacterium
CTCGTCCACCGTCTTTCCCGCGAAGGCATCCGCGATCCAGACGCCGTACGTCTCGAGCTGGAGCCAGCGGGGCAGCAGGTTGAAGACGCCGATCCAGAGCAGCAGGAAGACGGTGAGTGCCGCTCCCGCCGCCGCCGCGAGGGAGAGGTTGCGGAACCTGATCCTGCGCTGGATTCCGGCCAGCTCCGCCCGCTCGCGGGAGAGATCGGCCGCGGCCGCGGGATCGCCGGTGCGCCGCTGCTCCTCCATGAGCAGCCGGATGTTGCGCTCGCGCGTGCGGATGATCTCGCGCTGGGTGTGCATCTCCCGCCGCCCCAGGCCCAGGGGGAGCAGGCGGTCACCCGTGACGTCGAAGAGCACTCCCTCCGGAGCGTACATGAAGAGCACCGGAGCGCCGACCGCGCGGCTCTCCGGAAACTCCGCGCCCAGGCGGTTGCGCGCGTGCGCCATCGCCACCTCGACGCGTCCCCGGTTCCAGCTGCGGAAGAGCCAGAAGTAGAACTCCCGCGCGAAGAGGACCGCCTCCGTGTCGTAGATGGCGTACTGCATGGCGACGACCGCCGGAATCCCCTGCTTCACGATCTGGGGCGCCATCCCCACCAGCGAGCGGGTGGTCGAGACCCGCGCCCCCTCGCAGGCGTTGAGGACGACCAGCTTCAGCGTCGGATGGTTGAGGAAGAGGCTGCCGAAGCGCTCCTGATCGACGTACTCGTCCCCGCCCTCCTCATCGCTCAGGAGGAGGTAGCCCCTGTCGTCCTCGAACTCTCCGTGGCCGATGAAGTGGAGGAGGTGGAACTTCCGCTCGAGCAGGAGGTCGCTGATGGCGGTGCAGGTGACGCGCTCCTCGAGGAAGGTAGGCTCGACCTGACCCTCGACCGCCTCCAGCGCCTTGAGCAGATGCGCCTTCTCGCGCGCCGCACCCGGGCCGCTCCCCTGCGAGATCAGGACGAGCATCTGCAGGGGCGGCGTGGTCTCCAGCTCGCGGATCCGCTGCGAGATCTCGAGGTAGCGGACGAGCGGGGTGTGGATGGAGGCGCCGACGAAGCACTCTTCCTTCGGCGAGTAGAGGTACTCCCAGGGCAGGGCGGCGATCTCCGGAGGGTCGATCCGCAGCCGCAGCCGGATTCCCTGCTCAGGACCCGACGCCGCCGCGCGGCATCTGGCGAACTGGGCGCCTACCTCGGAGGTGCCGAAGAGAGCCGCGTAGAGGCGGCTTCCCAGCTCGATCTGCTGCGCGCGGCCGGCCTCTCCCGCCTCCAGCGCACGCTGCCACTCCCCCAGCTCCGCCGGATCGAGCGCGAGCAGACCCTGGCTCTCGCCATGCCGCTCGCAGCTCGCCCGCAGCGGGTAGCCGCCGTCCGCGCTCGCGTCGATCCAGAGGTCGAGGTTGTGGTACCGCATAGGAGCTGCCTTCGAGCGCGGACGGTGGCCCGGGCGTGTGCCCGGAGGGGCGGGGCTGCGAGCGATGAGGTGTGGTCCCCCTGCCGGGAGAGGAGGCGCCGCGGCAGGGGGGAGGCGAGGATCAGCTCGCCCGCTCCAGGAAGCGGTGGTGGACCCAGCCCTGCATGTCCATGACGCCCTTCACCGTATCCAGCACGTCCACCAGCCGCCAGCTCTCCTGCTCGCGCAGCACCTCGACGCGCGTCCCCTTGGGCAGCGGGCTGCCGGGGATCAGGTCGTGCTGCGTGCCGGGACCACTGCGGACGTTCAGCTCGGCCATGGTGCGGTACGTCGGCAGCTGGTCCTCCTGCCGGCCGTAGAGCCGGGAGCGGAAGCTGGCTATTGGGAAAGCCGGTCCGGGGTCGGACTTGCGCCCGGGCGAGATGTCCTCGTGCCCGATGATGTCGCGCAGCCCGTACTGCTGGACGAGGAGCAGCGAGAGCTCGAGCGCGGCGTCGAGCTGCTCGGGGGTGTAGAGCTGCCAGCCGACGGCAGAGGTCTCGTTCTTGTGCGTCGCCTCCAGCACGTCCTTCTCGTCAAACTCGGTACCGAACCACGCCCGCCAGCGGCTGCCGTGCCGGGTGAGGCGGCCCGCGTTGTCCAGCTCGATGCCGATCGAGCAGCGGTTGAGGCCCGTCTTCCCCTCCCACCTGCTCTCGCCCGCGTGCCAGGCGCAGGTATCGAAGGGGACGAGCTGCGTGATCTCGCCGTCGCGGCCGATCACCACGTGCGCCGAAGCCTTCGCGTTGCGGTTGCACAGCCAGGTGATGGACTCCTTCGCGCTGCGCCCGGCGGTGTAGTGCATCACCAGGTACTCGGGCTTCATCTTGCCGCCGAAGTTCGGGCTCTCGCTGTAGGGGTAGGCCTTGCTGTCCGACTTCACCAGCCGGTGCTTGATGATCTTCATGGTGTTGCCTCCCGTGAGGATGAGGTGGAGCGCGGATCGGACGTGCGCTGCGGGTCGTGTCGGCGATGTGCCGCGGAGGCGGGAGCCAGCGGGCTTCAGCGGAGGCCGGCACTCGGGGTCACTCTTATTCGTTAGCGATCGTCGCCGCGGATGTCAAGCAAGGCGTCGATCGTACCCGCGGGTACGATCCACGTCCAGCGGGTACGATCTGCGATCCACGAATCAGTACCGCGGCTCCAGCCCCTGCACCACGCGGTAGCTGTCGCGCGCGATCAGCAGCTCCTCGTCCGTGGGGATGACCCACACCTCCGGACGGGTGTTCCCCGTGCTGATGCGTCCCTCCCGTCCACCCGTCATCGCGGCGTTGCGCTCCGGGTCGACGGCGATCCCCAGCCACTCGAGACCCGCGCAGATCCGCGCGCGAACGAGCGCCGCGTTCTCGCCGATGCCCCCGGCGAAGACGATCGCATCCGCTCCGCCCAGCGCGGCCAGGTAGGCGCCGATGTACTTGCGCACCCGGTAGCAGTAGATCTCGATCGCGAGGCGCGCCCGCCGGTCGTCGTGCTCCTCCGCCTCGGCGAGCAGCTCGCGCATGTCGTGCGTCAGCCCGGAGATCCCCAGCAGCCCCGACTGCTTGTTGAGCATCCCCTCGACCTCGTGCAGCGAGAGCCCCTCCTTGGCGGAGATGTAGTCGAGGATCGCCGGATCCAGATCGCCCGAGCGGGTGCCCATCACCAACCCCTCGAGCGGCGTGAAGCCCATCGAGGTGTCCACCGAGTCGCCGCGGGCGATGGCGCAGGCGGAGGCGCCGTTGCCCAGGTGCAGGGTGATGATGCGCGTCTCCTCACGCGTGCGGCCGGTGAGCCGCCGGTAGCGGTAGGCGACGTAGCGGTGCGAGGTGCCGTGGAAGCCGTAGCGCCGCACCTTGTAGCGCCGGTAGAGCGAGTAGGGGATGGCGTAGAGGTACGCCGGCTCGGGAAGGGTGTGGTGGAAGGCGGTGTCGAAGACCGCCACCTGCGGGGTGGCGGGACCCAGCACCGTGCGCACCGCCTGGATGCCCTTCAGGTTGTGCGGGTTGTGCAGTGGCGCCAGATCGATCATCTCCTCGATGCCGCGCAGCACCTCCTCGTCGATCCGGGCCGAGCGGACGAAGCGCTCCCCCCCGTGCACCACCCGGTGGCCCACCGCCTCGATCTCGGCGATGCTCCCGATCGGCACGCCCGAGCCCGCATCGGCGATCCAGGCGAGGATGTGCTCGACGGCGGCCCGGTGGTCGCGCATCGCCGCCGTTCCCTTCTGCTCCCCCTCACCCGTCGAGTAGGTGAAGAGCGCCTCCCCGCCGATGCGCTCGATCTGCCCGCGAGCCAGACGCTCGTCGCGGTCGCCGGCAATGCGCTCCTCGTCCGTGCGCACCAGCTGGAACTTGACCGAGGAGGAGCCGACGTTGAGTACCAGGATGTTCACTGCCCCTGCCTGCTCGCGTGTAGATGCCGATCCGCTCTGCCGGGCCTATTAAAGACCCGGCAGGGGACTGCGGCCGTCCTGCCGGACGGAAGTGCGGGTGGAGTCTTGTCCGAAGGATGCCTGCTGTTGTCGCGGGATCCTATGGGATCCACAGCCGCCTTCCTCACCGCACCGCCGTCACAATGATCTCTACCATCGCTTCCCGCGGGATGCGCTCCGCCTGCACCGTCGCACGCGCGGGCGGGTTGGTGGGGAAGAATTCGGCATACACGCGATTGTACTCCGCGAAATGGTTCAGGTCCGCCAGAAAGACCTGCGCCTGCACCACATGCTCGAGCCCGAACCCCGCCGTCTGCAGGATGGCGCGGATGTTCTCGAGCGCCTGCCGCGTCTGCGCCTCGATCCCGCCCTCGATCAGCTCCCCCGTCGCCGGCACGATGCCGATCTGCCCCGCCACGTAGATGGTGTTCCCCACCTGGATTGCCTGCGAGTACGGCCCCACCGCCGCGGGTGCGGTGGGGGTGGAGATCACCCGGCGCTCCGATGGAGCGGCGGTGGCGCAGGCGGCGAGGAGGATGGGGAGGAGGGCAGATAGCAGGCGTGAAGCGCACCCTCGGCGGCCCTCACCCCCTAACCCCCTCTCCCAATTCTGGGAGAGGGGGAACAGTATGGCGCCAGCGTCAGAATCATCCCCCCTCCCAAAGTTGGGAGAGGGGTGCGAGCC
>JBPCIT010000160.1:0-2863 GCA_051006015.1 Longimicrobiaceae bacterium
CGGTCACCACCCTTGTGGGAAGTGGGAGGGACGCGCGCAAAAACCCCCCCCCCCGCGTTTCGGTGCGTTGCCCAGAGGGCCGCGCCGGCTGAAGGTGAGCTTCGGGCCGATCGCTGACGTGACCGGCTGCTCTTGACGCTGCTCCTCGAGCGGCTATATTGTTCGCCGTGCCTCGCGCACCCCGGCGATTTGTTGCGATTGCATCCGGGTCATCAACTGCTAAACCGCTCGGGGGGTCCCGCGCGGCATGAGCCACGCGGGACCCTTTTCGTTGCTCGTCAGCGCCGCGCTGCCGGTTCTGCTTCCCTGCAGGCGGCGAAACAACGGGTGGACTTTAGGCAACCGCCTACTTGGCCCGACCCGCTCCGAGCAGGAGAGAACCGGACCTAAAGGGTGGCAGATCCGCAATCCCGCAGATCCGCCAGCACCCACGGCGGCTGCGGGATTTTCTTTTCCGCCGCGCCGGCCAATCCCGATCATGAGGTCAGCATGAGCAAGCACGTGGAAGCCCCCCTCCGTATCCTGGGTGAAGAGACGGCGACGCGTCACACTTTCACCTCCGAGTCCGTCTCCGAGGGACACCCCGACAAGGTCTGCGACCTCATCGCGGACTCGATCCTCGACGGCTATCTGGAGCAGGATCCGCACTGCCGCGTCGCCTGCGAGGTGCTCTGCAAGGAGAACCACGTCGTTCTGGCGGGGGAGATCAGCTCGCGGGCGCGGGTCGATCACGAGCGGGTGGGGCGCGAGGTGGTGCGGGAGATCGGCTACACCGACCCGGAGCAGCCCTTCCGGCCTGAGAATCTGCGGATCCTCTCCTTCCTCACCACGCAGGCCGCCGAGATCGCTCAGGGGGTGAACGCCGAGACCAGCCTCTCCGGAGAGCAGGGCGCGGGGGACCAGGGGATCATGTTCGGCTACGCCACGGACGAGACGCCGGAGCTGATGCCACTCCCGATCCTGCTCGCGCATCGCCTGGCGCGTACCCTGGCGGAGTACCGCAGGAGTGGCGCGGCGCCCTGGCTGCGCCCCGACAGCAAGACGCAGGTCTCGGTGCTCTACGAGGGCGACACCCCGCTCGGCGTCACGGACGTACTGGTCTCGACGCAGCACGCCGCCGAGACGGATCGGGAGACGATCCGCAGCTTCGTCGCCGCCACCCTGGTGCCCCGTGCGCTGGACGGCTGGTACCACTACGACCTGCGCATCCTCGTCAACCCCACCGGCAGCTTCACGCAGGGTGGGCCTTCCGCGGACGCAGGCGTGACGGGCCGCAAGATCATCGTGGACAGCTATGGCGGCATGGGACGGCACGGAGGCGGCGCCTTCAGCGGCAAGGATCCCAGTAAGGTGGACCGCAGCGGCGCCTACTTCGGCCGCTTCGTGGCGCGGCAGGTGGTCCGGGAGGGACTCGCCCGCCGAGCCGAGGTGCAGGTCGCCTACGCCATCGGCGTGGCGGAGCCGGTCTCAGTGAAGGTGGATACCTTCGGCACCGGCGATTCCCGGGCGGCTGCAGCCTTCGTGCGCACCTTCGATTTTCGGCCTGGCGCCGTCATCGAGCGGCTCGACCGGCTCCGCCCCATCTACCGGCAGACGACCAACTACGGGCACTTCGGCAAGGAGGGGCTACCCTGGGAGCAGGATTGAGCTCATGCTGAGCTGCAAGAAGGACCTCTTCTCGCTGCCGGAGAATCTGCACTACCTGAACTGCGCCTACATGGGGCCGCTCTCCCGGCGCGTGGAGGAGGCGGGGATCGCCGGCATCCGGCGCAAGAGCAATCCGGCACAGATCCGCTCCGCCGACTTCTTCACCGACGCGGACCGGGCGCGCGGCCTCTTCGCGCGGCTGGTGAATGCGCCCGACCCGCGGCGCATCGCCATCATACCTGCCGTCTCGTACGGCATCGCGACCGTGGCGCGCAACACGCCTTGGGAGCGCGGGCAGAACGTCGTGGTAGCCGGTGAGCAGTTCCCGAGCAACGTGTATGCATGGCGCCGCCTCTGCCGGGAGCACGGCGTCGAGCTGCGCACCGTCGCCCCGCCCGACGCACACCCGCAGCGTGGGCGCGAGTGGAACGCGCGCCTGCTGGAGGCGATCGATTCTCGCACCGCGGTGGTGGCGCTGGGGCACGTCCACTGGGCAGACGGGACCCGCTTCGACCTGGAGCGCATCGGCGAACGGGCGCGCGAGCAGGGCGCCGCGTTGATCGTCGATGGCACACAGTCGGTGGGCGCGCTCCCCTTCGACGTTCAGCGCATCCAGCCGGACGCGCTGGTCTGCGCGGGCTACAAGTGGCTGTTGGGTCCGTACTCGATCGGCCTCGCCTATTACGGCCCGCGCTACGACGATGGCGTGCCGCTGGAGGAGAGCTGGCTGGGGCGGGAGGGGAGCGAGGACTTTCGTGGACTGGTCAGCTACCGCGACGAGTACCAGCCGGGAGCGATCCGCTATGACGTGGGGGAGCGCAGCAACTTCATCCTGCTGCCGATGCTGATCGCCGCGCTCGAGCAGCTCCTGGAGTGGGGCGTGGCGGAGATCCAGGCGTACTGCGTGCAGCTCACGAGCGAGCTGGTGGCGGAGGCCCGCACCCTCGGCTTCGGCGTGCAGGCGGATGACGAGCGGGGCGCGCACCTCTTCGGGCTGCGGGCGCCGCCGGGCACCGACATCGCCCGCGTGCAGGCGCTGCTCGCCGAGCGCAACGTCGTGGCCGCTCTGCGTGGAGACGCGCTCCGCATCGCCCCCAACCTCTACAACGACGCGGCCGACATCGACGCGCTGCGGGAGGTGCTGCGGGCCCTCACCCCCTAACCCCCTCTCCCGCATGCGGGAGAGGGGGAACTCTATCCTGCCGAACCCCGGGGC
>JBPCIT010000161.1:0-3685 GCA_051006015.1 Longimicrobiaceae bacterium
CGGTTGATCGGCACGCCGCGTGTGCCACGGTAGCCGCTCACCACGTGCAGGCGCCGCCAGGGGAGCGCGCTGATCACCTCGAAGACCGCGGTCACGGTGTTGGGATGGCCGCCGAAGTCGTCGAGAATGATGAACGGTTCGCGCTGGACGATCTGCATGCGGCGTCGCACCGGCTGCAGCGATGTAAGTCCCCCCTCGATCGCGGCGGGTGTCGCGCCGAGGGCGGCTGCCGCGGCGGCGGCGAGCGTCGCATTGGTCGCGGTGGAGTGGCCGAGCAAGGGCAGCTGGAGGCGCAGATCGAAGGGCTCGGAAGCTGCGCCATCAAGCCCGGGTACGCCGCCGGGAGCGCTCAGCCGCAGCATCGTGCCCGCGGTTTCGATCTTCTCGACCTGGACGCGCACCGCCGCGTCCGCGCCGGTTCCGCAGGGCACGGGGAGTACCTCCCTCTCCGCGACGATGCTGCGAAGCGCGAGATCGTCGGAGAAATAGATCAGCGGCGAGCCAGGCTGCAGATGGTCGAAGTAGCGGAGCTTGGCATCGACGTAGCTCCGGAAGGAGTCGTGGTACTCCATGTGCTCGAGTGGAACCAGTCCGGTGAAGACCCCAAGCCCGTACTCCACGCCGCGCAGACGATCCTGGGTGAGCGCATGCGTGGTCGCCTCCATCAGCGCGGCCCTGCACCCCTTCCCGAGCAGCTCGCGCAGCACCCGGTGCAGCACGAGTGGACCGGGAAGTGTGTGACCCGTCTCCTCCAGCGGTTGGCCGCCGCACCGTACACCCAGCGAGCCGACGCTCCCTACCGGCATCTGCGCCGCCCCGAGGATCGTCTCGATGAAGCTGAGCACCGAGGTCTTGCCCATCGTGCCGGTGATGCCGACCAGGGGAAGCTCACGCGCCGGGTGGCCGAACCAGGCGGCGGAGAGCTCCGCCAGCAGCCTCCGGCTGCGCTCGACGCGCAGCACCGGCACGGCCGGCAACGGCTCCGGCTCCCGCTCGACCACCACCGCCGCCGCGCCCCGTGCCACCGCATCCGCGATGAAATCATGCCCATCGGCACGGGTGCCGCGGATCGCCACGAAGAGATCTCCCCGCTCCACCTCTTGCGAGTGAGTGGTGATGCCGGTGATTGCAAGGTCAGGCACCTCATACTTCAGCTCCGCGCCCGATGTCGATTCGAGTAGCTCGGGCAGGGAATGGGGCGGCGCGGGATGGGGTGTGCGATGTTGCATGAACCGGATGTGCGAAGGCGAGAGCTGCGGATCACCGCGTGGAAACTCTGGTGGTACGGGCGCGGTCGATCGGGCAAGAAGCATTCCGGGGGCCCCTTTCCGGGATCCCTGCCGGACCGTTTTTCCGGCACCTTCCCCGGCTTTTCGGGTACAATACCGCGTCGCATTGCACCTGTCAGCGCCGGCTCCTTTGCGTGTCGTCATTCCAACGCGAAGAGGCTGGTGTGTACGTGTAACACGCGGCCCGTGATACCCTGAACCGATCCGTATCCAGGCGAACTGATGACTGATCCGAACTCGCAGCAGAAGATCCTTCCCCGTCTGATCGAAGACGAGATGCGCGCCTCGTTCATCGACTACTCGATGAGCGTGATCGTGCAGCGGGCGCTGCCGGACGTACGCGACGGGCTCAAGCCCGTGCACCGGCGCATCCTCTATGCGATGCACGAGAGCGGCCTTGCACCCAACCGGCCCTTCAAGAAGAGCGCAACGGTGGTGGGCGACGTGCTGGGGCGCTACCACCCGCACGGCGACAGCGCGGTCTATGATGCGCTCGTGCGCATGGTGCAGGACTTCTCGCTGAGATATCCGCTGATTCAGGGGCAGGGCAACTTCGGCAGCGTCGATGGCGACAGTGCGGCCGCCTATCGCTATACGGAGGCGCGGCTGGCGCAGATCGCCACCGAGATGCTGGGCGACATCGACAAGGAGACGGTGGACTTCGCCCCCAACTTCGATGATCGGCTGCTCGAGCCCACGGTGCTGCCGGCCAAGGTGCCCAACCTGCTCGTCAACGGCTCCAGTGGTATCGCCGTCGGAATGAGCACCAACGTCCCTCCGCACAACCTGCGCGAGGTCGTCCACGCCGCCATCCACCTGCTCGACCATCCCGAGTGTAGCGTCGCCGACCTGATGCGCTTCATCCCCGGCCCCGACTTCCCGACCGGCGGCATCATCGTCGGCCGCGAGGGGATCCGGCAGGCGTACGAGAAGGGACGAGGGCGCGTGGTGATGCGCGCCCGCGTGACCCGCGAGCAGCGCCGCGGCGGCCGGGAGCAGCTCGTCGTAACCGAGATCCCCTACGCGACCAACAAGACGCGCATCGTCGAGCAGATCGCCGACCTGGTCAAGCGCGAGAAGATCCCCGACATCTCCGACCTGCGCGACGAATCGGACCGCGAGGGAATCCGCATCGTCATCGAGCTGAAGCGCGGCGCCAACGTGATGAAGGTGCTGGGCGCGCTCTTCAAGTGGACCGCGCTTCAGAGCACCTTCGGCGTCATCACCCTGGCGCTCGACAAGGGGGTGCCGCGGGAGTTCACGCTGAAGGAGCTGCTCGAGCGCTTCCGCGACCACCGCATCGAGGTGGTGGTGCGCCGCTCCCGCTGGGAGCTGGAGAAGGCACGCGACGAGGTCCACGTCCTGGAGGGGCTGCTGGTCGCGCTGAAGCACATCGAGGAGGTGGTGCGCCTGATCCGCGGCTCGCGCAACCGCGAGACCGCCGGCCGCAAGCTGCAGAAGCAGTTCGACCTCTCGGAGAGGCAGGCGGAGGCGATCCTGAACATGCGCCTGGTGCGGCTCACCGCTCTGGAGGCGAAGGAGCTGCGCGAGCGGCGGAGCGCGCTCCAGCTGCGGATCCGCGAGCTGGAGGCGATCCTGGGCAGTCCGGAGCGCCAGATCGCCGTCGTCCGTCGCGAGCTGGAGGAGATCCTCGAGGCGTACGGCGACGTCCGCCGCACCACCATCGTCAGCGAGGAGGCGGGGATGCCGCTCGAGAAGCGCCTCGCCGCCGAGGAGGTCGTCATCACCGTCAGCTACGAGGGGTTCATCAAGCAGATCCCCATGGGGCTCTACCGGCGGCGCGTCGGTGCGGGCAAGGTGATCGCGGGGATGGAGCGCTACGAGAACGACTACCTGGAGCACGTCTTCGTCGCCACCACCCGCGACGTGCTGATGTTCTTCACCGACGACGGCCGCGTCTCCTGGCTGCCTGTCGCGGAAGTGCCCGAGGGCAGCTGGGCCTCGCGGGGCCGCTCGCTCCACCAGATGCTCGGCCTGCCGCGCGGCACGCACATCACCTCGCTGCTGCCGCTTCCCAGCGATGGGAAGGAGGCGATGCTGCTCTTCGCCACCGCGGAGGGGCTGGTCAAGCGGACGCCTCTGGAGCAGTTCTCCAGCCCGCGCGCGGGCGGCGTGATCGCCATCACCCTCAAGGAGGGCGACCGCCTGGTGGAGGCGCTGCTCACCGATGGGACCGCCGACGTGGTGCTCATCACCCGTAAGGGCCGCGTGATCCGCTTCCCCGAGGAGGAGGTGAGCCCTACCGGCCGGGCGACGCAGGGGGTGAAGGGGGTCAAGGTCGGCTCCGCCGACGGGGTGGCGGGGATGCTGGCGGTGCGGCGCGACGCCGCGCTCTGCATGCTCACGGAGAGAGGGCTGGCCAAGTGCACGCCGCT
>JBPCIT010000162.1:0-13741 GCA_051006015.1 Longimicrobiaceae bacterium
CTCGAGCGGGTGGACGTGTGGCTGCCGCTGCACACCGCGCTGAGCCAGATGCTGGGTGGCGCCGCCTGGGAGCAGCGGACCACGAGCCGCAACTTTTACTGGCTCGCCGCTGTAGGGCGGCTCGCGCCGGGCGTCGCTGCCGAGGCCGCCATGGCGGAGACGACCACGCTCTACCGCAGTGGCCGGGCCGAGTTGAGGGAGGATGATCCGGCCCGCAGCGCGCAGGTGCTGGCCACCCCCCTGATCGCTGCGCGAGGCCCGCTTGCCTCCAGCGAGGCAAGTGTGGCGAAGTGGCTGGCCGGCGTCTCACTGATCGTGCTGCTCATCGCCTGCGCCAACGTGGCCAACCTGCTGCTCGCGCGCGCCGTGCGCCAGCGGCGCGAGATCGGCGTCCGGTTGGCACTGGGAATCTCACGGCGCCGGCTGCTGGCGCAGATGCTGACGGAGAGCCTGATGCTGGCGCTCCTCGGCGGGGCGGCGGCATTGCTGGTCACCCATTGGGGCGGCAACCTCGTGCGGACCGTGCTGCTCCCCGACATCGCCTGGGGCGACTCGGCCGTGGACACCCGCGCCCTCGGCGTCGTGCTGGTGCTCGCGCTGGTGGTCGGGGTCGCCGCCGGTCTCGTTCCGGCCCTGCAGTCCAGCCGCCCCAACCTGGTCTCCGCGCTGAAGAGCGGCGGCCGTGGCACCTCGGCGGCGGGCTCACGCACGCGCAACGCACTCACCATCCTGCAGGCGGCGCTTTCGGTGGTCCTGCTGGTCGGCGCGGGGCTCTTCGTGCGGAGCCTGCAGCGTGTCGAAGCACTCGACCTGGGCATGCGCACCGAGGGCGTGCTGATGATGCGGCCGGTCTTCGCGCCCGGAGTGACCGAGGAGCAGCAGACCACCTTCTACCGCAACGCCCAGGAACGGCTGAATGCGCTCCCGGGAGTGGCCCACGCCGCCGCTTCCGTTGGCGTGCCGTTCCGCACCGTCATTACGACCAGCGTCGAGGTTCCGGGCCTGGATTCGCTCCCGCCCATCGGCGGCGGCGTGCCCTTCGCCTATGCCGTAGGATCCGAATATTTCGCCGCCCTCGGTCTGCGGACCAGCCGGGGCCGCGGCATCCTCCCGACCGACGTGGAAGGTGCCCCCCGTGTGGCGGTGGTCAACGAGACGATGGCGCGTGCAGTCTGGCCGGACGAGCCGGCGCTCGGGAAGTGCATCATCGTCGGCGTACCGGAGGGTGAGCCGCCACCGCCCTGCACCGAGGTCGTGGGTGTCGTCGGCGACGTGCGCCGTACAGACCTGATCGAGGCTCCCGCGATGCAGTTCTACGTCCCGCTGGCGCAGAACGTCATCCGCGAGGCGCCACACGCCCTCCTCGTCCGCGCAGTGGGCGACCCGGCGCCGCTGATCCCAGTCATCCAGCGGGAGCTCGTGGGCCTGGGACCTGAGGTCCGTTTCATCACGGCGCAGAGCTTCGCGGAGGTGCTCGACCCGGAGCGACGCTCCTGGACGCTGGGCGCCACCATGTTCACGGTGTTCGGACTGCTGGCGCTGCTCGTTGCGGCCATCGGGCTCTACAGCGTGCTGGCCTTCGAGGTGGCGCAGCGCACGCAGGAGCTGGGCATCCGCGCCGCGCTCGGCGCGAACCGCGAGCGGCTGCTGGGGCTGGTGCTCGGGGATGGGGTGAGGCTGGTGGTGTTCGGCATCGTGCTCGGCCTCATCGCCGCACTGCTCGCCGGGCCGCAGATCGCGCCGCTGCTCTTCGAGATCTCTCCGCGCGATCCGATCACACTTACCGCGGTGGTGCTGGTGCTGCTCGCGGTGGCCGTCGTCGCCAGCGGACTGCCCGCCTGGCGCGCCACCCGCGTGGATCCCAGCGTCGCGCTGCGCGCGGAGTAGGGGCCCTCATCCCCTAACTCCCTCTCCCGCACGCAGGAGAGGGGGAACTCTATCCTGCCGAACCTGGATTATGGTGCCACGGTAGGCACTGTAGCCGCCCCTCCCCCGGCGGTGGTGCTGCGCTGCGCGCACCCGACCACTGAAACCGCGGCTGGAAAGGCACGAGATCCGCCTTCTTCGAGCTTTGCGCTCAGTGCCCACGAAGGTTCGCGGACTGAAGCTGCCGTTGCAGCCCACGCAGGTGGGCTTTGTGCAGTCCCAGCCGCGACTTCAGTCGCCGGTGGACCGGCGCCGCTGGGCATTTCGCCAACAGTATCGGCCCGTTCTTGCCACGCTCCGAAGCCGCACGGCGGATCAGCCACTTGCGCGTTGCGAAACCCTGCTGAAAAACTATGGGGGTTTCCGCAACCGTGTATTCAGTTTCCTGATCCTTGATTCCCGACCGTGGAAGCGTTCTTCCGCGGCTGCGATTCCCGCTCAGGCGCCGCGCCCGCCCCGCACTGCTCGCACCATCATCACGATCAGCGTCACCGCAGTCAGCGGCAGAACGAAGTAAACCATCGCGGTGCGATAGCTCTCCAGCGCCGGGTGGTCAATGGCGTGCAGCGTCAGGTACACCGTGTAGGCGGCGTAGAAGGCGAGGAAGAGGGCGCCCTCCCAGCGGGCGATCAGGTGGCCGGTGAAGAAGATGGGGAGGCAGGCGACGGCCACGCCGATCATCACGGGGATGTCGAAGCGCGCGCGTCCGTTGGATCGGTTGTGAAGGCGCAGAGGGTGATCGAGTCGGTGGCGTCGAACCGGTCGTCCTGCACGATCACCGCGGGGCGAGGCTTTCCGGCGTAGTCCTTTCCGCCCGCGACGGTCCAGATCTCCCCCCGCTTCATTCCTCGCCCAATTCCGAGACGGCGTCGATGAACTCCTGATCCTCACGGGCGTGTACGCTCTGCGCGACGGCGAGCGACTGCCGATGCGCCTCGGCGATAAACTCCGGCGAGCGCACGTCGGGTACCCAGATCTGGATCGGCTGCAGGCCCTGCTGCCGCAGCCGCTCCCGATGCTCCCGTACCTTCTCACGTGATGACCGCGGCCGCTGAGATGCCGACATTGCCCACCTCCGGGTGGTAGGTTACATGTAACCTACGACCGCACGAGCCGCTGGGCCAGGAGGTGCCGCTCCAGGAAGCATCGCGGCTTCAGCAGGCGGCTTGTGCCGCCGTATCCGGTTCCGCCTCGGAATTGCGCATACATGACGGAGGGGTGCAAGGTGCCCTCCGCAGGTCGCGCTTCCGATGCCGGCAGCGCGGCGGTCCGAAGATCACCACCCACGACGAGGAGGAGCTATCATGGCAGCGACTACCAACGCAACCGGGATCCGGCGACGCTTTGATGCCACGCAGGGACCCCGTGTGATCGGGCCGGAGGATGGAAAGACGATCGACCTCGGCTCGCTCGGAGTGCGCTTCATGATCTGGGGAGCAGAATCCGGCGGAGGGTTCTCGCTCGTCGAGCATCCGATTCCCCCGCGGACGCTCTGCGCCCCGCTGCACCGGCACGCCAAGGAGGACGAGTATAGCTACGTCCTGGAGGGACGCATGGGCGCGCAGCTCGGCGCCGATGTTCTCTACGCCGAGCCGGGCGACCTGGTTTTCAAGCCGCGCAACCAGTGGCACACCTTCTGGAACGCCGGCGACACACCCTGCCGCATCCTGGAGATCATCTAGCCTGCCGGGTTCGAGCACTTCTTCGACGAGCTGGCCGACCAGGTGACGGCCGCAGACGCCGGAGACCCCGCCGAATCCGCAAATCAGCCGGAGCTGCCGGACCGGTACGGCATCGAGTTCGACTTCGAGAGTGTGCCGCGGCTGTGCGAGGAGCACGGGCTGGTGTTCCCGACGTGAGAGGATGCGTGAGGCCGGAAACGGTGGCTGCGTCGGTGGGCGCGCTCACGGGCGAAGAGGCTCAGCTCACGGGCCGCCGAGCGCCTCCGGCCGCAGCTCCGTATCCACGTCGCGGCCGATGTGGACCACGATCTCGGGCAGAGCGCGGATGTCCGCGAGCGAGGTGCGGAAGTTCACGATGCAGGCGCGAAGCAGGAACCGCTCCTCGATCACCGCGTTGGTGAGGAAGGCTTCGCCGCTCTGCTGCAGGCGGTCGAGCAGCTCGGTGTTCAGGCGGCTCAGGTACTCCTCGACCTCGGGGGTGCCGGGGCGCAGGTCGCGGGGGAGGTAGCGGAAGGTGGCGATGCTCAGGTCGTGGGTGAACGCCTGCAGCTCGGGGTGCGCATCCGCCAGGCGGTACAGCTCGGTGGCGAGCGCGATGTCGTCCGAGATCATCCGCACGTAGCCCTCGCGCCCGACCTGCCGCAGCGCCAGCCAGACCTTGAGGGCGCGAAAGCCGCGGGAGTTCTGCATCCCGTACTCATGGTAGAAGAGCAGCTCACCGGCCTCGTCGTCGTAATGGTAGTAGGGCGGGCGGAAGCTGAAGGTGTCGCGCAGGGCGCGTGGGTCGCGCACCAGCGCGCAGCCGGCCTCCAGCGGCGCGTACAGCCACTTGTGCGGGTCCACCGCCACCGAGTCCGCTTCGGCGAGGACCCGCAGCGCGGGCGGGGCATCGGGGAGGACGGCTGCGAAGCCGCCGTAGGCGCCGTCCACGTGGAACCAGAGGTTGTGCTCGCGGGCGATGGCGGCCAGCTCGGGGAGAGGGTCGATCGCGCCGGTGCTCACCGAGCCCGCGGTGCCCACCAGCAGGAAGGGCGCATCCCCCCGCTCCCGGTCTTCGCGGATGCGCTCGCGCAGCGCGGCGGTGTCCATGCGCAGCCGGGCGTCCGTGGGGATCCAGCGGATGGAGCCGGTGCCGAGCCCGAAGAGGTCGGCGGCCTTCTGGATCCAGGTATGGGTCTCCTTCGAGGCGTACACCCGCAGCGGCGGCCCGGCGGCGACTCCCTCCTCCCGCACGTCCCAGCCCGCCCTGGCTCGCCGGGCGGCCAGAAAGCCGATGAAGTTGGCCATGTTGCCGCCGCTCGTCAGCAGGCCGCCGCAGTCGGTCGGGTAGCCGAGCATCTCGGCGGTCCAGCGTACCGTCTGCGCCTCGATCTCGGTGGCGACGGGAGAGAGGGTCCACCCGCCGAGATTCGGGTTGACCGCCGCGGCGAGCAGGTCGCCCAGCGCACCGATTGGCGCGGCGGAGGAGGTGATGAAGCCGAAGAAGCGGGGATGCCCGTTGAAGAGCGAGTGCTCGACGAGCAGCTCCGCGGCCTCCTCGAGCAGCCGTCCGGGGTCCGCACCCGACGCGGGTAGGCCGTCGCCGCCGAGCGCCGCTCGCACCGCGTCCACCGGCTCGGCGGGCGTCACCGGTCGCTCGGGGAGCGAGGCCAGGAACTCCGCGATCCGGTCCACCAGCCTGTGGCCGTGCGCGCGAAACTCCTCCGGGCTCATCTCGAGCGGCGCACGGCGCTCCTGCAGCTCCCTCACATCCTCCATCCGTTCGCCCGTTCCTGGCTGCGCGGCCATCTCTGCTCCTCTGCTGTGGCGGGACCAAAAAAGCGGCGGGTGGATCGACGAGGATCCACCCGCAGGATCTACAGCGGAACGGAGGCGGCCGCCAGGGAGAGGCGGCCGTCCGGGCCCCTCCTACCGCCGCGCCATGAACTCCCGGGCGACCCGCAGCTCCGCGCGATCGCCATCGGAGGGGGCCATGAGCTGCGCGAGCTCCGCGTAGCGCGTGCGCGCGCTCTCGAGGTCACCGGCCAGCTCGGCGGCGCGCGCGGCACCGAAGAGGCTGCGGGCGCGGTTGGGCTCGCGCTCGAGCGACTTCTCGTATGCCTGCCGCGCCTCCGCCGGCCGGTTCAGCTCGAGCAGCAGGTCGCCCAGCAGCTCGCGTGCGGGGAGCAGCGGGCCAGGCGTGACCGGATGCTTCTCGATGGTCTCCTCGAGCTCGGCGGCTGCTCCCGCCACCCGCAGCGCCTCCTCGTCCCTGCCCTCGGCGCGGGCGAGCCAGGCGGTGGCCGCGAGACGCTGCGCGCCGACGATGGTAGCCCAGTAGCTGTTCTTCTGCTCCTCGAGCGTGTTCTCCAGCGCGGCGAGCGCCGCGACCTCCTCGCGCGCGAGCGCCGGCTGCCCGCTGCGCGCCGCCCCGATCGCGCGGGCGAAGTGGGCGACCGCCGTGACGAAGGGTGCGGCGCCGGTGGGCACGGTGAGCCTCGACGCCTCCTCCCAGCGGCCGCGCTCGAGCGCGAAGCGCGCCGGCATGGCGACGAAGTTGTAGCCGATGACGCCCCCGTAGAAGCGGTCCGGGAGCTGCACCACCCGCTCCACCACCTCTCCCGCTGCCCGGTCACGCCCCTGTTGCAGGTAGGCGTAGACCATGTAGTCGAGGGGATGGACGGCCGCATCGGGGACGGGCTCCGCGTTGGCCGAGCGGCGGTTGGTCTCGATGGATTCGTCCCAGTATCCCAGGCGCGTGAAGATGTGGGAGGGCATGTGCAGCGCATGCGGGGCCGAAGGGGCGATCTCCGCGTAGGCGCGTGCGGCCTCCAGCCCGTACTCGGCGAGTTGGGGCGAGTCGAAACCGTGGATCAGGTAGTGGGCGAGCCCGGGATGGTTCGGGTGCTCACGGAAGAGCGGCTGGAGGATGGCGGCAGCCTCCTTCTGCCGTGCGAAGGTGAGATCGCTCGGCGGTGCGTTCCCGATCACCGCGCGGGCATAGAAGATCGTCGCCTCCATGTCGTCAGGCGCCGTCTCGCGGAGGGCGCGGAGCGCGGCCTCGTGCCGCTGCATGCGCTCGGCGTGCGAGAGCCGCTCCTGGTCACGCGTGAGGGCGAGCGCACCGGCGATGTAGCCGCGCTCACGCGCGGATGCGGAGCCCGCCAGCGCCTCCGCCCGCTCCGCCGCCGCCAGCGCCGCCTTCAGGTTCGCCTCCGGTGGCGGGCCCGCGAAGAGGTTGCCCATCAGCGTCAGGGCGCGGCCCCAATGTGCCATCGCGCACTTCGGGTCCGCCTCCGCCACGCCGCTGAACGCCTTCTCCGCCTCCTCGAACCAGAAGGAGTGCAGCATCGCCACCGCGCGCCCGAAGCGCTGCTGCGCCTCTGCGCTGCAGGAGACCGGGAAAGCGACGCTGCCGAGCTGCTCGGGTGCGGCACCCGTGTGGTCATGAGCAGCGTGGTCGTGAGCCTGTGCGGGAGGCGCGGCCGCTGGAGGCGGGGCAGCAGGGGCACAGGCGGCGAGCAGGACGAGCAGCAAAGAGCGGCGAAGCATAGGCACCTCCCCGGGCGGAACGCCCTCTGGGTGTGATTGGCGGCCCAGAACTGCCGAGGAGACGGCGCGCGCTCGCACGGGGCCGCGGCGGGCGGGAGAGAAGTGAGGCTGCCGTGTAGGACGGCTGCCCCAAGATACGGAGGATCACCCGGGAGGTCAAAGCCCGGCCGGGCGGGGACCATCGCCTCGCGGCTCCGCTCCCCTTGCGCGCTGCCGTTGACGACGCCCGCCACGGCAGCGAGAATGTCAGAGCTTTCATCCGCCACCCTCACCCGCTCCCGCCCTCGTGATGACTGGCCTCCAGGATGTGCTGAATCCCTTTCTTGCCGATTTCTGGCTCCGCATCGGCGCCGCCGTGCTCTGCGGGGGCGTCGTCGGGCTGGAGCGGCAGCTGCGCGGCAAGCCCGCCGGCATCCGCACCAGCATCCTGATCTGCATGGGGACGCAGTTCTTCGTTCAGCTCGGCGCCTCCTTCGCGGGCGAGCACGCCGACCCGACGCGCGTGCTGGGTCAGGTGGTCACCGGCATCGGCTTTCTCGGCGGAGGGGTGATCCTGGCGCGCGAGGGACTGGTGCTGGGGGTGACCTCGGCGGCGGTGATCTGGATCCTCGCCGCCATCGGCGCGATCATCGGCCTGGGCCACCTGGCCGCGGCGGTGGCGCTCGCCTTCGTCACGGTGGCTATCCTGGTCGGGGTCGAGCTGCTCGAGGCCACCTTCCAGGTGCTGCGACAGGGCGTACATGCCTGGCGCTCGAATGTCAACTCGCGGGAGCGCTAGCAGGCGAATCTCTTTCCAAGGGGGGCACGATGGCCGAAGCGAAGCAGGCGAGCCGCGCGAGCGATGAGGCGGTGTGCGCGAAGACGGGCAAGGTGTGGGAGGAGTGGTTCCGCGAGCTGGACGCGGCGGGCGCGGCTGAGATGAGCCACAAGGAGATCGTTGCCCATCTGGCCGCCCACTACGAGATCGGCAGCTGGTGGCAGCAGTCGGTCACCGTCGCCTACGAGAAGGAGCGCGGCCTGCGCGAGAAGCACCAGCGGCCGGACGGCTACGAGATCAGCGTCAGCAGGACGCTGGCGGTGCCGCTCGCCGTACTCTATCGGGCCTGGGAGAATGCCGAGGAGCGCGCCCGCTGGCTGCCGGACGCCGCCCTCACGATCCGCAGAGCCACCCCTGAGAAGTCGCTGCGCACTAGCTGGGGCGACGGGGGCGAGCGGGTCGACGTCAACTTCTATCCGAAGGGCGATAGCAAGAGCCAGGTGACGGTGACGCAGGGCAAGCTCGCCGACGCCGAGCAGGCCGCCCGCAGCAAAGCATACTGGGCGGAGCGGCTCGATACGCTGAAGGCGCACCTCGGCGGATGAGCCGGTCGCTGGCGCCGGATTTGCGGGCGTGCAAGCATACGATTACCTCCGAAGCATGGCCCCTCCCCGCTGAGGAGCAGGGCGACCTCCACTCCCTTCAGGGCACTTGCCGATGCTAGTCAAAGACCGCATGAGCCGTGACCCGGTTACGGTCTCGCCGGACGACACTCTGGCGCACGCCCTCCAGCTGACGCGCGCGCACCGGATCCGGCATCTCCCCGTCGTGGGTGGGAATGGCATGCTCTGCGGCATCCTCTCGGACCGCGACATCCGCCTGGCGATGCCCTCTCCGCTGACCGTGCCCGACGCCGAGCGCGCCGACTTCCTCGAGCGCACCGCGATCGCGGCGATCATGAGCCGCGAGGTCGTCACCGTGGGCGCGGGCGAGACGATCGAGGACGCGGCCAAGCAGCTCTACCGGCACCGGATCTCCTCGCTTCCCGTGGTGGATGTCGCCGGCAAGCTCGAGGGGATCCTCACCGAGACGGACATCCTGCACGCCTTCGTGGAGATCCTGGGGGGGATGGAGCCCGCCTCGCGCCTCGAGGTGGCGCTGCAGGACCGCCCGGGAGAGCTGTCGCGCGCGCTGCACGTCATCGGCGATGAGCTCGAGGTCAACATCACCAGCATCGTCGTGCCCTCGATCCGCACGCAGGGACGCAAGACCGCCATCCTGCACGTGGGTACGATCGATCCGCGGGAGATCGTCGAGGCGCTCGAGCAGGCTGGCTTCGAGGTCGGCTGGCCCTCGCTGGAGGCGGACCAGCGCGAGCTGAGGAAGTCGTGAGGCCCCGATGAAGGCGGCGCTCATCTGGGACCCGGCGTACACGCAGTACCGCTTCCGCCCGGATCACCCCTTCAATCCCAAGCGGCTCGAGCTGGCCGTCTCGATGATCGAGGCGGCCGGTCTGGTGAATGACGGCGATTCCCGCATCATCCGCCCTCGCATGGCGACGGAGGAGGAGCTGCTGCGCGTACACGCCCCGGAGTACATCGAGGCGGTCAAGCGGCTGGGAGACGAGGCGGGCAGCCCGGAGCGAGGCTGGCCCTGGGGGCTGGGCACTGACGACAACCCCATCTTCCCCGGGATGCACGAGGCGACCTCCCTGGTGGTGGGCGGCACGATGCTCGCCGCCGAGCTGGTGATGTCAGGGGAGGTGACGCGCACCTTCAACATCGCCGGCGGGCTGCACCACGCGCATCGCGCCCGCGCCTCGGGCTTCTGCATCTACAGCGACCTGGCGGCGGCGATCGCCTGGATCCGCGAGGCTCACGACGCGCGCGTCCTCTACATCGACTACGACGCCCACCACGGCGACGGCGTGCAGGGGCTCTTCTACGACGATCCGGAGGTGCTCACCCTCTCGCTGCACGAGACGGGTCGCTACCTCTTCCCCGGCACCGGCTTCGTGGACGAGCTGGGGGAGGGCGAGGGATATGGCTATTCGCTCAACGTCCCGCTCGAGCCCTTCACCGAGGACGAATCCTGGCTCGATATCTATCGGGATCTCCTACCCGAGGTCGCCGACGCCTTTCGGCCGGACGTGATCGTGCTGATGAACGGCTGCGACGGGCATGTGCTGGACCCCCTCACCCACCTGCGCGCCACCACCCGGCTCTACCAGGAGACGGTACGCATCACCTGCGAGGTGGCGGACCGCCACTGCCAGGGAAGGATCATCGGCACGGGAGGGGGCGGCTACGACATCTGGCGCGTGGTGCCGCGCGCCTGGACGCTGGTGTGGGCGGAGCTCTCCGGCCAGGCGGCGCCCGAGAGGGTGCCGAGCGAGTGGCTCGAGCGCTGCGAGGCGGAGAGCCCGCACATCCTCCCCGAGACTCTGCACGACCCGCCTGACGCCTTCACTCCGGTCCCGCGGCGCGCCGAGATCGAGGGGGTGAACCGCCGCACCGCGGCAGAGCTGCGCCGGCTCGCGTTCCCGCTGCTGCGCGGGTGGGGAATGGGATTCTGAGTTGGACTGGCCTGATCCGATCCGGGAGCACGCCACGCGCTCCGTGCTCCCCGCAGCCTGCAAGGACAAGCAGGGGCACCCCTTCACCATCCGCGCCTTTCGGCCGGAGGACCGCGGCCCGCTCGAGAGCTTCTACGATGCCTTCGAGCCCAAGCGCGCCGCGCAGGGCCTGCCCCCGAAGGGCGCCGAGCGGATCGCGCGCTGGCTGGACACGGTGCTGCCGGGCGGCGTGCACCTGATGGTCGAGATGGAGGGGGAGCTGATCGGCCACGCGCTGCTCGTCCCCACCAGCAAGGAGGGGGTCGCCGAGTACGCCATCTTCCTGCGCAAGGACGTGCGCGGGCGCGGGGTGGGCACGGAGGTGAACCGCCACACGGTAGAGGTCGGGCGTGCGCTGGGGCTGCGCCGTCTCTGGCTCTCCGTCGAGCCGCACAACCGGGCGGCGATCCGCTCCTACGAGAAGGCGGGCTTTCACTTCCTTCCCGGCACCATCCTCTCCGTCGAGGCGGAGATGCAGATGGATCTTTAGAACGCTCCGCTCCGGCGCGCGGCGATACGCGGCCCGCGCGCCGTCTGGATGGGAGTATCAGGCGCGGTTGATCAGCCTCACCACCTCGTCCACATATCCGTCGACGTTGCTGATGACGCCCACGACTTCCGAGCGGGACTCCGCCTGCGCCACCTCGCCCGCGAAGCGCAGGAAGACCCCGCGAACGGCATCGCGGCTCTCGGCCTCGTTGCGCTGCGAACGCCTGCGGCGGCGTGCGACAGGCTGAGCCGCAGTCTGCTCCTGCTTCTGTTCCTGCTCCTGCTCCTGTGTCCTGCTCTGGGTACGCTTGGCTCTGCGAGGTTCGGACTGTGCCTTCGCCTTGCGGGTACTTCCCCCGCCACCCCCGGCACCGCTGGCGCCGCCGGTGCCCGGGCGACGCCGCTTGATCTGGAGAGGATAGCGGGCGTAGAACTGTCGGGTGGAGAGATTGGCGACCTCCGGATCGATCCGCTGTGCGCTCTCGTAGAGCTCACGCAGCTCTACGTCGGGCTTTTCTTGCAGCCGCTGTCTTACCATCTCCATTACTTCGTCATTGCGTGTCGCCATGGCGACCTCCGATAGTTGTGGGGAGAGTAGCGGAACGTGGGCGAAGTATACACGCTTTCACCCAAAGTGTCCAATACTGGTGGAGAGCCTGCCTCGAAGCGTGCGTGACTTCCTGGCCCCGGCGCGGCGGGCGCCTTGCTGCCGAACGCGCGCTTGCGTATCTTGTTTATCCCAGCTGTTCACCCTCCAACTCGTGATCTCGTATGTCCCGGAAGAAGGAATCTGTAGCCCCCGGCGCCTCGCTGGCGCTCGTCGTTCTCGTAGGCATGCTGCAGCTCGCCGCGTGTGGCGGCTCGGAGCGCGGCGCAACCGCGCAGGCGGCCACGGGCGACACGACAGTGCTCGCTCTGGCGGACTCCGTCGCCGAGCCGGAGCCGGAGCCCGTACGTCAGAGTCCACGTGAGAAGGCGCCCCCCATCATCCGCGGCATCTACCTGAATGCCTACGCCGCGGGCTCGCCGACGCGCCTGCCGAGGCTGCTCGAGATCGCGGAGCAGACGGAGATCAACGCCTTCGTCGTCGACGTCAAGGACGAGAAGGGAATCCACTATCGCGGGAGCCAGGTGGCGCTGGCGGAGGAGCTCACCCCGGCGAGCGAGAAGACGATCCGCGATCTGACCGCGTTCACCGACACGCTGCGCGCGCGGGGGATCTACTCGATCGCGCGCATCGTGGTCTTCAAGGATCCCGTGCTCGCCAGGGCCAAGCCGGAGTGGTCCATCCGCACCCCGAACGGTGGACTCTGGACGGATCGCGCCGGCAACAACTGGGTCAGCACCTGGGATCCCAACGTCTGGGAGTACAACATCCAGATCGCCGAGGAGGCCGCGCGCGCGGGCTTCGACGAGATCCAGTTCGACTATATCCGCTTCCCGGAGCCGTACCGTAAAACTCTGCCGCCGCAGGTTCACCGGCACGCTAAGGGCGACCGTACGGACGCCGTGGCCGCCTTCCTGAATCTGGCGAAGGACCGGATCCACGCGCTCGGCAAGCCGGTTTCCGTGGACCTCTTTGGCCTCTCGCCGAACACCTTCGACGACGTGGACATCGGCCAGCAGTGGGAGACGCTGGTCGCCGTGGCCGACCACGTCAAGCCGATGGTCTATCCCTCGCACTACTTCTCGACGCACCTGCCCGGAGTGTCGCGGCCGAACCGCATGCCTTACGAGACGGTTTACAAGTCGGTGGGCATGGCGGTGATCCGCAACGAGCGGATGCGGCAGGTGGGAATCGAGCCGGCGCGGCTGATCGTCTGGCTGCAGGCCTTCAACGCTCCCTGGGTGGACAAGAACTTCCCCTACGGCCCCCAGCAGTTCCGCGACCAGACCCGCGGGCTCTACGAGGTCGGAGTCGAGGACTGGATTCTCTGGAACCCGGGCTCGCGCTACGAGCAGATGATGGAGGGCTTCGGCCGCACCACTGAGGCGCGCGCCAAGCAGTGGAACGGCGACGATGAGCTGAACGCCCTGATCGACCGCTTCGAGCGCCAGGGTGTGCTCGCCGCCCGGCAGCGCGCCGCAGAGCAGGCGGCCGGACGGACCACCAACCCGGATGCCGCCCAGGCGGCGCAGACGGGGGCCGCGGACCAGCAATAGACTGGCGCGCCGGGGGTATAAAACCCCCGGCAAGCAACGGCGGGCGTCCTCCGGACGCTCTTCCGCCCGCGAGGGCGGCTGCAGTCGCCTGCCGGGTCGTGGCGCTGCTACGCACCGGACTACTATCGGCCCGGCAGTCCCGCGCGGGCTCTACCGGAAGAGCGACGCCGCCGCCTGGCGCAGACCGGTGCAATCGAGGCTGTGGGGGACGCGCACCAGGGTGAAGCCGCTGCGCGCCGGGTCGGGACGCAGGGAGGGGGTGCGGCCGAAGAAGCCGGGCTCCGCGCCGAGGGTGCGCTGCTCGAGCCGGCGGATCTCGACCTCGCCCTCGATGCGGTCGCGGGCCGTCTGCCGCCCCTGCAGCACCAGGTGCGAGTGCTGCGCGATGAAGAGGCGTACCCGCCCGAAGGCAGGCACCCGCAGCTCGATCGTCGCTCCCGGGTGGCCGTCGCCGTCGCTGTCGCGCACGCCGGGATCGTCGCCGCCGGTGGGGAGCTTTCCGCCGGTGACCTGCGGATCGTAGCCGATCGCCTCCGGCCCCATGTCTGCGCGGTAGAGCCATCCCCCCGCGCCTCCCTC
>JBPCIT010000163.1:0-4071 GCA_051006015.1 Longimicrobiaceae bacterium
GCCCGGCTCAACCCCGGCCTGGCGCAGGCGCACTTCAACCTCGCCCGCGCCTACATCTTCCTCGGCGAGTACCCGCGGGCGCTCACCGCCGTGCGCCGCGGCCTCACCTTCGCCCCCACCGACCCCACCGCCCAGCAGATGCTGCGGGACCTGGAGCAGGCGCTGGCGGGGCCGTAGAAGGCTCTAGCTCACCCGCTCCGTCTCCTTGTTCTCCAGCCCCGCGTGGGTGTGCTCGAGGTGCAGCCGGCCTTCGGGCTGCTCCGCCACCTCGCTCTCGGCCTCCATGCCCACCGGCCCCTTAGCGATGCTGATGCCGCCGTCCACCATCCAGAGCGCGCCGGTGAAGAAGCTGGCCTCGTCGGAGGCGAGGAAGGCGTAGACGTTCGCCACTTCCTCGACCGTGCCGCGGCGGCCGAGCGGGGTGGCGGCGATCATCATCTTCTCCAGCTTCTTGTTCATCGGTCCCATCTTGGCATGGGTCCAGGCGGTGTCGATCGGGCCGGGGCAGACGCAGTTAGCGCGCACCCCGTACTTCGCCTGCTCGACGGCGACGCCCTGCATGAAGGCATGGATCCACGACTTCGTTCCCCCGTACGGGGTGTTCTCCGCGATGCCGATCATCCCCGACTCGGAGCCCGCGGAGATGACGTTGCCGCGCGTCTTCTGCAGGAAGGGCAGCGCGTACTTCGTCATCAGAAAGGCGGAGCGGATGTTGTTGCGGATCGTCTCATCGAAGGCATTGATCGGGTAGTCCTGCGTCTCTCCCGTCACCAGGAAGACGCCGGCATTGTTGACCAGCACGTCCAGCTTGCCGAACTGGTTGACGGCGGTGCGCACGCACGCCTCGGCGTACTGCTCCTGCGATATGTCGCCGATGTAGGCGACCGCCTCGCCGCCGTGCTCCTGGATCGCCTTCACCACCTCGGTGACCGGGTCACCCTCCAGGCCGTTCACCACCACCCTCGCCCCCTCCGTGGCGAACTTGTGCGCGATCGCCTCGCCGATGCCGGTGGCCGCGCCAGTGATGATCGCGACCTTGCCCTCCAACTGTCCTGCCATTGTGTACCTCCTGCTGGAATTTCCAGGAATGGGTTCTTCGCCGTGAGGCGAGGCCGGCAAATTCCAGTCCGCATGTGGGGAGTTGATGTTCTCGCTTTGTCCACACCCCGGCACGCAAGTTGCCCTCGCCTATGGGAACAACAGGCTTCATCCTCGAAGTGGCTCCGCAGGGCCGCCGCAGTGGGTCTCAACGAAGGAGGTTTCATGCAGCTGCGACATCTGGTTTGCTCGCTGGCGATGGCTGCCGCTCTCCTGCCGGCGTCTCCGCTGGGGGCGCAGGGGATCGGCTACAGCCTGACACCGACGGTCAACTTTCTGCGCTGGGACGACGATCTCGGCATCCGCAACACCTACCTGTACGGCGGCCGGCTCTCCTTCGACTTCGGGCCCGCCCTCTCGCTCGGCGGCTACTACCTCACGCGGCAGGGAGCGGAGACGGATGCCGCGGCCGCCTTCCCGGAGACGCCGCTGCCGGACCGCGACCTGGACATCAGCCACTACGGCGCCGACGTGACGCTCAGCCTCGGCACGGGCGGCTTCGCGCCCTTCCTGCGCGGCGGCGGCGGCGTCCTGCGGCTGCGCCCGGAGGACGGCAGGCGCACCGATCAGGTGGTACTCAAGGCCGGTGGCGGGCTGCGCTTCGACCTGGTTCAGGGGATCCAGGGTGAGCTCTTCGCGGAGGACTGGATCTTCCGCATCAATCGCAATCGCCTCTTCCTCCCGGATGAGCCGGACGTCGTGCTCCCGCCGGACCCGGAGTTCGAGGATCTGCGGCACAACCTGGCGCTGGGGCTGGGGCTGCGCATTCCCTTCGGGGGCGATCCCGACGATCAGGAGGGCTGGCTCCGCGGCGCAGCCATCCCCATCGAGCCCTTCATCGGCAGGCTCCGATACGATGACGATCTCGCGCTCGCAGAGCAGAACCTGATCGGCATCCGCACCGGCCTGGATCTGACCCGCCACGTAGGGGTGAGGGGCTACTACTGGCGGGGGATGACCTCCGACTTCACGGATACCCAGCCCGTGCAGAGCTACGGAGGCGAGGTGCAGTTCAACCTGAACACGGGGCCCGGCATCTCCCCGTATCTGGTGGCGGGGGCGGGGCAGCTCGATTTTGGCGCGGGATTCCTGGATGAGCAGGAGCAGCCGCAGTCGCGCGCGGATGAGACGATGCTGATCCTGGGGGGCGGAGCGAGCCTCGGCCTGAGTGAGCGGCTGCGCCTCAACGTGGGGCTGCGGGACCACCTCCTCACCGTCGGTGAGCTGGAGGATGCGGCCCGGCTCGACGATCTCTTCCACAACTGGCTGCTCAGCGCCGGCCTCACCTTCAGCCTCGGGGGCACCACCGCTTCTGCCCGCATGGCGCCGAGTGAGCGCGAGCGGCTGAGTGCCGAGGTCGAGCGGCTGCGGAGGGAGAACGAGCGGCTGCGCGAGCGGCGAGAGGCCGAGGCGGAGCGCGAGGGCCGGCAACGAGATGAGCGCGCGCGCGAAGGGGAGCGTCGCGCGGGAGAGACGGCTCTCGAGCGGGAGCTCCGGGAAGAACGGGAGCGGCGGCAGCGCTTGCAGCAAGAGCTCGAGGAGCTCGAGAGGCGGGCGGAGCAGGCACCGCGGGCACGCGAGGGTCGCGCGGGAGAGACGGCTCTCGAGCGGGAGCTCCGGGAAGAACGGGAGCGGCGGCAGCGCTTGCAGCAAGAGCTCGAGGAGCTCGAGAGGCGGGCGGAGCAGGCACCGCGCGCCACGGAAGCGGCCGTCTCGCCCGCGGAGATCCGCGAGATCGTGCGCGACGCCGTCCGCCAGGAGATGGAGCGCGAGGGGATGACCCGGACCCCGGCTCCATCCCGTGCAGCACCTGCGCGCACGCAGGCCGCGCCGGCGGCGGACGCAGGACTCTCGAGAGCGGAGATGCGCGAGCTGATTCGTGAGGTCATCCGTCAGGAGCTGGGGCGCGAGGGCGTAACGCGGCCCGAGGGCGCCGCCGTGCCCCCCGCTGGCGCCCCGCGTGCCGCGGTGCCTGCCACCGAGCCACGCGCCGCGGCGCCCGCGCTGACCGAGGAGCGGCTGGCTCAGATCGAGCAGCGGCTCGCCGAGCGGGTCGCGGCGGTCGCCGCGCAGCGCTACGGCGCCGTCGATCCGGTCACGCGGCAGCAGACGGTGCTGGTGCCCGAGAGGGGCGCCGCGGGCACCGCGCTCGCCACCGAACAGCGGCTCGACCTCCTCGAGCAGCGGTTGATGGCGCGCATGGACGCTCTGGTCGAACGTCGGATGCTCGAGGAGCTGGAGCGGCAGCGGCGCATCGAGGCCGTCGGTCCGGCCCCGGCCGCGGAGCAAGCCGTGGTTCCCCGCGACGTCGCCCCCGCCGCTCCGGCGAACGTGCCGCCTCCGGTGGAGCCGCCCCCGACGGCCGCGACGGTGCGCCGCCCGCTGACGATCGACCCCGAGAGAACCCGGGTCTTCACCGGAGTGAGCTTCACGGATGCGCCGGCACTGCTGGGCGCCCGGCTCAACTTCGGACCCATCACCAGGCGCGTGCCGCTCGACCTCGTCCCCGAGGTCACCTTCGGTTTCGGCGACGGCACCTCGTTCCTCCTCGCCGGCAACCTCCAGTACGAGGCCGGACCCCTGACCCGGGGCTCGCTGCTCACCCCCTACGTGAATGGCGGGGCCGGGTTCCTCACCGCGGAGGGTCTGGTGCTCAACCTGGGGTACGGCGTCCTGGCGAATCTGGGCCGCACCCGCTGGGGCTCGGTGACCGGATTCGCGGAGCATCACGGTGTCGATATCTATCGCATCCACCGCCTGCTGGCCGGCGTGCGCATGAGTCTGTAGCGCCCGGGACAGGGCGGGGGGTCCCGACCTGGTTGCAGAAACACGGAAAACCGCTGTAGAATTGGAGTGCCGACTCTCGTGCGCATCGCGGCCACGGAAGCGGCACTTTCTCCTGTCGGGAGCCATGTGAAGCGACTACTCCTCGCGCTTACAGCCCTGCTGCTCGTCGCCGCGCCGCGCTCCGCC
>JBPCIT010000164.1:0-8697 GCA_051006015.1 Longimicrobiaceae bacterium
AGGTAGATGCGGAGGGCAACGTGGTCGCCATGCCGGTCAGGAACCTCGTCTGGCGGCTGGGCGTGCCGCTGCGAACCGAGCACGACTACAGGCTCACGGCGATCTACGACAATCCGACCGGCCACACCATTCCCGGCGGCGGCATGGGCGCGCTGGGTGGGATCTTCGTGCCCACGCGCCGTGCCTCTCTTCCACCGGCCGACCGCAGCGATCCGCTCTACACGCTGGACCGGCGGATCACGATCGAAGGGATCCACGACGACCTGGCACGCGCCGACGGCGGGGCGCACGAGCACCACTGACCCGGAGCCACTCACGGGTTCGGATGTGCCGGGTGGCGTTCCTCTTGCGTGGCCGGCACCGGCAAACGAGACGCGGGTGCCGTTCGGAAGGACATCACGAGCGGCGCACCCCCAGCTCCGCTCGCCCCGATCGGAGGCGCCATGATCGACATCCGCTCGCGCCCGCCCGGCTGGCCGATGATGTACCAGACTTGGGCGAAGCTGCTCTTCATGCACTGGGCGATCCCCGAGGAGCTGCTGCGGCCGATGATCCCGGAGCGCCTGTCGCTGGAGAGCTACGAGGGGCGAGCGTGGATCGGCGTGGTCCCCTTCACGATGTTCGGCATCCGCCCGGTGCTGCTGCCGGCGGTGCCGGGCCTGAGTGACTCGCACGAGCTGAACGTCCGCACCTACGTGCACCTGGATGGGGTGCCGGGGGTCTGGTTCCTTTCGCTGGATGCCAGCAACCCCGCAGCCGTGCGCGCGGCGCGCTTTCTCTTCCACATGCCCTACTTCCGGGCGCGCATGCGGCTTCTCGAGGACGCCGGAGCGATCCGCTTCACCTCGGTGCGCCGGCACTTCGGCGCGCCCGCGGCGACCTTCGAGGCGAGCTGGATTCCGGGCGAGCCGCTGCCGGAGTCGGAGCCCGGCGCGCTCGACTTCTTCCTCACCGAGCGCTACTGCCTCTACGCCGCGAGCAAGCGGAAGCTGTACCGCGCCCGCATCCATCATCCGCCCTGGCCGCTGCAGCGCGCCGAGCTGCTCGCCCACTCCTCGACCCTGCTGCCGTCACACGCTCTGCCGCAGCCCTCCGAGCCGCCGCTGCTGCACTACGCCGAATCGCTGCGGGTCGAGGTGTGGCCGCCGGAGCGCGTTTGATGCGGCGCTGGTAATGCCGGTCGAGACCGCCCGCCGCGCAATATCGAGCCACTGGTTCGACCGCCTCGCACGCTTCGGCTACGCCGCCAAGGGCACGGTCTTCGGCACGGTTGGCATTCTCGCCGCGAAGCTCGCGCTCGGGCGCGATGGAGACGATGAGAACGCGGACTTCTCCGGCGCGCTGGCGATCCTCCAGGACGAGCCGCTGACGCTCATCCTGCTGGTGCTGCTCTCCCTCGGTCTCTTCGCCTACACCTTCTGGCGATTCGTCCAGGCGCTCGCGGATGTCGAGGGCGAGGGCACTGACCTCAAGGGCTGGCTGAAGCGTGGGATGTATCTGGGAATCGGCCTGACCTACGGCTGGTTCGCGATCTACTCGGCGGGGCTGCTACTGGGGATGCGGCAAGACGAGGACGACGGCTTCGAGGAGGAGACGGCGGTCGTGCTCTCCCAGCCCTACGGGGAGTGGATCGTGGGGATCGTAGGGCTGGTGATCATCGTGAGCGGGCTGAACGAGCTGTACTTCGCCTTCAGCCGCAGGTTCAAGGAAGAGTTCCACCTGGCGCAGATGAGCCGCCTCGAGCGGATGGGTGCCGTCGGCCTCGGTGGCTACGGGCACGCGGCTCGAGGGATCGTCTATTGCCTCGCCGGGTTTTTCGCGGTGCGCGCGGCGGTGAACTTCGACCCTGACGAGGCGCGCGGACTGGCGGACACCTTTCGGGAGATCGCCACCCAGCCCTCTGGCCCCTGGCTGCTGGGATTCGTGGCGGTGGGCTTCATCGCTTTCGGCCTCTACTGTGTGATGCTGGCCTTCCACCGGCACATCCCCAACGAGGAGCTGGGCGAGTAGTCCGCACTCCCTGCCGCGCGGCTGCTATTCGGCGCTTCCTACCTCCACGAGTGCCTCCTCCTCCTGCGGCTGCAAGCTGTCCATGAAGGAGCTGACGGAGAAGACGGCGTTCCCCGGACCTGGCGGGCCGTAGCCCGGGGGCGGCTGCAGGGCGTGCCGCTCCAGCGTCTCGCGGTACACCTCCAGCAGCCGCACATGGTACTCGAGCGGTGCGCCGCCGGGGTTCGCCTTGCCGAGCGGAGTGGTGGGCTCCGGGCACCAGGTGGTGAAGCGCGGCGTGACGCCGCGCGACATGAAGTAATCGATTCCCTCCGCGGTCGAGGCGATCGCCTCGTCCACCGTGGCGAAGCCGTGCGGCCGGGCCATCTCGATACCGGCTACGAAGTTGGGGATCACGTAGCGAGGACCGAATACCTCCGCGGCGTCGAAGATGCGGCGATGCCACTCCTCGCGCCCCACGTAGCGCTCCTTGCCGGGGCAGTGCAGCTCGAAGAGCCGCTTGTCCCATACCTCGTAGTTCGGGTGGTAGATGCGGATGCCGTAGTCGTGGAAGCGCTGCACGTCGGCCTTCGGCAGCGCCTGCGCGACCACCTTCCCGATCCAGCGGCCGGGGAAGCGCGCCTCGATCGCCTCCGCGTAGCGGCCGTAGAAGTCGGCCTCCGCCAGCCCGTCCACCGTCGAGGTGACGCTTCCGCCGGTGAGGGTGTAGGCGTGGCTCGCCCGCTCCGTGTCGTGGGCGTCGATGATGGCGAGCGCTTCGAGCACCTCCTCGACCGGCTTGACGCCGGTATAGGGCCGCCCCGCCGCCTTGTGCTGGCGCCAGTTGTGGTTGATGTCGCAGTACTGGCACTCCTCCTTGGCGCCGAAGTACTGGCAGAGCCGCAGCACCGTCAGGTAGATCAGGTAGCCCCACTGGATGGTGGGCGCGATCTCCATCACCGACTTTCCGTTCGCTAGCCGCGTGCGGTAGTAGGAGGGCATCGGCGGCAGCGCCACCGCCGTGAGCGGTGCGCCCTCCAGCGATAGCGTGAGGGTGCCGTCCTCCACGCGCGATACGCGGTAGGGCGACTCCGGGTTCACCCGCACCGAGACGATGGTGCGCCGCAGCCCGAGCGGGCCGCCGCTGAGGGCGATCTCCTCCGGCGGACGGCGCTGTGCGGCCTCGCCCAGCTCGGGGAGCGTCTTGTGATCGAAGGAGAAGATGAAGTACGACTTCGGCTTCACCTCACCGGCTTCGTTGTCGGTGAGCGCCGAGGGGTCAAAATCCATCCCGGTGCGGAGCAGCTCCTCCTTGAGGATCGCCTCCGGTGGCAGGTGCGCGAAGCGGGCGATCAGCCCTTCCAGCAGAGCGGTGCGCGAGTCCATTTCTCATCCGTGCATGGGGTATTCAGGCGCACGAAGATACCACGGCGGCGCCGGTTGCCGCTACCCCGGCGCCTGCCGTTGCCCCCGGGCACGGCGCTGTCGGATGTGCACGCGGTTGGCCGCGAGCGGTTGAACCATCGCGCTGCAGCCGTCCCGGCCCGGTGCGGCAGCATGGTGGTAGTGGGGAAGTGGGTACGGCCACACCGCGGCTTGCGCGTCCCCGGCACCCCAAGCATTATTGGGCGATTGGTCCTGCAAACAGCATAGCGGTGCCGCCGAGATTGCGCGGGAACGGCGGAGCCCCGATCGGGCCGCGTCCGGTGCACACCTCTCGATCGGCGGTGCTCCGCAGAGGTGGAAAGACGTTTACGAGCGAAACTTGCGCGTTGCTATGGCTGAGCGAGGAGTTTCTGCCGAGTTCGTTCCAGGTGCGGCACCCACAGCTGGCTTGGTTCTCGCCAGCCGGGCGTATGCGCATGGGGCTCTCGTTCCGTGGAATCTGATTGCGGCTTGGGGAGCCCACGTCTGCCTCGTGTGGCTCACTGTGCTTCTCGTCTATCACTTTCCCGGAAGATTCGAGAGTGCTGGGGACGCTCCCGGTGGTATCGCCGACCTGTTCGCCGCGTGGGACGGATCTCACTATACATGGATCGCGGCGAACGGCTACTCGACAGAGGGGAATGAGATTCGGCGCTTTGCGTTCTTCCCACTGTTCCCGCTGATCGCGCACCTACTCGGCGGCGGCAAGCACACCGTGATCGCCGGCGTGGTCTTCAACCAGATCCTCCTGTTGGGCTCCGCACTCCTGCTCGGTCAGCTCGTCCGCCCGGGGAAGGAGAGGAACGCGGATCTGCTCTCCCAGCCGGGATTCTGGTTGCTCATCAGCCCGCTGGCCTTCTTCTTCTCCGTGTTCTATTCGGAGTCGCTCTTTCTATTCCTCGGCCTCGCGGGAACGGTCGCGTATACCCGTGGCCGGTACGATGTGGCGATTCCGGCGCTCGTTCTCGCCGGCCTCACCCGACCAACCGCCATTTGCTTAGCGGCGATTTTCCTCTGCGATGCGGCGATCCGGCTGCGAAACAGACGCAAGGTCGTGGTTGCGCTCGCGTGTGCCGCTGCGCCAGTGCTGGGGATACTGATCTACTGGGCCGCCGTCGCCTACAGCACAGGAAACCTTATGGGTTACTTCCAGATTCAAAGCACAATCTGGGGACACAGCTGGACAGCGCCTTTTCTGCCGTTCCTGCAGGACGCGCGCGCGACGGTCGCGCGGTTCCTCGACGGCTCGCTGCGCTTGCCAGACCAGAACCTGCGGCTGCTCTCGACGCTGATCATACTGAGCGTTTTCGCCGCCGGATGGCGCAGACTCGACGCGCCGCTGCTGTTCTTCGTGCTCGTCTCGATGATCTTCATTCACTCGCAGGAGCCAAACCGTTCGACGGCACGTTACGAGCTCGCGATCTTTCCCCTGTATCTTCTTCTGCCGCCCGCGCGAGCCAAGCTTTTTCCTGCCGTCATCGCGGTTGCCTTCATTCTCCTTCAGATCAGGTGGCTACTGGAGTTCCTTGCCTGGCGCTGGGTGGCTTGATCTGTGTTATATGGCCGCGTGCGCGCCATGTGCGGTAGTCGGGCCGGACACCGCTTCCCGCTTTTTCATCGACTGCCTCGCCTCGCTGCTCCGCATCACGGGTGAGCTGCAGAGGACGCAGTTGCCGTGCGACGACATCACCAATGCGGCGGCCGCCGCAGGTATGCGCGGTGCGGCCGGGGACAGCGTCCGCCTCGTCACCGTCGCGGTGGTGCCGCTGCGTTCTCACTCACCCTCGTGGCCCGCGCCACCGGGCACGTGGTGCTTTCCCTGGTGCCCCCGGAGCGGCGCGAGCCCGCGAGCCGGGTGTCCGGTGATGCTGCACAAGCCTGTCGCCTGCTGAGCCGGGTGAGTACCTAGAAACCACCGGAGTGGACGATGCTGCTCTCTACCGTCGTTCCGTGTTACAACGAGGAAGATGTCCTGCAGGAGACGCATCGCCGGCTCACCCAGGTGCTGGAGCAGGCGATGGTCGGCGGCTCATTCGAGATCGTCTACGTCGATGATGGCAGCACGGACGGGACGGCGCGGGTCCTCGGTGGGTTGCACGAGCAGGACGACCGCGTACGCGTCGTTCGCCTGTCAAGGAACTTCGGCCACCAGCTCGCCGCCACTGCCGGCTTGGACCATGCGTCCGGGGACGCTGTGGTGCTGATAGACGCCGATCTGCAAGACCCGCCGGAGGCCATCCCGCTCCTGCTGGCGAAGTGGCGGGAGGGCTACGATGTCGTCTACGGCGTCCGGAGCGACCGAGCCGGCGAGACGAGGTTCAAGCTCTGGACGGCGAAGGTGTTCTACCGCCTGGTCAACCGGCTGAGCGAGACGCCGATCCCGCTCGATACGGGTGACTTCCGGCTCATGGACCGGAAAGTAGTCGGCGCCCTGCGTTCGATGCCGGAGCGCGACCGGTTCATGCGCGGGATGGTGAGCTGGGTCGGCTTCCGACAGACCGCGGTGCCGTTCCGCCGCGCGCCGCGCGCCGCCGGAGAGAGCAAGTACCCGCTCTTTAAGATGCTGCGCTTCGCCCTCGACGGCGTGACGTCCTTCTCCACCGTGCCTCTGCGGCTCGCAACGTGGGTGGGGTTCGCGGCCTCCGCCGTTGCGCTGCTCGGCATCCTGTACGCGCTCGCGGTGCGCCTGTTCACGCAGAGCTGGGTCAGCGGCTGGGCCGCGCTGTTTGTCGCGGTACTGTTTATCGGAGGCGTGCAGCTCCTTGCACTGGGTGTGATTGGCGAGTACATTGGCCGGATCTACGGCGAGGCCAAGCACCGGCCGCTCTACCTCGTCGCCGAGCGCTTCGGCTTCAGTGATCGGTGGCCGCTGCACGACGCGGCGGACGCCGCCCCCTGCGTCCGCAACCCGCGGGCGGAGCGGTGATCACGTTCGGAGACCTGCTCCGACGGGAAGCACATGGAACTCGATAAGCACCATCCGGCGACGTTGTCGAGGCGACGCGTAGAGCCGGTCTACTGGGCGATGTGGGGCGTCGGCCTCTCCCTGGCCGCGATCCTCAGGATCAGCTTGTTCAACTTCGAAAGCCCGGATTACCGCTACTTTCTGAGTCCCTGGTACGACTATATCGTGAACAATGGCGGGTTCAGGGCACTCGGGCATCGTTTCTCGAACTACACTCCGCCTTATCTTTACCTCCTGGCGCTCGCTACGTATCTTCCGCTGTCCAAGCTGTACGCGATAAAACTGATCTCGGTGCTGTTTGACTTCTTGCTTGCATCCGTTGTTCTGTTGGCTGTGAGACAGAGATATGATAGCCGCGTGGTTTGGATGTTGTCGTTCTTTGCCGCCTTGTTTGCGCCAACTGTCTTCTTCAACAGCGCGTTATGGGGGCAGTGCGACGTAATCTATACAGCAATGCTGATAACATCTATCTACTTCGTGCTTCGGCGAGAGCCTAATTTGGCACTTTTCTTTTTCGGTGTGGCGCTGTCGTTCAAGCTACAGGCTATCTTCCTGTTTCCGCTGTTCGTCGTTCTCCTTCTCAAGAGGCACATCCCTATCTACTCCTTTCTCATCATTCCTGCCACATACGTGCTTATGATGTTGCCGGCTTGGGTGGCAGGGAGGCCGTTGCTCGGGCTATTGCTGATATACCGCGCGCAGGCAGGGACTTACGAGAGTTTGACCCTGGAGGCGCCGAACCTATACCAGTGGTTGCCGGACAATCCCGAACTGTTTCGGATGCCCGGCCTCATCCTTGCCGCATCGCTCGTATATCTGCTTTGTCTGGCATGCTACCTGAGCGGCGTGAAACTGGATGAGGGCATAGTCATCAAGTTATCGTTGGCTTCGGTGCTCCTGTTGCCATTTACGCTGCCGCACATGCATGAGAGGTACTTTTTCGCGGCGGACGTGATTGCCATTATTTACGCTTTCTACTCGCCGGAGCGGTTCTTCATTCCTATTCTCGTCGGCGCTGCTTCACTGTTCAGTTATTTTCCGTTTCTCTTTGACCAAGCCATATTCGGCCTGGAATACATGGCGATCTTGATGGGAATCGCTTTGGTCGTGGTCACCGTGGATTTGCTGTCGAGCCTTTACCCAGACCTGGTGACGAATTCGACACCCTCGGCTGCGCGTGGATCCATGCCGATGCGGTAGGGCGAGCCGTTCGAGCGTTCTTCCAGCTCCTGGCAATCGATTAGAGGCTCCGCACCGACCTTTCCACGCGGGTCGGCTACTTCAGCAGCCGCCGGATCACCGCCAGTGTCTGCTTTGGATCCACGCCGAGGCCGAGCTGCCGTTGCGCGATCTCGCCCTGTGGGGTCAGGATGGTGGGTGCGTTCGAGTGCGAGAAGTCGGTCGCGCTCTCGCGGCGGTACTTGACGCCGAGCAGCGCGGCGAGCTCGAGGAGGTCGGCGTCGGTGCCGCTGAGCAGCGTCCAGCGGGCGGGATCGCGGTGCGTGGCCTCGGCGAAGTGGCGCAGGCGCTCGGGGGTATCGCGCTCCGGGTCAATGGAGACGAGCACGAAGCCCACGTCGTCCGCGTGCTCGGCCGCGAGCTCTCCCTCGATGCGCTTGAGATCCATCAGGATGCGCGGGAAGGCGTAGGCGCGATGGGTGTAAACCATTGCCACCACCTGCACCCGGCCCGCCAGCGAACCGAGCTGCCGCGGCTGCCCGTGCTGGTCGCACCACTCCGATTCCAGATTGTAGAGCGAGTAGTCGCTCGGCCTGGCACGCTCGGCCGCGAGGGCCGGGGCCGCGGGGTGGGCATGGGCCGCGGCGGGGCCGTCGTGCATGGCCGCCGCCTCCGCGGGAAACGGCGAGGCGGGGAGATGCTCGCTATCAGGCGGCTGCCGCGCGGCGGAGCCGGTCGCGCACCCCCGCCCACTCGGCGGCGTCGGGCGGCTGCTCGGCGAGGATCAGCTCGCAGCCGCGGTCGTCCAGCTCGTGCAGCGCGGCGTAGAGGTGCTGCGCGTACGCTGTGGGCTCGTTGGGCATCCGCAGCGGGTGCTGGACCGGTGCAGCGAGCGGACCGAGCAGCAGCGAGCCCACCGTGCGGCCCTCGGCCGTGGCTCGGCGCGCGAGATCGGCGGCGCGCTCTCGCTCCTCCGACGGGAAAACGCGCAACTCGGCGCGGGGGGCGTAATGCCGGTCCAGCATCCCCGGCGAGGGCCGGGGCGCCGTACCGCTGCCGTGCGGCGCGGCGAGGTCGATCTCACCGGCTACCCGCTGCAGCTCCGCGGCTGAGATCGAGCCGGGGCGCAGCAGCCGCGG
>JBPCIT010000165.1:0-13516 GCA_051006015.1 Longimicrobiaceae bacterium
TCCACTCCGCCGCGGGCGGGGTGGGCCTCGCCGCCGTTCAGCTCGCGCTGCTGGCGGGTGCGGAGGTGTTCGGCACGGCGGGAAGCGACGAGAAGCGCGACTATCTGCGATCGCTCGGTGTGAAGCATGTGATGAGTTCCCGCACGCTCGATTTCGCGGATGAGCTTCTGGTGATCACCGGGGGTGCAGGTGTGGACATCGTCCTGAACGCGCTCAGCGACGACTTCATCCCCAGGAGCCTTGCGGTGCTCGCCGACGGCGGCTGCTTTCTCGAGATCGGCAAGCGCGGCGTCTGGAGCCCCGCGCAGGTCGCGGATCTCAACCCGACGCTCCGCTATCATCTGTATGACCTCTCCGAGGCGCTCGGGCCGGACTCGAGCTTCTTCCGCGACACGATGGACTGGCTGGTGGCGCACTTCGCCTCCGGTACGCTGAAACCGCTCCCGCTGCAGAGCTTCCCGCTCTCGAGGGCGGCGGATGCCTTCCGCTTCATGGCGCAGGCGAAGCACACCGGCAAGATCGTTCTCGAGCAGGCGGAGAAGCGGGATGAAGCCCAGCCGACCATCCGCAGCGACGCCAGCTATCTCGTCACCGGAGGGCTGGGCGGCCTCGGGCTCGCGGTCGCCGGGTGGCTCGTCGAGGAAGGCGCGCGCAGCGTCGTGCTCATGGGCCGCAGCGAGCCCTCAGCCGCGGCGCGTGAGGCGATCACCGCGATGGAGCTGCGCGGCGTGCAGGTCGTGCTCTTCCGCGGCGACGTGGGAGATGCGGCAGATGTCGTACGCCTTTTCGCCCGCCTCGCGGACGGGTTGCCGCCGCTGCGGGGGGTCATCCACGCCGCAGGCGTTCTCGACGACGGGGCGTTGCTGCAGCAGTCGTGGTCGCGGTTCGAGCGGGTGATGCACCCGAAGGTGCTGGGGAGCTGGCATCTCCACAATCAGACGCGGGAGCTGCCGCTGGACTTCTTCGTTCTCTTCTCGACCGGCTCCAGCATACTCGGATCGGGAGGGCAGGGGAATTATGCCGCGGCCAACGCGTTCCTCGACGCGCTGGCGCACTACCGCGAACGGCGAGGATTGCCCGCGACGAGCATCAACTGGGGAGCGTGGGCGGAGATCGGCATGGCCGCAGCCCTTGGCGAGCGGGAGCGCGAGCGCTGGCGGCAGAACGGCCTCGATCTGATCCCTCCAGCCCACGGTGTACGGCTTCTCGCGCAGATAATGCGCGAAGCTCCTGCACAGGTCGCCGTTCTGCCGTTCGACTGGGCGAAGCTCAATCGCCAGTCCACGCCAGCAGGCACTCGGCCTATCCTCGCGCATCTCGCTCCCGTCCCGAGCACTTCAAGCCGGCGCGAGCCAGATCCAGCCAGTTCGGATCTGTTGCGCGCGTTGGAAGCCGCCGAGCCCCGTGCCCGCTACGAGCTGCTGCGCGCTCATGTGGAGGAGCGCGTGCGGCGAGTGCTCGGCCTCGACGCGTCCCTGCCGATCCAGCCGGGCCAGGGACTCTCCGACCTCGGGATGGACTCGCTGATGGCGGTCGAGTTGAGCAACCATCTGCAGAGCAGCCTCGGCCGCAAGCTCCCGTCCACGGTCGCGTTCGAGCACCCGTCGCTCGCCGCACTGACGGATTTCCTCGCCGCGGAGATCCTCCCACCCCCTGCAGCCTCGAGCGCGAATACCGACACCGACGCAGAGGACGCCGCACTCCTCGCCGCCATTCACGAGCTTTCCGAAGACGAGGCCGAGCATACTCTCCTGAAGGAACTCGAGCGCGCGGGATACTGAGGACGCGGAAGCGCGCTGCTCGGCTCGTGGCTCGCCGCCCGCTCCCGCGAATTCGGCCGGCGGTTGGCGAGGAGCGAAGCGGCCAGCCGGGAAAGGACAACCGCGACGCGTATCACCCAATGGATGAGTGCATCGGACGTCCGAACGAACGGGAATGTTTCCTCCCAAAGGGAGCATTCCCTTTCCCGCGCATGTCACGAAGCCGCTGGTAGGAGGAAGAGGTCGCTTTCTCAACCTTTCTCCTGCCGCCGAACGCATCACTGACTTGGGTGATCGTGGGGCGCGATAGGCAGTGTGCGTCGGGTAGGGAAAGTTTTCCCGTTGGAGGAAACATTCCCGTGCATCGTAAAACGTTCGTCCCGCGGTTGTTAACTGCAGTTGACATTTCTCCCGCCGCGTCGCAAACTACACAGGTGTGGGCTGGTTCGAGTTCCGTTCGAGGGTGCCTTCATGCTGGCAGCATCCGACATCGCATACGGTGGCCACGTCGCGCGTTACCGTCTCCGCGATGGCTCCAATCCGATCGAGCGCAAGGCAGTGTACCGAGCGCAGCTCGAGATCCGCTCGATGCCCGCCTCTCTGGTCGTGCAGATCGCGCTCTGGCCCGACAAGCTGGCCGACTGGGCGAAGGAGACGGCGATCGCTCCCTCGGTCGTGTACAACATGCTCGCGAACGTGAAGCCGTACCACCGCGTGCGCACGCTGCTCGCGCGTCGACTGAACGTTCCGAAACAGGAGCTCGACCACCTGATCGAGGCGCCGCGGCCGGAGCCCCTCGCGAAGCTGCCGCCAGAGCCGCCGGAGCTGCCCAACCCACCGGCTAGCGGGCCCACTGCTGGGGCGCGCTACGATCCTGGCCGCGGTGAACCGCTTTCGTCTGGCGAGATGATTCCGGCCTCGTCGTCGCCCCGCCGTCGGCGATCGGCGCATCGGACGGAGGCAGGCGCGGCCGCACCGCAGATCGCGATGAACATCTAGTCCCTCTCCAGCCTGGATCGGCCGCGGGCGCTCCACCCGTGGCGAGCATGCCCGCAATCCGCTGCTGCGCATCGGCACAACTCCACATCCCTCCGGAGGTCATCATGCCGCATCCTCCCGATCCCGGGTCACGTCGCATCACCCGAACCGCGTCCCGCAGCTACCTTCTCCTCCTCCTGCTTCTCACCGCCTGCCCCGCGCCGGCACCCGATCCAGGCCCGCAGCCCCTCGCAGACTTCTCCGAGCGGGTTACGGCCCTGGTGACGACGACCACACGCAGCCATCTGCGCGAGCAGCCGACGCGGCAGACGGCGCTCCGCACCCGGCTTCCGGCGCTTCGCGAGGCCGCAACGGTGGCTGCGCTCACCACCCAGCTCCGGCAGTCGCCGGAGCTGGAGGAGATGGCGACCGTGATCGAGTCGGATATCGACTTCGAGCTGACGAAGCCCGAGCACGAGCAGATCCGCGATAGGTACGATTTAGTGGAGGTCCAGAGGCAGGTGGTGCAGGCGGTGATACAGGGGATGGAGCGGGCGCTGACCCAGCTGCAAGGAGGCTGAGATGGCAGAGAAACGCGCGCTGGTGCTGAGCGGCGGCGGCTCGAAAGGCGCTTTTGCCGCTGGCGCGATCAAGCATCTGATGGTGAATCGCAGGCTCCACTTCGACATGGCGATCGGCACGAGCACCGGCGCGTTGCTCGCGCCGCTCGTCGCGACGCGCGACGTGGCCGACCTGCTGAACATCTATGAGAACGTCGAGAACCAGCACGTCCTCACCGACCGTCCGGATCTGCTCGCCTTTCTTCTCTCCGACGCGCTGAACGGCTCCGAACCGCTCGAGCGGATGATCCATCGCTTCCTCGGCGAGGAGCGCCGCTACCGGCGGCTCGTGGAATCGCCGATGGAGATGTTCGTCAGCGTGGTGAGCCTGCAGAGCGGGCGGGTCGAGTACGGGAACCAGCACCAGGATCCGAAAGAGGTGCTGCTGAAGAAGATCCTCGCCTCCGCCAGCATCCCGGTGCTGATGCCTCCGGTGCAGATCGGCTCGGTGCAGTTCGTAGACGGCGGGGTGAAGGAGACCGCGCCCTTCGCGAAAGCTATCGACGAGGGCGCTACCCACATCGTCGCGATCGTTCTTCAGGCGGATGCTGAGCGCCGCCCCGTCCGCACCGAGCGTTTCCTCACAGCCTTCGACATCACCCGGCGCACGATCGAACTCCTCACCGAGGAGATCCTCGACAACGACCTGAGGGTGGCAGCGCTGATCAATGAAGGCGTCGCGACGCTGGCGCGTATCCGGGCGAACGCCCGCGACCGGCTGGGCCTGAGCGCCGATCAGATTCAGACCCTCTTCGCCGGGGTGGAGAACGCCTTCGACGGGCGGCGCATCATCGAGATCACGCTCATCCGACCGGATCGGGAGCTCGCGGGCAGCCCGCTAAACTTCGATCCGCATGTGATGCGGGAGTGGGTGGACCTCGGATACGCGACAGCGAGGCGCGCGCTCATTGCTTCGTAACGAGCAGGTCACGATTCGGTGTAACGCCTGCGACGGAGCCGCGCCGACCTTGCCAGTCGCTTGCGCGGCGGGAATCGCGGCCTGCATCTTCCAGCGCATCGAACGCCGCGCAAACTCGCGCGGGAGCTGCGCTGCCGAAGGAGGCGATGAGCGCCCACATCCTTGTCGTCGACGACGAGCCGGACATCTCCGCGCTGGTGGCTTATCACCTCGCTCGGGAGTCGTACCGCGTCCGCACCGCCGCTGACGGGCTGGAGGCGCTGCGCGCGGTGGAGAGCCAGGTGCCGGATCTGGTGGTGCTCGACCTGATGTTACCGGGGATGTCGGGGCTCGAGGTGCTCCGTGAGCTGCGCCGCCGGCCGGAGGCGCAGGAGGTTCCGGTGATCCTCCTCACCGCGCGGCGAGAGGAGCAGGACCGCATCGCCGGTCTCAAGCTCGGCGCCGACGACTACATCGCGAAGCCCTTCTCGCCCCAGGAGTTGGTGCTGCGCGTCGGTGCGGTACTGCGGCGGGTGCGGCAGTCTCCGCCCACGGCGCCGGGCGGCAAGGTGGTGCGGGTGGGGCCGTTCAGCGTGGATGTGGGCGCGGCGAGCGCTGCGGTGGACGGGCAGCTCCTCGATCTGACGCCGACGGAGTACCGGCTGCTCCTGACGCTGATGGAGCGGCGTGGCCGCGTCCAGAGCCGCCGGCAGCTTCTCGAAGCCGTCTGGGAGATCACCGCCCGCATCACCACCCGCACAGTGGACATGCACGTGCAGCGGCTCCGCGCGAAGCTCGGCGAGCAGGGGGAATGGATCGAGACAGTGCGCGGGTTCGGCTACCGCTTCCGCTCCGAGCCGCCGCCCACCTGAGTACCTTCCGTGCGCCTGCGCGCTGATCAGCGGCTCTTCCTCAGCTACCTTTTCCTGATCGGCGCGGTGATCGCGGCGCTCAGCCTGGGTGCCGACTACATCCTCCGCCGCCACCTCACCGCTCTCGTCGAGCACGACCTGAGGCGTGAGCTCTACCTCGGGCGCGCCCTCTACGACGCCTCTCCGCAGCTTCCGCCGGATTCTCTCGCTGACCTGCTCGGCCGTCTCGGTGGACGGCGGGTCACCATCGTGGCGCGGGATGGCGCGGTACGAGGCGATTCGGAGGTCCGCAGCGACGCTCTGGGCGCGCTGGAGAACCATGCGCAGCGGCCGGAGATACGTGCAGCGCTCAACGGCGATCTCGGCCGCGACTTCCGCGTGAGCAGCTCGGTGGGAACCCAGCACCTCTACCTCGCCGCGCCCACGAGCCGCGGCGAGGTCATCCGTTTCGCGGTTCCAGTCGGACAGATCAATGCTCCGCTCGTGGGGCTGCAGCGGGCGATCGCCGGGATCGGCGCGGTGGCGCTGCTGCTTGCAGCCCTCTTCTCGCTCGGCTTCAGCTTCGCGGTGACCCGGCCGCTGCGGCGCATGAGTGCCGCGGCGCGAGCGATGGCCGCCGGCGACCTCTCGCGGCGGGTAGCGGAGCGTCGCAGCGACGAGCTGGGCGAGCTGGCAGAGTCGCTCGACACCCTCGCCGCCGAGCTGCAGCGCCGCCTCGGGCAGCTCGAGGCCGAGCGCACGGAGACGCAGATGCTGATCGACTCGATGTCCGAGGGGGTGATCGCGCTCGCCCCCAATGGTAGTGTGCGCCGCGCCAATCCGGCGGCGCGGCGGATGTTCTCCCTCTCGCGGGATCCGCAGGGACAGACCCCCGCAGCGGTCGCGCGCCGGCCGGAGTTTCTGCGCCTGGTCGAGCGCGTGCTCGGCGGGCAGCCGATCCCGCCTACCGAGCTGACCCATCATGGCCGCGCACTGCTGGTGACCGCCCACCCTCTGCCAGGTGGCGGAGCGGTGCTCGTCTTCCTCGACGTGACGACGCTGCGGCGGCTGGAGAGTGTGCGGCGGGACTTCGTCGCCAACGCCTCGCACGAGCTGAAGACGCCTCTGACGGCGATCCGCGGCTCGAGCGAGACGCTGCTCGACGAGGAGCTGCCGCCGGAGATGCGGCGGCGCTTCGCGGAGATGGTCAGCACCAACGCGCAGCGCCTGCAGCGCATCGTGGACGATCTGCTCGACCTCTCGCGAATTGAGTCGGGCGGCTGGCAGGTGGAGCCTGAGCTTCTCTCTCTCGCCGCCGCGGCGCGCGATGCCTGGTCGTCCTGCAGCGCCGCGGCCGAGCAGAGGCAGATCCGCTTCGTGATCGAGCTGCCCACGGGCTGCGAGCGCGTGCATGCCGATCCTTCCGCCCTGCGGCAGATCTTCGCGAACCTCTTCAGCAACTCGCTCCGTTACACGCCCGCCGGTGGCGAGATCGGGGTGCGGGCACGCTGCGCCGCCGGCACAGAGCAGCCGCCGGCGCTCGCCGCCCGGTCGCTTCAGGCGGACCTCACCGAATCGTTGCCGGGGAGCGCCGGGTGGATCGAGATCGAGGTGTACGACACCGGCTCCGGCATCCCGGCCTCGCACCTGCCACGTATCTTCGAGCGCTTCTACCGGGTGGATCCCGCGCGATCGCGCGCCGAGGGCGGTACCGGTCTCGGCCTCGCCATCGTGCGGCACCTGGTCGAGGGGCACGGAGGCCGGATCACGGCGGAGAGCCAGCTCGGAGTGGGCACGGTCATCCGCTTCACTGTGCCCGCCGCGCCTGCCTGGCTGACGTAACCGCTCGCCGCTATCTTCTGCTCCGCTCCTCCCGACCACCTGCCGCGTCGGGCTCTCCAGTGCCGCCAACGAACCCGAAGCTGAATGGCGATACGCGCTGCCGCTGCCGCCGGTTGGGCTGCTTGCTTCCTCTTCATCCTCCTGCTCGCGGCGCCGCTACGCGCTGCCGCCCAGGAGCCGGAGGAGGGCTTCCGCTTCACCACCCGTGCGATAGAGATCGCGGTGAGCGGACGGGTACAGACTCTCTTCAGCACCTCGTCCATTCCTGACGTCCCCGTCGCGCAGTGGGAGATGCGGCGGGCGCGGGTCGAGTTCAAGATCCAGGTGCATCCGCTGCTCAGCGGCCGCCTGCAGTCGGAGCTCGCCGGGGGCTCGCCCGGGGTGCGCGACGGCAATCTCACGCTCCACCTCACACCTGGATTCCAGGTGCTTCTCGGGCGCGCCTTCCGACCCTTCAGCGTGGTCCAGCAGACGAGCAGTACGGTGATGCTGCCGATCGAGCGTGGGGCGGTGATTCGCGGCCTGCCGGGGCGCCCATTCGAGCACTTCAACCTCCTGCAGAGTCTCGGCTACCTGGACCGCGATACCGGCATGCAGATCTTCGGCTCCCCGCCGGGAATTCCGGGGCAGCCATTCTACGCGCTGGCGATCTCGAACGGCCCGCTCCAGGCGCGGAGCGGCGACCGTAGCACCTATCAGCTCACTGGCCGACTGCGGGTGCAACCGGTTGCCGGGCTACGCCTCGGGGGCGCGTGGAGCCGCCGGGATTTCCTCGATCAGCGGGAGGAGGGAGGGACCGCGCTCGCGCTGCGCTCCGGGCAGGCGTGGGAGGTGGACTTCGAGTACGGCTCCTTCGCCCCCGGGCTCCACCTCCTGGTCGAAATCGCGGAAGGGGACGTCGATCCCTTTCAGGAGAGCCGCTTCCGCACCGCGCAGGGATGGCTGGGTTATCGGACCCGCGGCGCCCCTGGCGAGCTCACCCATATCGAGCCCACCTTTCGCGCCAGCTATGGCGAACTCGGCGCCTACTCCATCCGCGGAACCGGTGGAACTCTGCTAACGCCAGGGCTCAACCTGTACCTCGACCCGCTCAACCGGCTGATGCTGAACTACGACGTGTGGCTGCCCGAGGGTGACGCGCGGCGGGAGAGCAGCCTCAAGATGATGTTCCAGCTCGCCTTCTGACCCACCGAAGCGACCCCAACCTCCTCAGAGTTACCTGCGCCCGCGGCGAATCGTTACGCCGCGGTGACAGCTTCATCTCCGATTCGACGTGCGCGACGGCTAGAGTTCAGCCGTGGCTGAGAGGCGTTGGTGGTTCGTAGCGCCGCTCCCACTCCACTCCAACGGAGGCACGACGAATATGCGAAGAGATGCGGTCGGATCTATCCTCCTGCTGCTCTTTCTGCTCGCTCCGGCGGGCACTGCGGCGCAGACGCCAGAGGTCGGAAGGATCCTGGGACGCGTCGTCGACGGGGAAACCGGGCGCCCTCTACCGGGCGCTCAGCTGTATCTACAGGGGGCGCGGATCGGGAGCCTGGCCGGCGTCGATGGCCGCTTCATCATCCTCAACGTTCCGAGCGGGCAGCAGACGCTGGTGGTCTCCTTCCTCGGCTACACCACGAAGACGGTCACCAACGTCGCCGTGCCCGCCGGGGGAACGGTGATGCAGGACGTGGCGCTCGATCCCGGGGCGGTCGCCATCCAGGGTGTCACTGTCTCCGCGGAGCGGGAGCGCGGCACCGTCAACCGCGCGCTCAACGAGCAGCGGCAGGCGGTGGGAGTGGTGAACGCCGTCTCGCTCGAGCAGATCGCGCGCAGTCCCGACGGCGACGCGGCGGCGGCGGTACAGCGTGTCAGCGGGGTGACGGTTCAGGACGGCAAGTACGTCTTCGTCCGCGGCCTCGGTGAGCGCTACACCACGACCTCGCTGAACGGCGCGCGCATCCCGAGCCCGGAGCCCGAGCGGCGGGTGGTGCCGCTCGACATCTTCCCTGCCGGTCTGCTCTCGACGATCACCACCTCCAAGACCTTCACCCCCAATCAGTCGGGCGACTTCAGTGGGGCGCAGGTGGACGTGCGCACGCGGGAATTCCCCTCCACCCGGCAGGTCTCGTACTCCCTCTCCGTGGGCGGCAGCACCGCCGCTACGGGCCGCACGGTGCTCTCCTCTCCGAACGAGGGGCTCGAGTGGCTGGCTCTCGGACGCACTCGGCGCGGCGTGCCAGGAACGCTCGCGCAGTATGGCAACTTCCAGCGGCGTGCACCCGGCCCGCAGGAGATGAACGAGATCGTCAACTCCTTCCGCAACGTCTGGTCGGCGCGCGAGTCGGTGGGGCGGCCGAACACCTCCTTCGGCGGCACGGCTGGCGGTACGGCGGAGCTTTTCGGACGCTCGATGGGCTACGTCGGGTCGATGACGTACTCGCACAGCCAGAGCGCGCAGATCGGCCAGGTGCGCGCGCTGCCGCGACTCGACGGCACCGGGGCAGGCACCATCTCCGAGATCGACCGCTACGAGGGGGAGACCGGCAGCACGAGCGTGCTCTGGGGCGGGATCCTCAACCTGAGCACGATGCTCGGTTCGAACAGCCGCATCGCGCTGAACAACAGCTACAATCGCTCCGCGGACCACGACGCGCGGCGGGAGGAGGGATTCAGCGAGAACCTCGGCATCCCGCTGCTGATCGAGCGGCTGCGCTACGTCGAGCGCGGCGTCCGTTCGAACCAGCTGGTGGGCGAGCACCAGCTCACCCCGCGCAGCCGTCTGGACTGGACGGCCAGCTCCTCCGGGGTGGTGCGGGTCGAGCCCGACCGCTCGGAGGTCGTCTACGCCCGCCTCGCCGATCCCGCCAGCGGGCAGTTCCTCGCGCCCGTCTGGGCCGGCGGGAGCTCCGAGGGCGCGGTGCGCACCTACGGCGAGCTGGCCGAGACCGGCTGGGAGGGCGCCGCCAACTACCGGCTCACCCTCGGGCAGGGCGAGCGGCAGCACGAGGTGCGCTTCGGCGGCCTCTTCCGCTGGACGGATCGCAGCGCGGACAACTCCGTCTACTCGATCTCTTCCTTCCCGCTGACCGCGAACCGCGCCGCAGTCGAGCTGCCGCCGGAGGAGATCTTCGGCGGACGCTACTCGCGTCCCGGCGACGAGAACTTCAACGTGCTGCCCCTGGGCCAGGGCGGATCCTACGCCGCGAACGACATCCTGGGTGCCGGCTACCTGATGGCGGAGTACACGCTCTCGCCCGGCGTGCGGCTGATCGGTGGCGCGCGCCTCGAGCACTCGGATGTGCTGGTGGATGCCGAGAACACCGTCGGTCAGGCCACCCAGGTCAACCCGGTCTATACCGACGTGCTGCCCTCGCTCGCGCTCAACCTGCGGATGACGGAGCAGCAGACGCTGCGCTTCTCCGTCTCACAGACGCTCTCCCGGCCGGAGTACCGCGAGCTGGCGCCGGTCCAGTACCGTGAGGTGATCGGCGGGAGCAACGTGATCGGCAATCCCGATCTGCGGCGCACGCTGATCCGCAACTTCGACGCGCGCTGGGAGTGGTATCCCAACCCCGCGGAGGTGTTGAGCGTGGCGCTCTTCGCCAAGCAGTTCGTGGATCCGATAGAGCGCCTCTACCTGGGAACCTCCGGCACCGCAGTGGAGACCTTCAGCAACGCGGAGGCGGCGGAGAACTACGGCGTCGAGATCGAGGCACGCCGCGGCCTCGGCAGCTTCGACCGCCGCCTCGAGCGCTGGAGCGTCTTCACGAATGCGACGCTGATGTACAGCGACGTGCGGATCGGCGAGGACGCCTTCGCCACCCGCACCGAGGACAACCGCCCGATGGTGGGGCAGGCGCCGTACGTTCTGAACGCGGGGCTGACCTACGCCACCCCGAGCGCGCGCTCCAGCGCGACGCTGCTCTACAACGTGGTTGGCCCGCGCCTCACGGCCGCGGGAGGTGGCAATGTGCCGAACGCAGAGGAGCAGCCGAGGCACGTGCTCGACTTCTTGCTGCGTGCGCCGCTGACCCGTTCGCTGGCGCTGAAGTTCGACGCCAAGGACCTGCTCGACTCGCCCTACAAGGTGACGCAGGGTCCGGTGCTCCGTGATTACTACAGCACCGGGCGCGCTTTCTCGGTTGGAGTCAGCTACTCGCTCACTCCGCGGCGTGACCTGCCCGCGACAATCCGTACACCCGAATGAAACAGGCGAGCGCGATCTTCCCCATGCGGAGATCGCGCTCTTCTTCACCAGCGACAAGGAAAGCAATGATTCGCAAGAAGCACCTCGTGGGAGCCGGTTCACTGCTGCTCGCCGCGACGCTGCTCGGTGCCTGCCGCGACAGCGTAGGCCCCGGCAACGGCGGCACAATTCCGGCCGGCGCAGCGGTGATCAGCACGAACATCACGCAGGATCGTACGCTCTACCGCGACACCGTCTACACGCTGCGCGGCTTCGTCAAGGTCGCGAACAATGCGACGCTGACCATCCAGGACGGCACGCGCATCGAGGGAGATTACGAGGTGCTCGGCTCGTCGCTCTTCGTGCTGCGCGGCGCCCGCATCCGCGCGCTCGGCACCCGCGAACGCCCGATCGTCTTCACCTCCTCCAGGCCCGTGGGCCAGCGTGCCTCGGGTGATTGGGGTGGGTTGATCATCGTCGGAAATGGCGTCATCAACCGCATTCCGGACGTGGTGCTCGAGGGCACCGGCACGGATCAGACACTCAACCCGCCGGTGGTGTACAGCGGCGGCAACAACAACGACGACAACAGCGGCACGCTGCGATACGTGCGCGTCGAATACGCAGGCTACGCCACCGCGCAGGATGCGGAGCTGAACAGCCTCACCCTCGCGGCGGTCGGCCGCGGCACCACCGTCGAGTACGTGCAGGTGCTACGCGGGCTCGACGATTCCTTCGAGTGGTTCGGCGGCGCGGTCAACGGCAAGTACCTCGTCTCCTATGAGTCGGGCGACGACCACTTCGACGCCTCCGAGGGGTACGTCGGGCTGAACCAGTTCATGATCGCTTACCAGTCGGGGCCGGTGGTCATCCGCCCGGGCGCCGGCAGCGCGGCAGGCGACGCCCAGGGAATCGAGAACGACGGCTGCGCTCCTCCGGCGCAGAACCCGCAGAGCTGCCCGCAGGGGCAGAACTCTCAGCCCCACACCATCCCGGTGTTCGCCAACTTCACCCTGATCGGGCCGGGCACCGGAACGGGCCAGGAGTCGAACGCGGGCGGCATCGGCATGATGCTGCGGCGCGGCACGGGAGGGCACTACATCAACGGTGTCGTCGCGCGCTACCCACGCGCCGCGATCAGCCTGCGCGACGAGAACACCCGTACCCGCGTCACCGAGGGAGACCTCACGGTGCGGAACCTCGTGCTGGCGGAGAACGCGATCGCCTTCCAGCCGCAGACCGGCACCACTGTGCAGTTCGCCCTGCCGCTCGAGGAGAACGCGATCACCGAGGCGCCCGGCACGGCAGGCAGCCTCTTCGCGCGGCTCCCCGCGACGCCAACCGGGGCCCCTGACTTCGACTGGTCACCCGCAGGCAGCTCTCCGATCGCATCCGGCGGCCTCACCGCCTTCCCGGCCGCGCTGCAGCAGCGGGTCGGCACCTTCATCGCCCCCACGCCTTATCGTGGCGCCGCAGCGCCAGGAGGGGAGAAGTGGTGGGAGGGGTGGACGTATTACGCGGCGCGGTAGGGCGGGATCTCGGATCTTGATCTCACTGCGCGCGATGCGTTCCCCACCTGGCACGGGGGGACTCCACTTATCTCGTGACTCCCGGACAGTGGTGCACGCGGCGTGTGGCCCTCACCCCCCGACCCCCTCTCCCGCATGCGGGAGAGGGGGAGCCGAGCGAGGCGGGTGTAAGGGCATCCGGGCCAGCCATGCACGACCCGTTGCGACAGCTACTGTCACCTAAATCGCCCTTGCGTGGTGTTATGAGATACATCGTTCCAGCAATGCTCCTCCTGCTCGTGACCGCCGCCTGCAGAGGAGATTTCGAGGGCGTAGAAGCCCATGCGGCCGAGCCGATTGGCGGCGGGGTCGTGGACAGCATCTTTCCCATCGAAGAGGAGCTGCGTCGCTTTCGGGCCGACCTCCCCTCCGAAGCCACCGCCCTGGCGGAGGTCGCGCCCTCGCGCGAGGTGCTCGTCGAGCGCTTCGTCGCTGCACTCGCCCGCGCCGACCTCGCCGATCTGCAGTCGCTGGCGCTCGACCGAAGTGAGTTCGCCTACCTCTACTATCCCTTCACCCGCTACACCCATCCTCCCTACGAACTCAGCCCCGGCCTGCTCTGGTTCCAGCTGCAGAACCGCAGCAGCCGCGGGCTGACGCGCGCGCTGAACCGCTTTGGCGGCGAGCCGCTCAGGTACCTGCGCCACGAGTGCAATTCGGTTCCGGTGAAGGACGAGCGAAACACACTCTGGCCGAACTGCGAGGTCGAGCTGCGGCTCCCGAACGGGGAGAGCCACCGCGGCCGACTCTTTGGGACCGTCATCGAGCGGGAGGGGCGCTTCAAGTTCGTCTCCTACTCGAACGGGCTCTGACGAGGGTGAGCCG
>JBPCIT010000166.1:0-3523 GCA_051006015.1 Longimicrobiaceae bacterium
TCCACGAGCCGATCCCGGTGCGGCCGGTGGTGCACTACATGATGGGCGGGATCGACACCGACGTGAATGGCGCCACCTCCCTCCCCGGCCTCTTCGCCGCCGGGGAGACCGCCTGCGTCTCGATCAACGGCGCCAACCGCCTCGGGTCGAATTCGCTGACCGAGCTGCTGGTCTTCGGGGCGCGCGCCGGCCTCTCCGCGGCGCGGTTCGCGCGGGAATCGCCCGACCTCGACATGCGCTCGCTGGAAGGGCAGGGGGCGGAGGAGGAGGAGCGGATCACCCGGAATTTCCTCCGCAAGGACGGCGGCTCGGAGCGGATCGCAGCGCTGCGGGCGGAGATGCGTACGACCATGGAGTCAGGCGCGGGCATCTACCGCTCGGAGGCCAGCATGCGCCAGACCTGCGAGCGGCTGGAGGAGCTGCGCGAGCGCTTCGGCGACCTGCGCGTCGAGGATCCCAGCCTCACCTTCAACACCCAGCTCACCACCGCCCTCGAGCTGGACTGCATGCTCGACGTGGCGCGCACCGTCGCTCACAGCGCCCTCGCCCGCGAGGAGAGCCGCGGCTCGCACCAGCGCACCGACTTTCCCAAGCGGGACGACGAGAACTTCCTCAGGCACAGTCTCGCCTTCCACACGGAGGAAGGCGGCGTACGGATCGGGTACCGCGACGTGGTGATCACCCGCTGGGAGCCAGCGGAGCGTGTCTACGGCAAAGTCGAGGTCGAACGATGAGGGAAGAGACGATCCAGCTCGAGATCTTCCGCTACCGCCCGGAGGAGGCGGGGGAGCCCACCTACGACCGCTACGAGGTGCCCTTTCGCCGCGACTGGGTGATCCTGGACGCGATGAACTACATCAAGGACGAGCTCGACGGCACCCTCGCCTACCGCTGGTCCTGCCGCATGGGAGTGTGCGGGAGCTGCGGGATGATGGTCAACGGCGTGCCGAAGCTCACCTGCGCGACCTTCCTGAAGGAGTACCATCCGCGCCCGATCCGCGTCGAGCCGCTCGCGGGCTTCCCGGTCGAGCGGGACCTGATCATCGTGATGGACGACTTCATGGAGAAGCTGCAGAGCGTCACTCCCTGGCTCGTCCGGCGTGAGGGGGAGGAGAAGCCGGTCGCGGAAGGGGAGTACCTGCAGACGCCCGCGCAGCTGATGGCGTACAAGCAGTACTCGATGTGCATCAACTGCATGCTCTGCTACTCGGCCTGCCCGGTGTACGTCGCCGACGACAGCTTCATCGGGCCCGCGGCGATCGCGCTCGCGCAGCGCTACGACCTCGACTCACGCGACCAGGGGCACGCGCTGCGGCAGCCGGTGATCGGTAGTCACGAGGGGGTGTGGGAGTGCACCTTCGTGGGCGAGTGCAGCGCGGTCTGCCCGAAGAACGTGGATCCCGCGGGTGCCATCCAGCGTGCCAAGGTGAGCAGCACGATGGAGTACTTCAAGGAGACGCTGATGCCGTGGGGGAGGAGCGCATGAGTCCCTACCGCCGGCCGGTCTCGAACACATGGTGGCTGCAGCGCCGGCCTTACACCCTCTTCATCATCCGCGAGATCACCAGCGTCTTCGTCGCGGGGTACTGCGCCTTTCTTCTCTACCTGCTCTACCGGCTCGGTCAGGGCCCCGAAGGATACGCCGCGGCGCTGGAGGTGATCCGCTCGCCGCTCAGCGTGGCGCTGCACGTGATAGCACTGCTCTTCGTGCTGTATCACACCGTCACCTGGTTCAACCTGACGCCCAAGGTGATGGTGGTGAGGGTTGGGGAGGAGCGCATCTCGCCGCTCCTGATCGCGGGCGGGGTGTACGCGAGCTGGATCGTCCTCTCGGTGCTCATCGCCTGGCTCATCTTCGGAGGGTAGATCCATGGCCGTGTACTCCTCTCCGGCGGCGCAATCGCCCCGAATCGCCCGTCCGGCCGCGGCGCCCCGCCACGCGGGCAGGTCGCACCACGCAGTCTGGTGGGCACTCTTCTCGGCGGGGGGGATGCTCTCCGCGATGTTCTTTCCGATCCTGATGGTGACCACCGGGATCGTCATCCCCTTCGGGCTGGCGACGGAAGGGGCGATCGCCTACGAGCGCGTTTACCCCGTGCTCTCGCACCCGCTGGTCAAGCTGGCGCTCTTCGGGCTGATCGCCCTGCCGCTCTTCCACTGGGCACACCGCTTTCTCTACACGCTCGTCGAGACAGGCCTGCGGGGAGCGAGACAGCCTCTCGCCATCCTTTGCTACGGCACCGCCATTCTCGGCACGGCGGTGGCCGCGTTCATTCTCTGGCGCCTCTAACGGAGGAATTCATGATCCGAGTCGTGCACCTGTTCGACGTGAAGGATGGAGTCTCCGAGCAGGCCTTCATCGAGTGGCTGGATGGGAAACTCGGCGAGGTGACGCGGCACTTCGGCTGCCTCGAGCGCCGCACCTGGCAGCTGCTGGACGGCTTCGAGGGGAGCTACACGCAGCCGCGGTCACTTCATGGCCGTCCGAAGTACGTGATCGAGGCGTACTGGCCGGAAGCCGCGGCGGCGAACCGCTTTCGCGAGTGGCTCACCGGCACCGAGGAGGGCCGTCACGTCCACGACCGCTGGTTCTCCTCGATGGAGAACCACACCGTGCTGCGCTACGTAGAGGGCTGGTCTCGGGTAGCGATGGACGAGTAGCCAGCGTCCGGCGTGCCGCCCCCGGTGGGGCATCGCGGTCCCACGGTCGCTCCTCCCTGCGCGTGACCTTCTGCTGCACCCGCGCCACACTGCTGGGGCGGCGGCTCACTGCGCCGCCCCAGCAGTTCGCTTTCCGAGCACTCGTACGGCCTCTGTCCTTTGTCCCACCCGCGTCCCGCCACCGGGTACGAATTCTGCTATGGCCTCCGCCGCGGCGTGTCCGTTCAGGCACGCGCAAGCCAATTGTCGGCAGTCCCTTACCCGCAGAGGAGGCATGGCCGTACTGATCTGTCGTCCGGTTTCGCCGCGCTCGAGGCCCGAGAAGATTCTCCGCTGGATCACGCAGCTGGAGGACATGCGCAACAAGCACGCGCACGACCCTGACGCTGTGGCGACCATCGACCACTGCATCGAGCAGGCACGCACCTGGGTCTGATGCTTGCTCGTGCCGGGGCGCCGCACCTCTGTGTCGCCGCCCCGGCATGTCGCTTTTCTCACTTCCTACGAGCCTGGACCTCCGCGATCGCCTCACCCAGCCGCAGCTCCCGCCCGGGCCGCAAACCTGACGCGAACTCCACCCGCCCCGGCTCGAAGAGTAGCACCACGGTCGAGCCCAGGGGGAACGCCATGACCTCGTCCCCTTGCCGCACCCCCACCGGCGGGTCGTATTCCCGCACCTCCCCCTTGGTGCGTGGGCGGTTGGTCACGCCGCGGCGATCCCCGGGCGCGGCGTTCCAGAGTGGATCGAAGGCCGCGGAGATGCGTCCCACCTTGTAGGCGCCGACCGCCACCACCGCCATGCGCCCCAGAGGGCCATCGAGGTAGCAGAGCAGCCGCTCGTTGCGCGCGAAGAGGTCGGCGA
>JBPCIT010000167.1:0-5711 GCA_051006015.1 Longimicrobiaceae bacterium
CTGCTCAAGGGGCGCCACCGCCTCTGGCCCGAATCCGCCCCCATCGAGCGCCGCTCGGACACCGAGTCCCGGTAGGAAATTCTCACCTCGGGTCGCTATCGCGGGTAGACGACGAGGCTCTCGTGCCCCTCACGGCTGACGGCGGCGACGCCGAAGAAGTAGTTGTCGATGACGACGTTCTGCACGGTGAACTCGGTGACATTGCCCACCCAGCGGGAGTGGTCCCAGGTGGGGGAGTCCGGCGCCCGCCAGTAGATGCGGTATCCCGCCAGGTTCGGCGCGTTGACCGCCTCCCAGCGCAGGGTGGTGTGCGGCTGCACGGCACCACGAATGGTCACGCTGTCTGGGCTGGCGGGCGCCCAGGAGAGGGAGGCGAGGGCGGCGGCGTTCAGCCCGGTGATCTTCGCGGTGTAATCGAAGTCCACCGCGTCCGGCACATCTCCGTAGCGGATGCCGTCCTCCACCCGCAGGTCCTGGTGCTGCCGCGTGTAGTCCTCGTAGGTCTCGGTGATGCGTACCGCGGGCATGCCGCGCAGGAAGAAGGGGGTGTGATCGCTGCCGCGGCCGAAGCGATCCAGCCGGTAGATGAGCTGCGCGTCCAGTGTGGGCAGGTAGCGGTCGGCGGTGCGCACCACGTAGCGGCCGAGCTGCCGCGAAGGGACGTCCAGCTCCCCACCGCTGTAGAGAAAGCGCCGCAGCTCCTGCTCGTCAGCGTCAGGCGGGATGCCAGGGGCGAAGACGCGTACGGTGGTGTTCTCGACCTGCCCGCCCATGCCGCGGGTGTTGCCGACGATGTCGTTGTTCAGCACTCCCTCGACCTGCCACCCCTCGCGCAGCGCGTGCTCGGCGAGGATCCCGCCGCCGAAGAGACCCTGCTCCTCCCCCGCCAGCGCGGCGTAGACGATGCTCCCTTCGAAGGTGTAGCGGGAGAGCACCCGCGCCGCCTCCAGCACCGCCGCGGTGCCCGAGCCGTTGTCGTTGGCGCCCGGGGCCTCGCTGGTCGCGTCCATCACGTCGCTGGCACGGGAATCGTAGTGCCCCTGGATGACGACGTAGCGTCCGGGATCGCTGCGGCCGCGCTGGATCGCCACCACGTTGACGATGGTGACGTCGTTCGTGATGCGCGGATGGGTGCCGCCGCGCACCACGTCCGAGACGTAGCTCACCTCGAGGCATCCTCCGCAGGCGGCGGAGATGCGCTCGAACTCGGCGAAGAGCCAGCGCCGCGCCGCGCCGATCCCACGCGTCGCCGAGAGGGTGTCGGCGAGGGTATGGCGCGTGCCGAAGGCGGCCAGACGGCGGATGTCGCGCTCGAGGCGCTCCGCCGAGACGGCGCCGACGATCTCGTGGATGCGGGCGTCCTCCCCACCAGGGACGGCTCCCGCGGGGAGCGGCTCGGGGGCGGCAGCGGCGGGGCGCAGCGGGACCGGCGCGGCAGCCGATTCCGGCGCGGCGGTGGCCGCGGGAGCGCAGGCAACGACCCAAAGGCAGCAGAGCAGGGAGAAGAGACGCACGTACACCTCCAGGCACGAAACAGAAGTTGGTGGTCCGGAGAGCCTATTATGGGGCAGGCGCGGGGGAGGCGCCAGGCAAGATGGCGGAAGACGAGAAGTACGACGTGATCGTGATCGGCGGCGGCCCCGCGGGTCTGGCGGCCGCGCTCTGGCTGGCGCGCTACCGGCTGCGGGTGCGGGTCTTCGACGCCGAGAACCCGCGCAACGAGGAGACCTGGGCGGTGCACGGCTACCTGGGGCTGGAGGACATCCCGCCCATGGAGCTGCGCCGCATCGGGCGGGAGCAGGCGACCCGCGCGGGCGCCGAGTACGAGGCGGCCACGGTGGAGACGGCGGAGGGAGAAGAGGACGACTTCCGCGTCACCCTCGCCGACGAGAGGAGCTTCCAGGCGCGGCGCCTCCTCTTCACCACCGGCCTGCGTGACATCATCCCCGAGATCCCGGGGCTCGACCGCTTCTACGGTACCAGCATCTGGCACTGCCCGGACTGCGACGGCCCCACGGTCGAGGGGCTGCGGGTGGGGGTGATCGGCTGGGGCCGGCAGATCGCCGGATTCCTCATGCAGATGCTCACCTGGACGGAGGAGCTGGTGCTCCTCACCCACGGCCATTCGCCCGAGCTTCCCCCCGCCTCCGCGGAGGCGCTCGAGCGCTTCGGCATCCCGGTGCGCACCGAGGCCCTGGTGCGGATCGAGGGCACCGATGGGCAGGTCGAGCGCGTGGTCTTCGAGGACGGGAGCAGCGAGGAGTTCCAGGCGATGTTCTTCCACATCGCCTACGGCCCCGGCTCGAGCCTCCCGGCGGAGCTCGGGTGCGAGGCGAACGAGGAGGGAATTCTGCAAGTGGACGAGGACTTCGAGACGACCGTGCCCGGCGTCTACGCGGCGGGCGACATCGTGCACGGCTCGAAGCTCGCCATCCGCGCGGCCTCGGATGGCACCCGCGCGGCGATCGGCATTTACCGTTCGCTCCTGCCCGAGGAGCGACGCGTATGAGGGGCAGGAGACTGTCCCCTACTCCTCCACCACCGGCGCGATGTAATCGTCATCCGTGTCGATCGCCCGCTCCACCCAGAGCACCTCGATGACCGTCCAGAGGAAGATGACGATCGGCAGGGCGAGGAGGATGCCGAGGAAGCCGAAGATGCTGCCGAAGACGATCAGCGCGAAGAGGGTGACGAGCGGGTGGATCTTGGCCGCTTGCGACATCGCCCAGGGGGTGATGACGTAGCTCTCGATCTGCTGGATGACGATGACGGCGCCTGCCGTCCAGAGCCCCTTGGTCGGATCGTCGAGGAAGGCGATCAGCGTGGCGGGGATCCCCCCGATCCAGGGCCCGAAGATGGGGATGAACTCCGTCAGCCCCATCACCACTCCCAGGAGCAGCCAGTACTGCACGCCGATGCTGTACAGCGCGATCATGCTGAGCAGCGCCACGGCGACCATCGCGATCAGCGTCCCGCGAACCCAGCCGAAGAGGCGCTCGCCCAGCAGCTGAAAGATCCGGTAATATGCGTTGCGCGCATCCCGCGGCACCGTGCGGATCACCGGCTCCAGGAGCCGCTCGTTCGGGCTGGCGAGGGCGTAGAGGCCGCCGATCAGGATGATCAGTGGCACCAGCAGTATCTCCAGCAGCCCGCGCGCGCGCCCGAGGATCTGATCCGTGCCGAGCTCGGTGAACATGGTCCGCACGAGCTGCGCGGTCTGCTCCCCCAGCAGCGTGATGTTGAGTCCGGTCTCCTCGCGGAGCCGCACCCCCCAGGTGTTGAGGCGTGTCTGGAACTCGGGCACCCGCTCCCCCAAATTGCGCATCTGCTCGAGGAGGGCCGGCACGGCGAGCCAGAGGATCACGCCGAGAGAGACGATGACCGCCAGACCCACCAGCGCCGCAACCCACTTGCGGGCCATCGGGATGCGCTTGGCGATGGGGTTGAGCGCCACCGCCAGGATCGCCGCCGCGTAGACGAGCAGCAATGTCTGCGCGATCGCTTCGAAGTACCGGTAGACGAAGAGGAGCAGAAAGAAGAGGGCGACGGCCTTGTAGAGGTGCTCCGGGCGCAGCGTGGCGATGCCCGGGGAGCGCGGTGGCGCAGCAACCTCCCGGGCGGAGGGGGTGGGTGGCCGGGCGCGAGGGCGGTGCCTTTCGTCGGGTGCCATGAGCGAGCCGGCTACAGGATGCGGCGGGGGAAGAGCGCTACGGGACTGCCCGTCGAGCTGCCGGGCCGATGATGCGCCGGACCTCCTCGGCGATCGAGCGCGGATCGATCGGCTTGGTGAGCACGCCGTCCGCGCCTGCCTCCTGCGCCTGGTCGCGGAGGTTTCCCACCACCGAGGCCGTGTAGAGGAGGATCGGCACGGAGGTGGTTCGCTGGTCGGCGCGCAACGCGCGGCAGACGGCGAAACCGTCCATCCGCGGCATCGCCACGTCCAGCAGAACCAGGTCGGGCGGCGTCTCTATCGCGAGGCGGAGTCCGGCCTCGCCAGTCTCCGCCTCGCGAACGTCGTAGCCGAGATAGCTCAGCATCGCCCGCTGGATGGCACGCTCATCGTCCTGGTCGTCGATCACCAGAATCGTCTTGCTCCTCTCCTCCACCGCTCCCCCCGGGGCGCAGGGCGCCACCCGCTCACGGATCGTCCGGTCAGTCGTCGTCCTCGTCGTCGAGCGCCTCGAAGCCCGCCCCTTCCTCCTGGATCAACTCGGTGAGCTGCGAACCCCAGGCGCGCTCGATCATGCGCCGCACCCGCGGGAATCGCTCGATGACCTCGGCCATCTCGGGCGTGACGAAGATCTCCATGAGGTCCTGCCGGTCGTAGGTAGAGCCCTCCTCGTCCAGGAGGCCCTTCATCTCCTCGATCAGGTCCTCCAGGTCACGCAGCAGCTCGGTGGGAAAGTGTCCTTCGTCCAGCGCCACCGCCGACTCCGTCCACTCGTGAAGCTGAGCGGCCAGCGCGTCGAACCTCTCGTTCATCGTCGCCCCTCCCATACGTGCTCCCTCTCTCTGAATCCGCGGTTTGGTGCTCTCCAATCTCCCGGAGCACACGCCGTGCCCGGCGTCCGCGAGGGAAACGCCACGCCCCACGGCGGAGCGGGCGTCGCGCCCCCTGCCCACGCGAGGAGGAAGGGCTCTCCTGCGCGGCGCTGGGGTATACGCTCCCACGCTGGTGGCGGCCGGAGAGCCGCCACGATGTTTTCCCACAAGGAGTTACGATGATCGGTACGAACTATCTGGTGCGCGCCACCGCGATGGACGGGAGGGTGCGCGCTTTTGCTCTCGATGCGTCCGAAGTGGTAGCCGTGCTGCAGCATCGCCACGACACCTATCCGGCCGTCACCGCCGCCCTCGGCCGTACGGCGATGGGCGCGCTCCTCCTGGCCGCTGCGGCGCTCAAGGAGGAGGATCAGATCCTCACCATCGACGTGCGGGGTGGCGGTCCCGCCGGTCGCATCCTCTGCACCGCCAACGGGCGGGGCGAGGTGCGCGGCCTGGTGAGCAACCCGCACGCCCACGCGGAGAGCGTCCGCGAGGGCAAGCTCAACGTAGCCGGCGTCGTGGGGACCGGCGGCTACATCTCCGTGACCAAGGACCTGGGGATGCGCGAGCCCTACCAGGGGGTCACCGAGCTGCAATCGGGCGAGATCGGCGAGGACATCGCCTACTACCTCGGCCAGAGCGAGCAGAAGCCCTCCGCGGTGGGCGTGGGCGTCTTCGTGCGCGGCGATGGCAGCGTGGATGCCGCGGGCGGATTCCTGCTGCAGCTACTTCCGGGACTGGCGGATGAGGAGATCTCGTCGATCGAGAGCGAGGTCGCCGCGCTCCCGCACCCCACCACCCTGCTGCGCGAGGGTACCACGCCGGAGGGGATCCTCGCCCGCATCTTCCCCGGCGGCTACGAGGAGCTCGACCGCTACGGCGTCCGCTTCCACTGCCCCTGCTCGCGCGAGCGCTTCGGGTCCGCCATCGTTTCGCTGGGCAGTGAGGAGGTCGGCCGCATCATCGAGGAGGAGGAGAAGCAGATGACGGAGGTGGTGTGCCACTTCTGCAACGAGGCCTACCACTTCTCCCCCGAGCAGATGCTCGAGATCCAGCGGGCGGCACGGTAGCAGAAGCGGGGGGGGGGCGGTGGGAGGAGCGGCGCCCGCGGGAGGGGGGAGAGGAAAGGCGAGAGGGGGGGGGGGGTGTGGCTGGCGGAAGGGATC
>JBPCIT010000168.1:0-18216 GCA_051006015.1 Longimicrobiaceae bacterium
TTTTTCCGGGTTTTTGGGCGTTGTGGCTTTTGCCGCCCTCCCCCCCCCCCCCCCCCCCCCCCCCCCCCCCCCCCCCCCACTTTCTTACAGATGCATCTCGCAGGCGGGGAAGTCCGGCGGCTCGACCTGGATGGTCATGTGGTGCAGGCCGAAGCGCTCGTGCAGGAGGTTGTGCAGCTCGCGCAGCAGCTCGCCCTGGTGACGCCGCCGGCCATTCTCCGCCATCACCACATGCCCGCTCATCGCTTCCATCCCGCTGGTGATCGTCCAGACGTGCAGGTCGTGCACCTCCTCCACCCCCTCCACCTCCAGCATCGCGCCCCGCACGGCGGCCAGGTCGATGTGCGCCGGAGTCCCCTCGAGCAGCACCCCCACACTCTCTCGCAGCAGGTGCCAGGAGGCGTAGATCACCAGCAGGCCGATGAGGAAGGAGACCACCGGGTCCGCCCAGTTCCACCCGAAGCGCCAGATCAGCACGCCGCTCAGCAGCACACCGACCGAGCCCAGCATATCGGTGAAGAGGTGCAGCCAGGCACCGCGCACGTTGAGGCTCTCCTTCCGCCCCTCGTTCAGGATCCAGAGCCCCGCGAGGTTCACGAGCAGACCGCCGAGGCCTACCAGCATCACGACGCCCCCGATCACCGGCTGGGGATCGAGCAGGCGGTGGTAGGCCTCGATGAAGATCAGCACGGAGATGGCAATCAGCGCGGCGCCGTTGACGAGCGCGGCGAGGATCTCGGTGCGGTAGTAGCCGTAGCTGTGCTGCGGGGTCGCCGGCTTCTGGCCGATCCAGATGGCGAAGAGGGAGAGGCCCAGCGCGCCCACATCGGAGAGCATGTGGCCGGCGTCGGCCAGCAGCGCGAGCGAATTGGTGTAGAGGCCGCCGACCACCTCGGCGACCATGTAGCTGCCGGTCAGCAGCAGCGTCAGGATCAGCGGCCGCTTGTTGCGCGCCCCCGCCGAGTGGCCGTGGTGGTGCCCGTGCCCCGCGCCCATCCGCCTGCTACCGGGCGCGTACCCGCTGCTGCCGCGGCGCGGGCCTCCGCGTGAACAGCCACCAGAGCAGCACCAGGCCGGCGATGATCATGAGCGTGCTGAGCGTCTGACCCATCGTGAGCGGGCCGAACACGGTCCCCAGCGGGTCCCCGGGGCTGCGGAACTGCGCGTCAGGCTGGCGGAAGAGCTCCATCAGCCAGCGCAGCGATCCGTAGCAGATCAGGAAGAGCGCGCCGAACGTCCCCTCCGGCACCTTCCATCCGCGGCGGCGCGCCAGAAAGTAGACGCTCCATAGGATCAGCCCGAGCACCAGCCCCTCGGCGACCGCCTCGTAGAGCTGCGACGGGTGGCGCAGCGGCACCTGCTCGCGCACCGTATCCCAGACCCCCGTCTCGTACGCCCGCCCGATCGCCTCCTCCCGCTGCCGCAGCGGCAGACGGTCCGCCTCGAGCAGCCGCAGCGCCACCGGGTCGGTGGGAAAGCGCATCGCCCAGGGCACGTCGGGGGAGGCGACGCGGCCGAACAGCTCGCCGTTGATGAAGTTGGCCACGCGCACCGCGAAGATGCCGAAGGGCGCCGCGAGCGTGAGCGAATCGCCCAGATTCAGCAGGGTGACACCTTGCTTCCGGGCGAACCACGCTGCCGCGATCACCACCCCGATGAAGCCGCCGTGGAAGGAGAGTCCCCCCTCCCAGATGCGGAGGATTCGCGCCGGATCGTGCGCGAACACCTGGAAGTCGTAGAAGAGGATGTAGCCGATGCGGGCGCCGATCAGCAGGCCGAGCACCAGCGCGGTGAGCAGGTCGCCGATCTTCTCCGCGTCGAGGCGGAGGAAGTCCTCGCGCGCGAGCCTGCGCAGGACGAAGTAGGCGATGGTGAAGCCTACCAGATACATCAGCCCGTACCAGCGGATGTCTACCGGGCCGGGAAGCGGGATCGCCACCGGATCGATCCACGGGAAGCGGATCTCCAGCAGGAGAAGCGAGAGCGAGAACGCGGCTGCGTAGAAGGGCAAGGCTGGAGCGAGTTCGGGGGAGCGTGCAGGAAGGGACGCGGGCGGGCCCCTACTGGCCGCGCGCGCGTCCCTCCGCCTCGGCGAGGCGCATCTCGTAGAGCGAGCGCTGGAAGCTGCCCTCCTCCGTCATCCCGATGAGCTGCCGGTACAGCTCCGCCGCGCGCGTGTAATCGCCGGCCTGCTCACGAAGCAGCGCCGCGGAGTTGAGGGCCTCCTCGCGCACGAAGTCGAGGAGCGCCTCATCCGCCACACGCGTGTAGGTGGCCACCGCCGCCGCCATGTCGCCCGCCGCGGCCTGCGCGCTGCCCAGCAGGAGCGCGCCCTGCGCCCCGACCGGGGAGCGGCGGATCCGGCCCGGAAGCTCGCGCAGCGCCTCTACCGCCTGCTGCGGCTCGCCCTGCTGCATGTGGATCTGCCCCAGGAGCACGCGCGCCTCATCGGCGTAGGGTGTGCCATCGAAGCGCTGGATGAACTGCTGGATGTCGCGCGTGGCGAGCGCCACGTTCCCCGAGGCCGCCGTCTGCTCGAGGAACATGAACTCGGTGGCGGCGCGCTCGAGGCGGTTCGCCTGATCCCACCGGTAGTAGACCGCCCCGGCGATCAGCACGAGCGCGATCACCGCCGCCGCGATGACCAGCCGCGCGTTCCTGCGCGCCCAGGCCGAGAACTGAAGTGTGCGGGCAATGAAGATATCGTCCGCGTCGGTTACGCCTTTCGGCCGACGGGTGGGGGAGGCGGTGGACTGCGCAGCCATGAAGACCTCGGAAAAAGTGAATCAGCGGCAGCCGGAACCGGGACTCGGCGGCCGAACGAGAACAAGGATACCACAACACGCCGGAAGGCGGATGCACCGGACAGCATGCAAAGCAAAGAGCCCGCAGCCGGGGCGAGCTTCCAGCCTTACGCTCGCCGCACCGCGGAGCCGACTCGACCCCTGAACCGCGCATGGATGTCCGGAGCAACCATGAAAATAGCGCCTCCGCGGCTTCCGTTCAAGACGAAGCCCGTGGCGCATCCAGGCAGCGATCCCTTCGCGTTTCGCCGGACCAAAGCTATCGCACGGGCGCTACGGCGCCACGCAGCTCACCACGAAGCGCTCGTGTCGGGCAGCTCCCCACGCTGGCGCAGGCGCCAGACCTCGTGCAGGAGCCGCTCGGCATCGTCGCGGACCTGACGAACGGCCGCGCTCTCGGAGGGGCAGCGCCGCAGCCTCGCCTCGATCTCCGCCAGCTCCAGATCACCGAGGGGTTCCCCGCCCGACTCCCGTGGTTGGTCGGGTCCGGCTCGCAGCACCGCAACGCTCGCCAGAACGCGCGCCCGCTCCAGCGCCTCGACGTAGGTGTAGAAGCTGAGGCAATTGATCTCTTCGGGATCGAGCGCGCCGATCAGCGCCAGCGCACATTCGTAGATGATGTGCTGGTTGCGGTCGGTCCTGCTCAGGGGCATCGGCTCCGCCATAGCTCAGCCTCTCTGCGTCCCCACCGCGGGGCATGGCCTGGAGTGTTTCGGAACAGCTCGGCCGCGCGAGGGTCCATCACGCGCAGCCGGCGCAACCTTGCAGCGGGTAATCTACCCCACCGCCGCAGGAGTCCGCAAACGCACGTCACGCGGCCGCTGCAGGAGCGCGACCCCGCGCCGGCCGAACACGCGCCGCGCTTCGGCCGGCGGAGCTACTCCGAGAGGATCGCCGAGGGCAGCAACCCCAGCGTGGCGATCCCCGGCGCCGGCGGCCGCAGCCGCATAATTCGAGTTGGAAGAGGCAAGCATCGTCGATCTCCGCATACTGCTTGGCCCCGCGCACGTGCTCCTGCACCAGGTAACACCGAGCGGCTGTGGGTAGAGCAATGGGCGAGGAAGTCATTCCGGGGGCCAACATATGCGCGACTGCGCATAACTCGGTGTCGATAGTCTACCGGCACCGATGGTGACCGCCAACTTCAGCGGCAGTCAGGCAGGCCCCTCCGCTGATGCATCCGGGTGCTCCGGATACCGTTGCCTGTCGAAGCGCGTGCGGATGTACTCGCGGGCACTCTCGGGAGGCAGCTTGACGGTGCCCGGTCCGCTCCTGACGAAGAAGTCTCCCTCCGGCGCGGTTTCCGTTCCCTTCCACTTCAGCAACACCGGCTCGGGGCTGCGCTGGCAGCTGACGACGCAGACGGTCCTGCCCTGCACGATCTGCGTCTTGGGGTCGATGCAGGTTCCGGCGCGGTCGCCCAGCCCGTTGCGGACCACCTGTGCCAGGTGCAGCATGAACCTGTCGTCGTTCTCGAACTGGTCCTGCTCGATGCCGACGATCGACCCGTCGTCGGCGACGCCGATCAGCAGGTCGCCGCCCTCGGTGTTGAGGAACGCGCCGATGGTCTTGAGCGCGGCGTGCGTGACGATCCTGTCGTCCTTCCGGTCCTCCTTCATGCTCCAGCGCAGCGTGGACTTGAACTCGAGGGTCTTCGACTCGCCGCGCTTGATCAACTCCTCGGCGTTGCGGTGGCCGCGCAGGTACTGGTCGAAGAGGAAGTTCTTGACCACCTCGCCGAAGGCGCGGTCGTCGGTGATGCGCTTGTAGAGATCGAAGTTCGAGTCGACGATCTCCTGGATCACGTGCTCGACCTTCTGGTTGAAGGTGAGCCGCACGTTCTCCCGGGTGTTGGCCCGCGCGGCCGCATCGAGCGCGGCGTCGTCGTCGAGCTTCTCCATCATCTGGCCGAGCGTCACCCGGTGCTCGGGGCCGAGGTTGAGCCCGAAGCGCTCGTTCAGCTCGGCGATGATGCGTGAGAGCGTCTCGACCTCCTCCGGTCCCGTCTCGTAACCGGCCGTGGTGCTCACCGGCTCGAGCACCCCCGGCCTGCGCTCGAGGGCGATCTTGCCGCTGCCGGTCTGCTGGATCCGGTAGGACTCCATGTCGATGTTCTGCTGCACCTCGCGCGGCAGCTCGACGCGGTCCGCGGGGAGCAGGCGCCGCAGGTGGCGCGCGAAGGCGTAGAGCTTCTCGAGGTCGGCGTCGGCGAAGGTAAGGACCTGGGCGAGAAAGGCGTAGAGCCGGACGTAGTCGGTGAGCTGGCCCCGGAAGTCACGTCGCTCCTCCTCGGAGAGCGCCTGGACGCGCTCGACCACGGGCGCCAGCGCGGCGTAGAGCCGGTCCTGCGTGGCTTTGGCGTCGAAGTAGACCTTGGCGAAGCCGTCCACGTCGGCGTCGGTGAAGACGGGGAACGCGGCGAGCCGGGTCTGGACCTCGTACAGCAGGTTCGGATCGGTCGCCTCAGAAAGCAGTGTCGTCTCGTAGTACGGCTCGAAGGCGGCCCGGATCTCCTCCGCTTCGTTGGTGAAGTCGAGCACCATGGTGCCCTTCTTCTCGGGAGGATGGGTGCGATTGAGGCGCGAGAGCGTCTGCACCGCGTTCACGCCGCCGAGTTTCTTGTCCACGTACATCGTGTGCAGCAGCGGCTGGTCGAAGCCGGTCTGGAACTTGTTTGCGACGACGAGGAACCGGTACTCGGACTGGTCGAAGGTGCCGGCAGTCTGCGTCTCGGGGAAGCCGTTCATGCCGGACTCGGTGTAGGACTGCCCGCCGTCCTGCACGGTGCCCGAGAAGGCGACCAGCGCCTTGAACGGGTAGCCGCGCTCGGCGAGGTACCTGTCCACGGCCAGCTTGTAGCGGACCGCGTGCAGGCGCGAACGGGTGACGATCATCGCCTTGGCCCTGCCGCCGATCTCGCCCTGCACCTGCGCGGCGAAGTGCTCGACGCAGATCTTCACCTTCTCGCCGATGGCGTGCGGGTGCAGCTCGACGAAGGACTTGAGCAGGTACTCGGCCTTCTTGCGGTCGTAGTGCGGGTCGTCCTCGACCTTCTTGAGCAGCCGCCAGTACGCCTTGTAGCTGGTGTAGTGGGCCAGCACGTCGAGGATGAAACCCTCCTCGATCGCCTGGCGCATGCTGTAGAGGTGGAAGGGCGCGAACTTCCCGTCGGCGCGCCTCGTGCCGAAGAGCTCGAGGGTCTTCGGCTTGGGCGTGGCGGTGAAGGCGAAGGTCGAGAGGTTCGGCAGCCGCCCGCGCTTCTCCATCTCGGCCAGGATCGTCCGTTCCAGCTCCTCCTCGGGCGTCTCGGCCTGGGCCTCCTCCGCCTCGGCCTCTTCGAGCGAGCGGGAGGAGAGGACCGCCTTGAGGCTCTTGGTGCTCTCGCCCGACTGCGAGGAGTGCGCCTCGTCCACGATCAGCGCGAAGCGCTTGCCGGGCAGCTCGCCGATCTCCTTCGCGATCACCGGGAACTTCTGCAGCGTGGTGACGATGATCGTCTTCCCCGACTCCAGCGCGTCCTTGAGCTGGCGCGAGGTGGTGTCGATGTTCTCCACCACGCCGAGCGTCTGCTCGAACTGGCGCATCGTGCTCTGGAGCTGGCGGTCGAGGATGCGCCTGTCGGTGATGACCACGATCGAGTCGAAGACGCGCCGGTCGCTCGCGTCGTGGAGTGTCGAGAGCTGGTGGGCGAGCCAGGCGATCGTGAAGCTCTTGCCGCTGCCCGCCGAGTGCTGGATGAGATACCGCTGCCCCGCGCCCGCCGCGCGCGCGTCAGCGACGAGCCGGCGCACGCAGTCGAGCTGCTGGTAGCGCGGAAAGATCAGAAAGCGCTTGCCGGTCTTGCGCCCCTTGTCGTCCTCCTCCTCGACCTCGTGGATGAACTGGCGCACCAGGTCGAGCACGCTGCCCTGCGCCCAGGTCTCGTCCCAGAGATAGCCGGTCGCGTAGCCGTTGCGCGTGGGCGGCACGGGCGGGTTGCCGGCGCCGCCGTACTTCCCCTGGTTGAAGGGGAGGAAGCGCGTCTTCTGCCCGGCGAGCCGGGTGGTGACGTAGACCAGGTCCGGGTCCACCGCGAAGTGCGCCAGGCAGCGGCCGTAGGCGAGGAGCGGCTCGCGCGGGTCGCGGTCGGTCTTGTACTGGCGGATCGCGTCCTCGACGTCCTGCGCGTTGAGCGGGTTCTTGAGCTCGGCGGTGAATATCGGGATGCCGTTCAGGAAGAGCACCAGGTCGAGGCAGCTCTCGTTCTTCGTCCTGTAGCGGAGCTGGCGCACCGAGGCGAAGAGGTTCGCCGCGTGCAGCCGGCGGGTCTCCTCGTTGAGGCCGCTGGCGGGCCGGAAGTAGGCGTGGCGGAACTTCACGCCCGAGTCCTTGAGGCCGTTGCGCAGCACGTCGAGCGCGCCGCGCCGCTCGATCTCGGAGGCGACGCGCCGCAGGAACTGCTCCTTCACCGCGGCGCCGTGGTGCTGCCTGAGCTTCGCCCACTCCTTCGGCTGCGTGGCGAGCACGAAGTCCACCACGTCGCGCGGCAGCAGGCAGAGCGCGCGGTCGTACTCCTCCGGGCGGCGCCGCAGGTAGCCGCCGGGTGCGAAGCTGGCGTAGGACGGCGGCGTCTCACGCACGATGGCCGCGTCACCAGCACGGGCGTCCGGGCCGTACGCGAGCAGCGCAGATTCGATCGCCTCCTCGAAGGAGCGCTCGGAGATGTCGGGGGTCATGGCCTCTCTGTGCCTTCGTTGAGAATCGCGAGGTAACGATCGTACGCGAAGAGGCGGCTGCGAGCGCGCCCGGTGAGTTCACGTGCGATCCCGAGTTCGACCAGAAGATCCATCGCCCTGGAAACCGCGGGAAACGAGAGCCGCGTCGCGTCCCGGATGCCCGCCACGGATTGGATAGGCCTTGCTTTCAGCACCTCGTGTACGCGCAGCGCCGAGCCCGCGCGCCTACCCAGCGGCTCGATCCTGCGCCGGTCCTCCTCGAACATCGCGGCGAGGCGCTGGGCGGTCGAGACCGCCCCGTCTCCGGTCTCGCGCACACCGTCGAGAAAGAACGCGAGCCACATCTCCCAATCGCCGTCGCGCCGGACACGGTCGAGGAGCTCGTAGTACGTGCTCCGATGTTGCTTGAGGTACAGGCTCAGGTACAGCAGCGGCTCGCGCAGCACGCCGGCGTGGCAGAGCGACAGCGTGATCAACAGGCGCCCGACACGGCCGTTGCCGTCGAGGAAGGGGTGGATCGTCTCGAACTGCACGTGCGCGAGCCCGGCCCGCACCAGCACCGGCAAATCGTCCTCCGCGTGCAGGAAGCGTTCGAGCGCGGCCATGCAGTCCGGCACCGCGGTATGCGGCGGCGGCACGAACACCGCGTTGCCCGGCCGGCTGCCGCCGATCCAGTTCTGCGACCGGCGGAATTCACCAGGATCCTTGCCGCTGCCGCACCCACGCGAGAGGAGCACCGCATGCAGCTCGCGGATCAGGCGGTTCGAGAGCGGGAAGCCCTCACGCAGGCGGGTGAGCCCGTGGTCGAGCGCTGCAACGTAGTTCGACACCTCGAGCACGTCGTCCAGCGGCACGCCCGGCGCCTCGTCGAGCTCGAAGAGCAGCAGGTCCGAGAGCGAGGACTGCGTTCCCTCGATCTGCGACGACAGCACCGCCTCTCTGCGCACGTACGTGTAGAGGAGCAACATCCTGTCTGACAGCAGCGTCGATACACCGTCCAGCCGGCCCACCGCCAGGACCGCGGCCTCCAGGGCACGTTGCAGCTTGCCGTCGAACTCGAGTGGCGGCTCCGGCGGCAGCGGCGCCGGCACGAAGGCGCGCACAGACTCGCCGCCGACGGCCGTGACCTCGTAGCGGCCGGCGGGTCCACGGTTCACAAGGGCTATCTCGGGGTGGCGTTGTTAAACTGGGATTAACAGCGGGGTACGCTATTAACACTTGACGGGTGAAGTTTAATCATATTGGCCTCGGACCGGCAAGGAGGCCAGAAGGAAGCCCAGTCCGTCGTCGCGGTGCGGCGCGGGATCGGGAGCCTTGTTTGCGGTAGCGAAAACAGCCGCGGGGGATGTTAGCGATCGCCCGGTATTTCGCAAACAGGGCTCCCCGCCGGGTCAGATCGTCACCTCCTCCCGCACGTCGATCTTGCCCGTCACCGCGGCGGAGATGAGGGCGGTGCGGAGCTCCTTCAGGCGGTCGATGGCGTCGCGGACCTTGGAAAGGAGAGCATTGATCTTCACAGCCTCCCGGTCGAGGAAGGCGGCGATGGCGCGTTGTTCATGGAGCGGTGGGAGGGCTAAAGCCAAATCGCCGATTTGCCCAAAGTTGAGCGCGTCACGCGAGATGCCATTCTCGGTGGTAAAAATCTGGGTCTGACCAGCATGCGAAGCGAGCATGGCCGCGAGGAATGCCGGATCGAACCCGTCAGGCTTGGGTCGAATTATACACACGTGCTGATTGACGTTCGCGGATCTTTCGTCTAAGTGAGCCACGCAGCAGCGACCGATTGATGCCCCTGTAATGTTTAGCAGCACATCTCCGTCTCGCACGCGACTACCTGACATCTCGGCATCTGTCTTAGGTTCTATGAACGCCACCTCGTCGAGTCGGAGTCCGCCGAAATGCACGTTCTGGCTCCGGAGGAGCATTACACCGGCAGACACATAGACCTCGGCACCGCCGGACGGTGTTTTCCCGCTTCCTATTTTGCTTGCAGTATTCTTGACGCGCGTAACCTCCCAGTGGTCCGGAATCTCCCCCAGCCACTCGACACCGGAGTCCTTCATGGGAACGTTCGGGGCGAGGCCCTTGGTGATGGCGCGGGTGATGAGCGCGGTGCGCTTCTCCTGGAGCAGTGCGATCAGCCGCTCCTTCTTCGCCACCAGCGCGTCGATCCGCGCCGTCTCCCGGTCGAGGAAGGCGGCGATGGCGCGCTGCTCGGGCGCTGGAGGGGCGACGACTCTCCACGTCCGAATGTGGCCTTGAGAAACCTTTACCATCGATTGGCTCGATCCTCGAGCATCGACTTCGATTTGATGGCGGCCGCTTGCGCTCAAGAACCAGTAGGAAAGGAACTCCGGCCAAACAAGACGCCGATCCAGCCGGAGGCGGTAGACCAGGTCGCATAACATCAGCCGCGGCCGCACTCCGCGAGCAACACAGACGTCCCCGACGAGTTGAGGGGTGTTCGCCCGGGTCAGGAGAAAGTCCCCGTCATAGATCTCGTATCGCCTGTCGGGAGCGACACTTTCCGGCAGTGCCTTGTGCTCGTGTCCACGAAACTCGCCGTGGCTTACCGCGCTCAGCTTGATAACAGCCCACTCGTCGGGTCCAGCCACGCGATCCTCTGCTACGGGGCTCCACCCCTGCTCGATCCTCTCAATCAGTCGTCCAGCGGGCAGTACCTCCCAACCCGCCGGAATCTCCCCCAGCCACTCCACACCGGAATCCTTGTAGGCCGGGTACGGCTTGAACCGCCGCAGCCCCGCCGCGCGCTGGACGTTGCTGGCTTCGACTGCTGAGGTCGTCATGCGGCGTGCTCCTCGGTTGACTGCCACGGCGCTACCGGCGGCCAGGTTGCGACGAACGGCTCTCCGCGCGCGGCGGCGGCGAGCACGGGCTGAGCGAAACGGCGGATCTCGGAAACGACTTCACGCAGATCGGGGCTCAACGTCGTCAGGCGTCCCTTCTCGAGGAAAGCACGCCAACGGGTTGCGTTGAGCGGGTAGTGGGCAAAGGCATCGCTCAGCCCCTCCAGCGGTTCGGACGGGATAGGGGTCGCGCGACGGCTGAACGTGCGGTGCATAGATTCCACCAGTGTTTGCCCGTCGAACTCGAGGCTTCGTGGCAGCATCGCGAGATCGTAGTAGTCTTTCAAGCGACTGTTGGCTTCGCCGAGTTGCACCATCGCCTCCAGCTTCTCGGCCACGGTGGTATAGGGTGTGTACGCGCGGACGCTCGCCATCGAGAAGCCGAGCAGTCCCCCCGGGACGAGGTCCATCACCGGTGGGAACACGGCATCGCCAAGGCCCACATCGACCTGGTACCGCAGCCTGACGCGTGCGAGCCGCGCATCGAACTTCGCGCGGAGTCCCAGAACCGGAGACTCCGCCCGGATCGGGCCGACCGTCAAGGAGTCCAGATCGAAGTCGATACCGTCAGCCTCCACCTCCACCCGCAGGAGGCTCAGCAGCATCGAGCGCAGCCCCTCGGGATCCAGATCCGCCGGGCCGAGAAGATCGATGTCACGGGTCGGCCGCGTCTGTGTCCCGAGCCAGTGCCGCAGGAGCAGGGCACCCTTCAACACGAAGTCGTCGCGGAACTCGGAGCACCCCAGACGGTGCAGAAAGCGCTCCACGGCGAAGAGCTCGAGCAGCTCCGCAAACGGACGACCGGACCTCTGCGCCTCGTTCTTGAGGCGCGCCAGGATGGAATGGACCAGTGGCGGCGGAGCTGTCACTGCATGGCCTCAAGGTATGGCCGCACGACCGCCTCGACGCGGCACAGCCTCGCCGCGCGAAGCACCTCGGCCTGTGGGAATCTGCGCTCGGCAAGCCCGGTACGAAGCGCTTCGATACCAACGTCGATCCCGATGCGGCTGCGGAACCTGAAGCAATCCGCCACCGTCTTCACCGCCGAGTAGACGCGAATCGGAATGCCGTCGCGCTCGTGCGTCTCGATACCGGAAGAAAACATCCGGCCGGACATCAGGTACACGCGAATGGGTGGCCACTCGAGTCGCGGCGGCCGCGTCCCTCGCGGCAGCGCTATGCTCACCTCGTGCGGGATTTCTGTGGTGAGGCCGTGGAAGTGAAGTGCCGAGATAAGGGCAATGACTGCCTTGGGCACCCGAACCGCGACGGTCACAAGATCCGGCTCGGCAAGAGGCGGGAGCTCCGCAAGCCGGTACATGCCGCGGCTGAGCGCTTCCAGCTCACCTTCGTCTCGGAGCGCGTACAGGTCACGCCGATGCACACCGCGGCGCAGCGCTTCCGAGGTAGACAGCACTCCTCCAGCGGTGCGGAACACCTCTATGGCCCTCGTTTTTCCATTCCTCATACGGACAAATATGTAGACAGTCGTTATTATCTGTCAACGATTTTGTCCGCATTTGCGCACCAGACCACACGGAACCGCCATCACACCTTCAGCCCCGCACCGCCCGTCACCTCCGCCAGCATCCGCAGGATGTCCCCCTCGAGGTCGCGGATCTCGTCCTCGATCTCCTCCAGCGGGCGGGGCGGGGTGTAGCGGTAGAAGTAGCGGTTGAAGTTGATCTCGTACCCTACCATGCCGACCTGCCCGTCCCTGGGGTCGCGTCGCCCGGTGTCGATCCAGGCGTCGGGGACGTGGGGCCGGACCTCGCGCTCGAAGAAGCTGTCGATGCTCTCGGAGAGCGGCACGCTCTCGGTGTCGCGCAGCTCCGGGTCGGGCTCCGGGTTGCCGTCGCGATCGCGGCAGAGGGCGGCGCTCTCGTCGCGCTCGGAAAGCGCCGCAAGGATCACCTTCCGGGCCGGCGCCGGCAGCTTGAGACCGGCCTTCCTCGCGGCGGCGTCGAGCAGGCGCTCGAACTCGTCGCGATCCGTGAAGAGGGTGTCCGGCAGGCCGCGCACCAGCCGGAGGATCGCCTCCTGCAGCGCCACGCCCTGGGCCTGCTCCTGCGCGCCCGCCGCGCCCTTCTTCTTCGAGCGCGCGAGCGCCTGGAAGCCCTTCTCCTCCTCGAGCCGCGCGAGACGCTCCGGGCTCGCCTGGAAGTTGAGCCGCAGCGGCCGCTCGACGGTGATCTTGCGGAACCCGAAGTGCGTCGTCGGGAAGATGCGGCTGACGACGACCTCCTCTCTCTTCCCGCCCTTCGTGATCGTGCGCGTGTCGCCGTCGCGGAAGTCGGCGAGGATCCGCAGGATGTCCTGCGAGCGCTCGAGCGGGATCTCGCGGCGCTTGTCGCCGAGGCTCTTGCGCATCGGGATCCAGAACCCGGTGGCGTCGATGAGCTGCACCCTGCCGCGGCGCGCCGACGCCTTGCGGTTGGTCACCACCCAGATGTAGGTCGCGATTCCGGTGTTGTAGAAGAGCTGCTCGGGGAGCGCGATCAGCGCCTCCAGCAGATCGTTCTCGAGGATGTAGCGGCGGATCTCGCTCTCGCCGCTGCCGGCATCGCCCGTGAAGAGCGGCGAGCCGTTCATGATGATCGCGATGCGCGAGCCGCCCTCCTGCGGGTCCCTCGCGTGCGCGAGCATGTGCAGCAGGAAGAGGAGCTGGCCGTCGCTGATCCGGGGGAGCCCCGGCGCGAAGCGGCCCGCCGCACCGCGCTCGTGCTCGGCGCGCACCGCGTCCTCGTCGCGCTTCCAGTCCTTGCCGTAGGGCGGATTGGCGATCAGGTAGTCGAAAGCCTTGCCGGCGTGGCGGTCGTTGGAGAGCGTGCTGCCGAACGCGATGTGGTCCGCGTTGCGGCCCGTGGGGTCCTTCATGTAGAGGTCGGACTTCGAGACCGCCCAGGTCTCGGGGTTCACCTCCTGCCCGAACAGGTGGATCTCGGCCTGCGGGTTGATGGCGGGGCGGAGCAGGTTTCCGTTCTTCCGCAGACCGGCCGTGATGTGCTCCTGGGTGATGATCAGCATGCCGCCCGACCCGCAGCAGGGATCGTAGACCGTGCGGATGGCTCGCGTGGCGCGGATCTCCGATTCGTCGCCGGCCAGCATGAGATCGACCATCAGGTGCACGACGTCCCGTGGCGTGAAGTGCTCGCCCGGGTTCTCGTTGAGCGCCTCGTTGAACTTGCGGATCAGCTCCTCGAAGATCGTCCCCATCGTGGGGTTGTCGATCGTCTCCGGGTGCAGGTCCACCCTCTTGAAGCGCTCCAGCACCTGGAAGAGGAGGCCGGCCTCATCGAGCTTGCTGATGGTGTTGTCGAAGTCGAACTTCTCGAGCACCTCGCGCATGTTGGGGCTGAACCCGGCGATGTAGTTGCGCAGGTTGGCCGCCAGGTGGGGCGCGTCGGCGAGGAGCTTCTCGAAGTCGTAGCGCGAGGTGTTGTAGAAGGCGAAGCCCGCGGCCCGCCGGAGCTGGGCGTCCATGTCCTCCAGGCCCCTGTCGCGAAGCTCGGCCTGTCTGGCGAGAACCCTCTCCTTGGTGCCGGCCAGCACGCAATCGAGCCGGCGCAGCACGGTGAGCGGCAGGATGACGTCCTGGTACTTGCCGCGCTTGAAGGTGTCGCGGATGAGGTCCGCGACGCCCCAGAGGAAGCTGACGATCTCGCTGTGGTTCACTTCGGTTCTCTATGATGAAGAAAGTGAGCGGTTCTTGCCCGTAGGAAGGAACTGCAGGACGCTGATCCTGGGCGTGATCGCCCGGCTCGACAACAGAGTGCAGCACGCGCCAGCTTGTTACCAATTCTGACCCGCTGTGCGCCCGGCAGCAGAAAGCCTCGTCAGCGCAGGTGCTGGCGAGGCTTCAACTCATCCCATGCCCCCGACAGGACTCGAACCTGTGACCCCCAGATTAGGAATCTGGTGCTCTATCCACCTGAGCTACGAGGGCGATCTGCGGTTGGAAGTGCTGCAAAGATAACGCGTTCCAGGTGAGGGGTCAACGCGCTCACCTGCGCCCGATCAGCGCCCGCGCAGCCGCGGCAGCAGGAGGGTGGGATCGAGTGGATAGCCGGCCCAGCGGATCTCGAAGTGCAGGTGGCTGCCGGTGGCGTTGCCGGTGACGCCAACCGCCGCGATGGGCTGGCCGCGCGCGATCGGCTCGCCGGAACGGACAAAGAGCGCGGAAGCGTGCGCGTAGAGGCTGGTCACTCCGCCGCCGTGATCGAGGATGATGGTCTGGCCGTAGTCGCCACGCCAGCCGCTGAAGAGCACCCGCCCATCCCCCGCGGCGTAGATGATCTCGCCGGTACGCCCACTGAGGTCGAGGCCGTCGTGGTGGCGGCGCCCGCGTGCTCCGTAGATGGAGGTTAGGGAGATGGTGCCCGCAATGGGCAGCGGCCAGATGAAGCCGCTCAGGCGTTCCGCGAGCTGCTGCGGGGGCGAGGGGCGCGCTGCCGGCTGGCGTGGTACGCAGCCGGCCACACCGAACAGGAGCAGGAGGAGCAGAGCCGCACGAGGGAGCCGGGGCGCCATGCCGGCCCTCAACCGGCGGAATCGGATTCTGTGCCGCGGGCGGCCTGCGCGTAGCCCAGAGCGTAGCCGGTGATCAGCAGATCGAGGGGATCCGCCTCCTCTGCGGATTCCAGTCGCGCGAGCAGTTCCTCGGACGAGCGGCGGCGGAGCGCGCCGGCGATCCGCTCGAGCCGCTCGGCGACTCTGCCCAGGGCGGCGTCGCGCGCTGGCGCAGGTGCGGCGCGTGGCCGCACAAAGGGAGGCAGCGGTTCGGGTAGCTGACCCAGGGGCGGCGGATGATCCATCGAGAAGCAAGGCTGGAAGGGAGGCAGCGGCGCGGATACGGAGCCCGGCCGCCTGCGCGGCGGTCACGGGTTCGCCGTAAGCTACCCCCCGACGAGAAGAGCTGTCAACTGAAGAGGAAGCGCACCGCGACGAAGCCGCCGACGAGCAGCACGACGAAAAGGATCGTCAGCAGGTTGAAGTAGCGGTCGATGAAGCGCTTGATCGGCGGTCCGAAGTAGAAGATCAGCGTCGCAACCAGGAAGAAGCGCAGCCCCCGGCTGATGGCGGAGATCACCACGAAGGGGATCAGCGGGATGCTGAACGCGCCCGCCGCGATGGTGAACACCTTGTAGGGGATGGGGGTGAAGCCCGCCGTCCCCAGCGCCAGTACCAGATTCTCGCGGTAGAGCTGGCCGACGGTGTCGAACTTCTCCATCGCGTTGTACCACTCCAGGATGGGACGTCCGAGCTGCTCGAAGAGCCCGAGCCCGATGTAGTAGCCGCCGATCCCTCCCAGCACCGAGCCGAGCGTGGCGATCGAAGCGAACCAGAGGGCGCGCCGCGGCCGCCCGAGCGCGAGCGCGATCAGCAGCACGTCCGGCGGGATGGGGAAGAAGGAGGACTCGGCGAAGGCGAGCACGAAGAGCGCGAGCGGCCCCGTGGGCCGGTCCGCCCAGTGGAGCACCCAGTCGTAGAGACGGCGCAGCGGCCCGGGACGGGCAGCGACCGCGGAGGCTTCGCTGGCGCTCAACGCTCTTCTCTCCCACCCTCCGCCCAGCCGAAGCGGCCGAGCAGGGGCACAAAGGTGCAATCCAGAACTTCCTCGGACTCGATGCCGTGCGGCGTGTGCCGCACCAGCAGGAGCCGCTGCGAGGCGCGGGTGCCGACCGGCACCAGCATGCGGCCGCCCACCGCGAGCTGCGCCAGCAGCGGCTCGGGGATCTCCGGCGCCGCGGCGGCGACCAGGATCGCATCGTAGGGGGCGTAGCGGCTCCAGCCGATGGTGCCGTCGCCGACCAGCAGCGCGACGTTGGAGATGCGCAACCGATCCAGCGCCAGGCGGGCGCGCTGCGCCAGCTCCCCGATGCGCTCGACCGAGTAGACACGGTCGGCGAGCTGCGCCAGCACCGCCGTCTGGAATCCGGAACCGGTGCCGATCTCGAGCACCTTGTCCTCCGGCTGGATCTCAAGAAGCTGCATGTAGAGCGCCTGCAGAGAGGGCTGTGAGGCCGTCTGCGCGAAGCCGATCGGCAGCGCGGAGTCCTCGTAGGCACGGTGCGCCACCGCCTGCGGGACGAACTCGTGGCGCGGCACCTGGTCGAAGGCGAGCAGGATATGCAGATCGTCGATCCCGCGCTCGCGCAATCGCTCGATGAGCCCCCGCCTCTGCGCGACGAAGCGCACGCTCATGTGGAGAGCCCCCATCCCTCCACGTCGGCGAGCAGGGAATAGTTGGTGAGATCCAGGTGCAGGGGAGTCACCGAAACGTAGCCGTCCGAGACGGCGCGGAAGTCGGTCCCCTCCGGGGCGTTCCACTCGACGCCGCCGCCGCCGATCCAGAAGTACTCGCGACCGCTGGGGTCCTTGGCGCGCGTCAGCGAGTCGGTGTACACCCGCCTCGCCAGGCGCGTCACCTGCACCCCGCGCACCTCGGCGGGATCGATCTCCGGCAGGTTGACGTTGAGCAGCGTCTCGGGCGGGAAGTCGGCGCGCTCGACGAGCTGCCGGAGAAGCCGCTCGAGCAGCGGCTCGTACGGCGGGATGCGTTCAGGATCACGCCCGACGTAGGAGACGGCGATGGCCGGGATGCCGAGGATCGTCGCCTCCATCGCGCCCGCCACGGTACCGGAGTAGAGCACATCCTCGCCCATGTTGGGGCCGTGGTTGACGCCGGAGAGCACGCAGTCGGGGCGCTCGTCGAGCAGCGCGCCGACCGCAAGCGCGACGCAGTCGGTGGGGGTGCCGTCCACGTGGTGGGTATCCTCGCGCACGCGGCGCGCGCGCAGCGGGAAGTGCATGGTGAGCGAGTGGCTGCTCGCGCTCTGCTCCCGGTCCGGCGCCACGATGTGCACCTCGCCCAGCCCCCGCGCGGCGCCGGAGAGCACGCGCAGCCCGGTCGAGAGGTAGCCGTCGTCATTGGTGCAGAGAATCCGCAACTTCGCCTTTCCTTGCAGCTGCTTGCTTCATGCAGAAGGGCCGCGGACGTCTGTCGGCGGCCCCGATTCCATAGCGGCCAAATGTAGGGCCGGTGCGGGAGAGGGTCAACGGGCGGGCGGGTCGAGCAGCGCGTGAACCCGCTCCAGCTCGCTGCGGAGCGAGCGCAGGAAGGAGGTCTCGATCGCCTCCACCTTGCTGCTCTCGAGCGCCCCCTCCTCGCCCAGCTCCTGCAGGCGGCGCCGCGCTCCCTCGATGGTGTAGCGCTCCTCGTGCACCAGCCGGTGGATGAGGCTGATGGTCTCCACGTCGCGCGCCCGGTAGACGCGGTTGCCGGCCCGGTTCTTGGCGGGCGCCAGCTCCTCGAACTGCGTCTCCCAGTAGCGGAGCACGTGGGGCTTGAGCCCCACCATCTCGCACACCTCGCCGATGGAGTAGAAGACGCGCCGCGGATTGCGCGGGCGCAGCGGCCCGGCGCCCTCTTCGCGCGAGGCATCCACCGGTGGCTCGCTCATTCCCAGTGCTCCGGCTTGGGCTCGCGCAGCATCAGGCTTCCAACTGCCTCGTGCGCGGGGCGGCCCTCGAAGAGCAGTGCGTGCACCTCCTCGACGATCGGCATCTCGATCCTCATGCGGCGCGACAGGTCGCGTGCCGAGCGGGTGGTGCGCACCCCCTCGGCCACCATCGTCATCCCTGCGAGGATCTCCTCGAGCGTTCGTCCCCTGCCCAGCGCGACGCCCACGGATCGGTTGCGACTCAGCCCGCCGGTGCAGGTGAGGATCAGATCTCCCATCCCCGCCAACCCGGCGAAGGTGCGCGGATCGGCGCCCAGCGCGACGCCCAGGCGGGTGATCTCCGCGAGGCCGCGGGTGATCAGCGCCG
>JBPCIT010000169.1:0-12292 GCA_051006015.1 Longimicrobiaceae bacterium
CGGCGGCCTCTTCGTGCTCGGCTTCTCGCTGGTCTTCATGCTGCTCGGCGCCAGCGCGACGTTCCTCGGTTCCTTCCTCCGCTACTACAGCGATTGGGTCGGCCGAATCGGGGGGGTGCTGCTGCTCATCTTCGGCGTCTACCTGCTGGGAGTGCTGCGCCTGCCCGGCGCGAGCCGTGAATGGCGTGTGCACCTTGCCGACAAACCGGTTGGCTACCTGGGGACGGTGCTGGTCGGAGTCGCCTTCGGCGCGGGATGGACGCCCTGCATCGGTCCGGTGCTGGGGGGGATTCTCACGCTCGCCGCGACGCGCGGCAGTGTAGCGGAGGGGATGGGGCTGCTGGGGGTGTACTCTCTCGGGTTGGCGGTGCCCTTTCTGCTGGCGACGCTGCTGCTGGAGCGCTTCCTTACGAGCTTCGGGCGCTTCCGCCGCTGGCTGCCGTGGGTGAGCCGGGCAAGCGGCGCTCTGCTGATCGTGGTTGGCCTGCTGCTCATCACCGGCTCTTTCACGATCCTCTCCGGAATGCTCGCCCGCTGGACGCCAGCCTTCCTGCTCGAGCGGCTCTGATGGACGCTCCCGCGCCGTCGCACCGTCCCGCTCCGGGGGGCGCGCCGCAGCCCGCGGTGCTGCCGACAGTGCTCGGCATCCTGATGGTCGGCGTCGCCGTGCTGGCGATCGGTTTCTGGATGGATGGCAGGCGCAACGCGGCCGGAACGTCTGCCGGAGCGGCGCTCCCGACGATCACGCTCATCGAGCCAGCTCCGGGAGCGGTGGTCGAGTCTCCGCTGCCGGTGCTCTTCGAAGCGCCGGTGCGGCTGCGCTGGGCGGCGGGTGGCTGGCAGGCCGGTCGCCTGCACATCCACGCCGAGGTCAGCGGCAGCGAGCTGATGCCGGGGGCGCGCGACATCCAGCCGCTCGGCGAGAACCGCTACCGCTGGACGCTGCCGCCGTTTCCCGCCGGTGAGCACACGCTGCGCCTCTTCTGGTCCGGCCCCGACCATCGGCCGATCCAGGAAGGGCAATCGACCGCCATTGAGGTCGAGGTACGGTAGAGACCCATCCCCTCCGACTTCCACCACTCCAACACGAGATACGAGGCCTGGCTACGCGCGCACGGACAAGGACAGGTGGTGTCGGGCACCGGGAAGCTCTGCGGCTTGCCGGCCGGCGACAACGCGAAGCCGATGTGAAACTATCCTCGCGTGGCTGGATCGGCTTCAGGCGGCGTCAATGCCGATGGCTCGGAGCGCAGCATCGCCGGGATCGCTGTGCCTGAGCCGGTACTTCCACTTCTGCGTCTAGCGCTGTATGTTGCCTCCGTTAAAGAACACCTCTGCCCAGGAGTGCTCCACGCGCTCCCCTGTTGCCACTCTGCCGGCCAACTGTGCCTTGGGAGCGCTGAACTGTAAGGAAAACTCCGATGTTGACGACGCTCAAGTGCTGCTTGTGCAGCCAGATCGAAGGTCAGCCGGACAACGATCTGATCGCTCGCTTGCTCCCGGACGAGCCATACGTTCGCCGGATTATGCTGGAAAGCCAGTCATTCGCCGTCATACCCAGCCTTGGTCCTCTGGTCAGCGGTCATGCATTGTTGTGCCCGAAGACGCACGTCAGAAGCTTCGCCCACCTCGGCCGCGAGCTGTATGAGGAATGCTCGACGATCAAGAAGGTTCTGATTCAAGGCCTGCGTGAGCTGTACAGAAAGGACGTTCACATCTTCGAGCACGGAATGGCCGGGACAGGAGATCGCGTTTTGTGCACTGTCGATCACGCGCACATGCACTTTCTTCCGTTACCGGCCACAGTTGAAATCGGCGACAGGCTGGATCTCCGTGAGGATGGCTGGACGACCTATGATGGCTCGCTTGCAATGCTGAAGCGCCTTTCCGGCGGCCACGAGTACATCCTCTATGATGCGCCGGATGGCGTCTCTCGCCTGCTCGTGTCGCAAGATCACGATGTCGAGAGTCAATACATGCGGAAGGTCATCGCCGCGGAGCTGGGGCACGCCGACCACTGGAACTGGCGTACGGCTCCCGATGCGCGTGCCGCCGATGACGCGTGGCGGCGCTTTGCCTCCTCCTCGGTCTGCCGATGAGCAAGAACGATATCTGCTTCGTCATCATGCCCTACGGCGTGAAGAAGGATGTCGACGGGCAAGAAATCGACTTCAACGAGATCTACGATTTTGTGATCAAAGAAGCCGTGGAACTTGTTGATGGCATCCAGTGCCTGCGCTGTGATGACATCGACAAGCCGGGCTGGATCCATGAGCGGATGCTCACCAACATCTTCGAGGCTCGCGTTGCCGTCGTCGATACCAGCACACTCAACGCCAATGTCTTCTACGAGCTGGGTGTCCGCCACGCGCTGCGGAAAGGAGTGACGGTACTGATCCGCAGAAAAGGCACCACGTCGCCCTTCAACATAGAGGGATTTAATTCGATCGAATACAGCACCAGCCCGAAAGGCGTCGCAGAAGTAAAGAAGAAGATTCGCGACGCGATCGTCAGCGCGTTGGACGACCCGGCGAATGTCGACAGCCTCGTCTACCAGGCCCTTCCCGGCCTGCAGGTGCAGCGGGGTCCAGTCAGAGCGCCGAAGCGGCTGATGAGAGTGCAGACCTTCGACGCTACCCATATTTTTCCATCGGCGATCTGCAGATGGCGTTCTGGGACACGGAGGATGAGCTCGAGAGAAAGGTCCGCGAGTGGATCTACGCGTGCCGGGAGTCGGTGGCGCGTCGGGTCTTCAACCATGAGCTTGCGGCCATCGGTTATCAGCCGAAGCTCGGAAAGCCGTCGTTCGTCTTCGACCCAAAGCAGCGTTACATCGGACCGAAGACAAAACGATTATCCAAGACACGTGCGCCCATGCTTGCGCTCGGTGCCGGAGCGGTCGCGGTGTCGGTGGTCGCGCTGCTGATCCTGGCACTGACTGCGTAAGTGCTGTGCGTATACTGCCTCTGCGACAGCGAGCTCCGCAACGAGCAGATCCTCGTCCGCGGCGATGATTTCTACCTGTGTGCTCCGCGCGGCCAGCTCGTCGAGGGGTATCTCGTCATTGCGCCGTACCGGTGCTTCGGATGTCTGGCGATGCTGCCGTACCGGTGCTTCGCGGAGCTCGCCCGGATGAAACGTCTCGTGCTCGACTTTTACCGCGACGTTTACGGCATTGCGCAACCGACGTTCTATGAACAGGGTCGTGCCGGCGGCGGCGCGAGCACCGACGAAGCGGGTGGCTTCCCGCTGCACGCGCACCTGTGCTGTCTGCCGTGCACGGTGGATGTGCATGGACTCCTCTCGTCCAGGTTTCTCCGGGAGAACTTGAGCGGGCCCCACGAATTGGCTGCAGCGGCGCGGAGCGAGCCGTATGTATACGCCGAGAGCGGTGGTGAGGTGGCCATGTACGTGCCGCGGGGGGACACGGGGCGTGCGGAGCTGGAGCGCATGCGATTGAAGCCGGAGATCGCCACGCTTCTCGGCTTGCCCGAGCGCGGCCACTGGCGCGCCTACCCGGGCGATCAAGAGTTGGAGCGGGTGATTCAACGCTTTACAGCCTTCCAAGAAGGGATACGGCTATGACGACACGCAACCTCAGGGAACTCGTTCTCGCGCAGCGTCAGCGGGGAGATCTCGATGCCGCGGCAAAGACGCTGCAGGAGGCGATAGCGCAGAACCGCGACGATGCGGAGCTTGCCGATCTGTACGGGATGCTCGGCGGTACGCGGCGGGAGCAGGGCGATTTGGTTGCGGCAGTGGCGGCGTACGACGAGGGCTTCCGGCTTGAGGCGAAGCTGGACTCCACCTACAACGCGCTCAACCGCCTGGTCACCCGAATCGCTCTTGAGCCCGCCTCGCTCTCGGATGCCGAGGCACTTCGCAATTACGATACGCTCGAGCCGGTGGACGTGCCCGGGAGCCTGGCGGAGCTTCAGCCGCGGCTGCGAGCTGATGTTGAGGGCGCCCGCGCCGGCGACTTCTGGGCCGCGGGAGACCTGGCGCTCACGGCCGCCCTCAATGGCGATGTCGACGGGACGATCGACGCGCTGGAGCGGTTCCATTCCTATTCGCCGCCGCGGAGCGCCTACGCCAAGTATTACGAGACTTTCGCTGTGCTCGCGCAACTCGATACGCCGCGCAGGGAGGCGCTGACGACAGCGAAGAACTGGCTGGAGAACAAGCTCGCATAGCAGCGGGTAATGTGCCCGCACCGAACGGCGGCGCACTCCTCTCCGAGTCCCGGTAACAGCTGATAGGTAGCGACCCATGAGCGTAACCCGTCCCCTCTGCTTCGTCCTAATGCCCTTTGGCCAGAAGCCGGACGGCGCGGGAGCAATGGTCGATTTCGATGCCGTTTACCGCGAGCTGATTGCCCCCTCAATTGCGGAGGCCGGGCTCGATCCGCTCCGGGCTGACGAGGAGATGACAGGCGGTATCATCCACAAGCCGATGTTCGAGCGGCTAATCCTTTGTGAGTACGCAGTCGCGGACCTGACCACCGCCAACGCCAATGTATTCTATGAGCTTGGCATTCGTCACGCAGTACGTCCATTTACGACTGTGTCGCTGTTTGCCGGCAGCTCCCGCTTGCCCTTCGACGTTGCGCCGTTGCGTGCGCTTCCCTATCGCCTCACCGCGTCCGGGATGCCGGACGATGTGGAAGAAACGCGCAACACGCTAGTTACACGCCTGCGAGCGGCCCGCGAGGCGCCGGCCAAGGACAGCCCGATCTTCCAGCTGGTAGAAGATTTCCCGGACGTGGACCACACCAAGACGGACGTCTTCCGCGACCGGGTGCAGTACTCTCGGCAGATGAAGGAGCGGCTCGCCGACGCACGTGGGCAGGGGATCGAGGCGGTGCGGCAGATCGAGCGGGAGCTGGAGCCGATCGCCGAGCAGGAAGCCGGCGTCGTCATCGATCTCTTCCTCTCCTATCGCGCGGTCAAAGGGTGGGGGGAGATGGTCGCGCTGGCGGAGAAGATGTCGCCGCCGCTCGCAGCGACGGTGATGGTGCAGGAGCAGCTCGCGCTGGCGCTCAACCGCGCCGGGCAGGGGGAGAAGGCGGAGCGGGTGCTGCTGGAGCTGATCGAGCGGCGCGGCCCGAGCAGCGAGACCTACGGCATCCTCGGGCGCGTCTACAAGGACCGCTGGGAAGCCGCGCGTCAGGCAGGGCAGAACCTCCAGGCGCGTGGGGTTCTCAAGAAGGCGATCGATGCCTACCTGCGCGGCTTCGAGACGGACTGGCGCGATGCCTATCCCGGGGTCAACGCCGTGACACTGATGGAGATCAGCGACCCTCCCGATCCACGCCGTGAGCAGCTTCTCCCGGTGGTCCGCTATGCTGTCGAGCGCCGCATCTCGGCGGGGAAGCCGGACTACTGGGATCACGCAACCTTGCTCGAGCTGTCGGTGCTGAGCGAGGACGAGGAGGGCGCGGTCAACGCGCTGGGCGATTCGCTGGCGGCTGTGCGCGAGGTGTGGGAGCCGGAGACCACCCTCCGGAACCTGCGACTCATCCGCGAGGCACGCGAGCGGCGGGGTCAGGCAGTCCCCTGGGCGGCGGAGGTCGAGCAGGAGCTGGAGCGGTGCGCGCTCGGCTTCTCATCCGGCTGACCCGGCGACGAACTTCCTTGCCTTAATGCGGCCGGGCGCTATCTTACAGCAGCGGCTGGCGTTCGGATGTTTCTGCGCTGAGCCGACCGCTGGGTTTGCTCCAGAACCCGGTCGGGCCATTCTCCTCAACTGATCGTGCAGCTGGCGTCTCGTCCGCACCCGGGACGAGCGCCACCCTTCCAACACTGCCACTCCGGGGCCGGAGACGGCCACGCACCGGTGCGCAGCGGACGTGCCGGACGTGAACTTCGTGTATACGGAGCCTGCGATACGGCTCCGCGTCTACGCTCCCGTGGAGCGCCGTGAATCCTGACGACAGCGGCTCCGCAGCGGTTTCCACCGAGCAGGAAGCCGACGCGGAGCGCTCCTTCGACGTATTCCTGAGCTACCACTGGGCGGACCGCCCGGTAGTCGAGCCGATCGCGCGCGTCATGCGCGATCGGGAGCTGAAGGTCTTCCTCGACCGCTGGTACCTCGCGCCGGGCCGCCCGTGGCCGCAGGCGCTCGAGGACGCGCTGGGTTGCTGCGCCGCGGTGGCGGTCTTCGTCGGGCCGCACGGAATGGGGGCGTGGCAGCAGCGGGAGTACTACCTCGCGCTGGACCGGCAGGCGCGCGAATCGGAGTTCCCGGTGATCCCGGTGCTGATGCCGGGCTCCGATCCCGCGCTGGGCTTCCTCTCGCTCAACACCTGGATCGACCTGCGTGAGACGCCGAACGATCCGGTCGTCATCGAGCAGCTGATCAACGCCACCCGGCGGCTCTCCGACCGGGTGGCGATCCCGGAGATCGCGATCTGCCCGTACCGCGGGCTGCGCCCCTTCCGCGAGGAGGACGCCTCCTTCTTCTTCGGCAGGGAGGCGTTCACCCGGCGGGTGGTGGAAACGGTCGCGCGTTCCTCGCTCGTCGCGATGGTGGGGGTCTCCGGGAGCGGCAAGTCCTCGGTGGTGCGGGCGGGGCTGGTGCCGCACCTGCGACGCGGCGGGGGCGGGCACGTCTGGGAGATCGCCACCATGGTGCCGACCGACCGGCCCGTGCACCGGCTGGCGGCCGTGCTGATCCCGCGCCTCGAGCCGGATCTCGACGAGGTAGAACGCGTCACGCAGGTGACGCAGCTCGCCGAGCGCCTCCTGGCGGGCACGGTGTCGCTGCGCGAGGTGGTCGAGCGGGTGCTGGAGAAGCAGCCCGGTACCGACCGGATGCTCCTGGTGGTGGACCAGTGGGAGGAGATCTACACCCTCTGCCACGACGCGGCCGTCCGCGAGCGCTTCATCGAGCTGATGCTCGAGGTGAGCCGGCGCGGCCCGCTGACGCTGGTCCTCACCACCCGCGCTGACTTCTTCGACGACCTGCTCGAGCACCGCGCGCTCGGCGATGCGCTGCAGGGGGCGGTGGTCAACCTCGGGCCGATGACGCGCGAGGAGCTGACGCAGGCGATCGAGGCGCCCGCGCACCGGGTGGGGCTCTCCTTCGAGCCGGGGCTGGTCGAGCGCATCCAGAACGACGTCTCGGCGGAGCCCGGCAGCCTGCCGCTGCTCGAGTTCGTGTTGACGGAGCTCTGGGAGCGGCGCCGCAGAGGACGGCTGGTGCACGACGCCTATGAGGCGATGGGCGGCGCGCAGGGAGCGATCGCGCAGCGGGCGGAGCAGGAGTTCGAGCGGCTGACGGAGGCCGAGCAGAATGCGCTGCCCGCGATCTTCCTGCAGCTCGTGCGGCCGGGGGATGGCACCGGCGATACCCGACGGCGGGCGAAGCTCTCGGATCTGGGGAGCGGCGCGGGGCCGGTGGTGCAGAGGCTGACGGACGCGCGCCTCCTGGTCACCGGCCTCGACGCCACCAGCGGCGAGGAGACGGTCGAGGTGGCGCACGAGGCGCTGATCCGCAACTGGAGCCGGCTGCAGGAGTGGCTCGACGCGGATCGCGAGTTCCTCCTCTGGCGGCAGCGCCTGCGGGCGGCGCTGGCCGAGTGGGAGCGCACCGGCCTCGACAATGGAGCGCTGCTCCGCGGCGCCCCACTCGGGGAGGCGCGGCGCTGGTTCGAACGGCGCGCGGCGGATCTGCCTCGCATCGAGCGCTCCTTCATCGAGGAGTGCTTTCGCGACCAGCGCAGCCGCCGCCGCCGGCAGCGGATCGGCCTGGCGGCGCTCACGCTGGCCGTCGTCGTGGTCGGCGCCCTCTTCCTCTGGCAGCGTACCGCCGCCTCGGACCGGCTCTGGACGGCCGCGATCGTCAGCCGCGCCGAGACGGAGAGTGACCGGCTAACAGCCACGCTGCTGCTGACGGAGCTGCTCGACCGGAGAGGTAGCCTCTCGCTGCGCGAGCTGCTCCAGGGGCGATCCAGCGAGCCGGCGGGTGGGATGGCCGTCGCGCGGCGGCTGGCGGATGATGGGCCGGCGCTGGTGCCGTGGGCGGTACTCCGCTCGGATAGCGGCGCCATCACCTTCGCCGCCTTCAGCTCGGACAGTACCGTCGTCGCGACGGATGAGCGGGGCGCCGTCTGGACCTGGCCGCTGAACGGGCGAGGCAGCGCGTCGGTGGTGCGTGGGGACCGCAGGGTTCTCGCCGTCAGCCCCGACGGGTCGCGGATGCTGACGGATCGCGCCGCTGGATGCCCCGTGCCGGGCTGGTCCTGTGTCTCGCCGCCGCTGGCTGCACCATGGACCTTCTCGGAGAGCCCGGCGAGAGTGCGGGTCGGATGCGCTTCGACCTGCGTGCGCTCGAGGACGAGCCGCGCAGTGCGAGCGTTGCGCTCGAATCGATCACCTTGGCCGTCGAGCAGCGCGGCAGAGAGACCCAGGAACACCCTAAGCAGCTCGGGCCGGACAGCGTCGAGGTCACCTTTCCCCTGACCGTGAGACGTGGAATGGCTCGCTTTCTTCCTGAAATTCGGACCCGGAACGGAACCGTCGTCTTCGAGGGCAACACCGTCGTGGACGTCCGACGCAACGGCTTCGTGGCGAAGGTGCCGCTCGTGCAGAAGGTGCCGCTCATGATGGTGGGTCCCCGCACGGTGGTTCTCGAGGAGGTGGGCGGATACTTCCAGGTGCGGAGCCGCGCCACGACGGCACAGGTCGGCGATCTGGAGTGGCGGATCACCGCGGTTACCCCGAACTCCTGTAGCGGCGATCCGTGCCTCTCCATCCCGGAGGCGGACTCGCTGTGGCGGCGGCTCGCACCCGGGGAAGTGGGCTACGTCCATCTCGCGCGGCTTGCGGCGCCGTCGGGATCGACGTATACCATCCGCGTCTCTTCACCCGCCGGAGACATCGACGTCATCGTGACCGTACCGTAGCCGCGGATGGCGAGCGCCCCATCCACCGATTCCCCTGTAGAGATGCACACATGAGATCGCACGCAGCACCCTTCCGGTATCCGCTCGCGGCTGTCGCACTCGCCGCGCTGCTCGGCTCGACCCTCGGCGGCTGCGCTCCCGCGGCGGCGCCCGCTACCGCCCCCCGCGCCGCCGCCGAGATCCGCCCTCCGACCTTCGAGATCTCCGCCGACCGTCCCTTCGACGCCGGCGAGGTGCCCGCCTACGGCGGCGAGCATCCGGAGGTGTATGCCTACATCGATGCTAACCAGGAGCGGCACCTGGAGAACATCCGCCGCTGGCTGCGGCAGCCCTCGATCAGCGCCGAGAACCAAGGGGTCCAGCAGATGGCCGAGATGCTGCGCGAGGATCTGCGCCGCATCGGCTTCCGGGAGGCGGAGCTGGTGCCGACCTCCGGCCACCCGGGCGTCTGGGGCTACTACGACGCCGGGGCGGAGAGAACGCTGGTCGTCTACATGATGTACGACGTACAGCCCGTCGAGCCTGAGGGTTGGCAGGTGGAGGCCTTCGATGCCTCCATCGTGGATCACCCGCTCGGTCGTGTGCTGATGGCGCGCGGCGCGACCAACCAAAATGGGCCGCAGCGCGCCTTCCTGAACGCGATCGAGTCGATCATCGCCACCCACGGCCGGCTCCCCGTCAACCTGATGGTCGCCGCCGAGGGTGAGGAGGAGCTCGGCTCGCCCAACTATCCGGAGATCATCGATCGCTACGAGCCGCGGATGCGCACCGCGGACGGTGTCTTCTTCCCCTTCAACGGGCAGTCGGCGAACGGCGAGGTCTCGATGTTCCTCGGCGTCAAAGGAATTGTCTACTTCGAGATGGAGGCGCGCGGCGGTCCGCATGGTGGCCCCACCCGAGCCGAGATCCACAGCTCGCTGAAGGCGATGGCGGACGCGCCCGCCTGGCGGCTGATGCAGGCGCTCGCCAGCCTGACGAGCGAGGACGGCAACACCATCACGGTGCCTGGCTACTACGATGCCATCCGCCCGCCGAACGCGGAGGAGCAGCGGCTCGTCGCCGGGATGCTGGAGCGATGGGAGCAGCAGGAGGGGCTGATGCGGCAGGGGCTGGGCCTCGAGCGCTGGGCAGGCGGGATGAGCGCGCGGGACGCGCTGATGCACAACCTCTTCAACACCACGCTCAACATCGACGGGATCTGGGGCGGCTACAGCGGTCCGGGGATGAAGACGATCCTCCCGCACCGCGTCACCGCCAAGCTCGACTCGCGCCTCGTGCCGAACCAGACGCCGGAGGAGGCGCTGCGCCTGATCCGCGCGCACCTCGACGCGCAGGGCTTCACCGACATCGAGGTGCGCCAGCTCTCCGGCTACGCTCCCGCGCAGAGCTCCGTCGAGGCGCCGCTGGTGCGCGCCGCGATCGGCGCCTACAACAAATACGGCCGCACCCCCTCCGTGGCGCCGCGCATCGCCGGCAGTGCACCGTACTACATCTTCACCGAGCGGCTGGGGCTGCCGATGATCGCCGGCGGGATGGGGCACGGCTCCGGGGCGCACGCGCCGAACGAGTACATGGTCATCGAGCCGCGGCAGGGCTCCCGCGTCGCGAGCCTCGCGGAGATCGAGAAGTTCTACGTGGATCTGCTCTACGCGCTGGCGGAGGCGCGGTAGGGTGTCGTCAGCACGCCAGAGGTGGCGGGCCGGCGGGCGGTGCGTTCCCGCCGACCGCGGGGATACCCGCCATGCCGGGGGTATAAAACCCCCGGCATAGAACAGCAGGCGTCCTCCGGACGCAGTTCCGCCCGCGAGGGCGGCCGCTGTTCCCTGCCGGATCGTTTATCGGCCGGGCAGTGCCGCTGAGCGGCACTTCTCGGGAACGCACCGCCCGCACCCGGGGGCGGGGGAACTCTCAGCCCACCTCCCACCGCCACCGCCCCGCCTCCACCACCACTGCCACCTCCCCGGCGCGCTCGAGCGTCGAGAGGAAGCCGAGCAGCATGCCGCGGTTGAGCACGTAGCCGCTGGGGTCCGCAGTGCGCAGGCCGAACTCCGCGGTGAGGTCGGCGAGCAGATCCTCGGTGGACGCGGGCTCGCGCCGCAGTCGCTTGCGCAGCCAGTCGAAGCTGCGCTCCAGCGCGTCGAGGTTCGCCTGCAGCGCCTGGCCCGGGTCGCGCAGCGCCTCACCGTGGCCCGGGATGAACCACTCCGCCTCGACCTCCCTCAGCCACTCCAGCTTCCGGCGCATCTCACCCGCGTCGACGAGGTACGGCACGACGTGCTTCGCGAGCGGCTCAAGGCCGAAGAAGGAGTCCGCCGCGAAGAGCACGCTCGCCACGCGGTAGCCGACCTGCGCGATGCTGTGGCCCGCCAGATCCAACACCTCCAGCTCGACGCCGTCGATCGTCACCTGGGTGCCGGGTGCGACGACGTGATCCACCGGTGAGGGCTCCGCCTGCAGGAAGCGGTTCGCCAGCGCGCTGACCGGCGCCGCGCCGCCGAAGAGGTAGAACGGCTCGTAGCGTGGCTCGCGGATCACCGCCTCCTCGACCACCGGCGCGTAAACCGGCGGGCCGACGCGGCGCACGAGCTGGGCGTTGCCGCCGTGATGGTCGGCGTGCGCGTGCGTGTTGATCACCGCCACCAGCGGACGGCCCAGCTCCTCGGCGGCGCGCAGGATCTTGTTCGCGGCGCCGCGATCCAGGCCGCTGTCGATGGCGAGCAGGCCAGTCTCGCTCTCGACCAGGCCGCAGTTGACGGCGCCATGCAGGTAGAGCACGCGCTCATTCAGACGGATCAGCTCCATGCTCTCCTTTGCGGGTTCGAGGAGCCGCAATATATCCGGTCGGTGAATACGAGCCTACCCGGCGTCCCCGGCACTCCGCGACCGGAGAGGAGGTATACTGGGGTGCCCGCGAGTGTCTGTGAGGGCCCGTCGTGAGCTACACGCGAGGAGAGTGACCATGCATGCGCTCCATTTTCGAGAACCGCGCGATGTTGCCCCACAACCCGGATCGCACGGTGGCACGGTGTCGTGGCTACGTCAGATCTTCCTGCTGCTGGCCGGGATGGTGTTGCAGCTCCTGTTCTGCGTCCTCCCGCTGCCCGCGCAGACGAACCCCACGCGCTTCACCCTCGATGCAGAGGAGAGCAGGGTGTGGTTTGGGGCGCGGGCAAACATGGGTGGCTTCCGAGGGGAGGCGTGGCAGGTGGAAGGGTGGGCTGAGGTCGCGGACACCGTCACCTTCCGTGACGCTCGCGGCACGATCGAGCTGCAGGTCGCCAGCCTTCGTACTGGCATTGCGCTGCGCGACCGGCATCTGCGCGACGAGATGGCGGCTGACAGCTTTCCGGTTATTCGCTTCGTGCTGAGCCGTATCGCGGCGCCCCC
>JBPCIT010000170.1:0-4328 GCA_051006015.1 Longimicrobiaceae bacterium
CGGCCCGAGCTGCTGCTGCTCGACGAGCCGACCAACCACCTCGATGCCGACACCACGCAGTGGCTGGAGGAGCACCTGCAGGAGTACCCGGGTGCGCTGCTGCTCATCACCCACGACCGCTACTTCCTGGACCGGGTGGTGACCCGGATGCTCGAGGTCTCCATCGGCGAGCTTGCCTCCTACCCCGGCGGCTACACCGAGTACCTGGAGGCGAAGGCGGAGCGCATCGAGCGCGAGCGCGCCGAGGAGGGCAAGCGGGCGAAGCTGATCGAGCAGGAGCTGGCCTGGGTGCGGCGCTCCCCCTCGGCCCGTACCGGGAAGCAGCAGGCGCGCATCAATCGGCTGGGCGACCTGCAGGCGGAGCAGCGGCAGGCATGCGCCGACTCCCCCGCCACGCTGGCGGAGCTGCAGGCCGGGGAGCGCCCGCGGCTGGGGCGCACCGTGCTCGAGCTGCACGGGATCTCGAAGTCCTACGGCGAGCGGGTGCTGATCCGCGGCCTCAGCACCAGCCTGCGCGCGGGGGAGCGGATCGGCATCATCGGGCCGAACGGGGCGGGCAAGACGACGCTGCTGCGCATCATCCTGGGGCTCGAGCCGCCCGACGCCGGAGAGGTCGAGGTCGGCAGGAACACCCGCATCGCCTACTACGACCAGCGGCGCGAGGAGCTGGACCCGGAAGTCAGCGTCTACGAGACCGCCTCCAATCAGGACTTCGTCACCGTGGGCGGAGAGCGGATGCACCTGCGCAGCTACCTGGAGAGCTTCCTCTTCCCGGTCCCCGTGCAGCGGCAGAAGGTGAGCAGCCTCTCCGGCGGGGAGCGCAACCGGCTGCTGCTGGCGCGCCTCCTCCTTCAGGACGCCAACCTGCTGATCCTGGACGAGCCGACCAACGACCTGGACCTGGTGACGCTGCAGGTGCTCGAATCCTTCCTGGCGAGCTTCCCCGGCTGCCTGCTGCTGGTCACGCACGACCGCTTCTTCCTGGACAAGGTCGCCACCGGGCTGCTGGTCTTCGAGGGCGAGGGCGTGGTGCACCGCCACGAGGGTGGCTACGAGCTGTACCGGCGGCTGCGGGAGCAGCGGGAGGCGGAGCGCGCCTCGCGCGAGGAGGCCGCACCGGGGCGTGGCCGCGGCGCCGCACCCGCTGCGCAGCCGGTCCGCAGCGGTGGGGGAGCGCGCCGGCTCACCTGGCGGGAGAAGCAGGAACTTCAGGGCATCGAGGAAAGTATCCTGGAAGCAGAGGCCCTTCGGGAGGAGCTTGGCGCACGCCTTGCGGACCCGTCTCTCTACACCGGGGCTCCGGAGGAGGTGGCACGCCTGACCTCCGATTACCGGGCCGCGGTGGAGCAGGTGGACGCGCTGTACGCCCGCTGGGCAGAGCTGGAGGAGATCCGTAGCGCGGGTTGATCCTCCCCTCCAGAGCCGCCCCACGCCGGGGTTGACGCCCTGCTCGTCGAAGACTATTCTGTTCCTCCCCACTCACGGTCTTCTTGCAGACAGGATCCTACGATGATCTCCCCGCTCCTCTGCGCGCTCCTGCTGGCGCCGACCGACACCGTTCGTCCCGTTTTCGCCTCCGCATCGCTGGGTGAGGATTCGCCTCTGGTGACCATGGTCAGCCACGCGGCTCCCCCACCCGCGGCGGTAGGGCACGAGCTTGCGTCCGCCGCCTCTGTCGGCTTGAGCTTCGGCGGCCTGCTGCGTGCCGAGGAGGCGGTGCGCGCCGAGGTGCGGCGCGGCGCCTTCCCCGGCGCCGCGCTGGCCATCGGCCGCAGAGATAAGGTGGTGGTGGAGATGGGGTTAGGCTTCGCGGGATGGGGTCCGGCGGAGGCCGAGGTGGATCCGGACAACACCGTTTACGACCTGGCCTCGCTCACCAAGGTGCTGGCGACCACCACCGCGGTGATGCTGCTGGTCGAGGATGGCAGGATGTCGCTGGACGCGCCCGTCGCGCGCTACCTGCCGGAGTTCCAGGGACCCTCGAAGGGGCGGGTGACGGTGCGCCACCTGCTCACCCACACCTCGGGGCTGCCCGCGGGCTCGGAGATCTGGGCGCCAACGCCGGAGGGCTCGCTCGCCCGCGCGATCGCGGTGCCGCTCAAGTACGCGCCGGGCGCCAGGGTCGAGTACTCGGATATCGGCTTCATCGTGCTCTGGGCCGCCACCGAGCGCGCGGCCGGGCGGCCGCTCTTCCGCATGCTGGACGAGCGCGTCTTCAGTCCCCTCGGCATGCTCTCGACCACCTTCCTGCCGGGGGACGGCTGCTCGCGCTGCGCGCCCACGGGGCGGCTGCCAGACGGCACCGTTCTGCGCGGGCGGGTGCACGACATGAACGCGCGGCGGCTGGGCGGCATCGCCGGGCACGCCGGCCTCTTCTCGACCGCGCACGACCTTACCCGCTTCGCCTCGATGCTGGCGAGCGGCGGGGAGCTGGAGGGGGTGCGAGTGCTGCAGGAGGAGACGATCCGCCTCTTCACCCGTCGCCAGCCGGCCGCCGGCACCCGCACCCTGGGGTGGGATACGCCCGCGGCGAACGGGACGGGGTCGGCGGGCGCGCGCATCTCGCCGCGCGCTTTCGGGCACACCGGCTTCACCGGCACCTCGCTCTGGATCGACCCGGACCGCGGCACCTGGGTGGTGCTGCTCGCCAACCGCACCTACGAGCCGCGCGCCTCGAATGGCATTCAGGCGCTGCGCCGCACGGTGCACGACCGGGTAGCGGCGGCGGTGGACGGCGCCGGACCCGCGACGGTTCGGGCCAGGTAAGCGGCGGTGGCAGCTCCGCCGCAGGCACCACTCGAGGACCATCCCGTAGATCTGCAGCCGGAGCAGGCGACCTCGCATCGCCGCTCCCTCCGCCAGTGGACCACCGCCGGCGGGCTGATCGCCTTTCTGGTGCTGCTCTGGATCTTCGCCGCGGGCGAGCCGCCGGAAGAGGGGGCTCACCTCGGCTTTCGCAGCGTGCTCCCCGCGCTCGTCACCCTCCTGCTCGTCTTCCTCACCCGTGAGGTCGTCTCCTCGCTCTTCGTCGGCATCGCGGTCGGCGGGATCGTCAGCGGCCAGCTCAACATCATCCAGTCCTTCCTGATCCCGGCGATCGGTAGCGCCTCCTACGCCACCATCCTGCTCGTCTACCTCTGGGCGCTCGGCGGATTGATCGGCCTCTGGACACGCACCGGCGGCGCACGCGCCTTCGCCGAATGGGCGGGGCGCGGGATCGTGCGGGGGCCGCGCTCGGCACGCTTCTTCGCCTGGCTGATGGGGATCGTCTTCCACCAGGGCGGCACCATTTCGACCATCCTCGCCGGCACCACCGTGCGCCCGGTCACCGACGCGCAGCGCATCTCGCACGAGGAGCTCACCTACCTGGTAGACTCGACCGCTTCACCGGCCGCCACCGTCATCCCCTTCAACGCCTGGCCGCTCTACGTCGCCGGCTTGGTCGTGGGGACGATCCCGCTCTTCGCGACCGAGGCGGAGGTGGTCACCTTCTTCTTCCGCTCGATCCCCTACAACTTCTACGGCATCTTCGCGGTCCTCTCGACGCTGCTCTTCGCGCTCGGGTGGCTTCCCTGGACGGGCGGCAAGATGCGGCGAGCGATGCGGCGCGCGCGGGAGACGGGGGAGCTGAACGCGCCGGGGGCGCAGCCACTGGCGGCGGATGAGCTGACCAGGCTGCGCATCCCGACTGGCTACCGCGGCGGCGTGGCGGACTTCCTCATCCCGATGGGCACACTGCTCGGGGTGGCCATCATTCCCTACGTCATCGCGCGGCTGCGGGGGCTGCCGGGGCAGGTCTTCATCGCCGAAGCGTTCGGGCTGGCGGTGCTGGTCGCTTTCGCGCTCGCCATCGTACGGGGCCTCTCGCTGCGCGAGGCGATGGAGGGCTTCGTGGACGGCTGCAAGGGGGTCACCATCGGCGCGATCATCCTGGGGCTGGCGGTCACCCTGGGCTTCGTCTCGGGCGCGCTCGGCACCGCTAACTACATCGTCGAGCTGACCGCCGGGATCATCCAGCCGATCTTCCTGCCCGCGATCCTGATGGGCATCTGCATGGCGGTCGCCTTCTCCATCGGCTCCTCCTGGGGCACCTACGCGGTGGTCTTCCCCATTGCCATGCCGCTCGCCTGGGCGGTGAATTCCGACCCCTTCTACATCCAGCTCTGCTTCGGCGCGGTGCTGGGGGGCGCCGTCTTCGGCGACCAGTGCTCCCCCATCTCCGACACCACCATCCTCTCCGCGCTCGCCTGCGGCGGCGACCTGATGGACCACGTCACCACGCAGCTGCCGCTCGCGGTGGCCGCGGCGGGATTGGGAGCGCTCGCCTC
>JBPCIT010000171.1:0-10769 GCA_051006015.1 Longimicrobiaceae bacterium
TGGCGCTGCACAATGTGAACGGCTCCTTCTACGACCTCGCCGCCGAGCACTACCGTGGCACCGCCCGCGAAACGCTCGCTGAACCGCCGGACGACTGGGGCGGGCGGGCGGTAGTGGACTGGGCGGGACGGTTGACTGCTGGCGAGCATTTCGATCCCGCAGCGGAGCGGCTGGTCGAGGTGGCGGAGGTGCTGGATCGGGTTTACGGGAGGTAGGCTTGACACCCACGCCAGTCATTCTGACGATACCCTATGTCCCGCCACTGCCGGGCCGATAAACGACCCGTCTCGGACTACGGCCGCCCTCACGGGCGGAAAACCGACGGTGCATCCTGTCCGGAGGACGCCCGCTGTTTCCTGCCGGGTCGTTCATCGGCCCGGCTAGGTGCGGTACCACAGCTTCCTCACCATTCATGCATCTGACCTTCTTCGGCTCGTCCCTGGTCTCCTCGTACTGGAACGGCGCGGCGACCTACTACCGCGGACTGCTGCGGGCGCTGGCGGCGCGCGGGCACCACATCACCTTCTGCGAGCCGGACGCGTACGGGCGGCAGCAGAACCGCGACCTCGCCACGGACCCTGAGTATGCGCGGGTGATCGTCTACCGTAGCGAGGAGGAGCGCGACGCGCTGCTCGGTCACGCCTTCGCGGAGAGCGACTGGGTGGTCAAGTGCAGCGGCGTGGGAGTGTGGGACGCGGAGCTGGAGGCGGCGGTGGCGGAGCGGAGCGGCGGCGAGGTGTCCACGGCGTTTCTGGATGTGGACGCGCCCGCGACGCTGGCCCGCATCGCGGCCGATCCCGGCGATCCCTTCCGCGGCTGCATCCCGCGCTACACGCACATCCTGACCTACGGTGGCGGGCCGCCGGTGGTGGAGGCATACGATCGCTGGGGGGCGCAGGCGTGTACGCCCATCTACAACGGGCTCGATCCCGAGGAGCACCGGCCGCTGGAGCGCACGGGCGAGCCGGAGTTCGACCTGCTCTTCATGGGGAATCGCCTTCCCGACCGCGAGGCGCGGGTGGAGGAGTTCTTCTTCCGCGCCGCCGAGCTCTGTCCGGAGGGTTGCTTCGCGCTCGGCGGCGAGGGGTGGTGCGACAAGGCCATGCCCGCCAACGTGACGTATCTCGGCCACATTCCTACCGGCCGCCACAATGAGGTCAACGCCTCCGCACGGCTGGTGCTCAACGTCCACCGCGACTCGATGGTGCGGAACGGCTGGTCCCCGGCCACGCGGATGTTCGAGGCGGCGGGCGCCGCCTCCTGCCAGATCACCGACGCCTGGCAGGGAATCGCGGACTTCTTCGAGCCGGGCGCGGAGATCCTGGTTGCGGAGGATGGCGCGGCGGTGGCTCGGCTGGTGCGCGAGGTGGATGACGCTGCGGCACTGAAAATCGGAAAGGCGGCCCATGAGCGGGCGCTGCGGCAGCACACCTACGCGCAGCGGGCGGCGCTGGTGGACGAGATCCTCCGCGGTACTGCCGTCGCAGGCCCTCACCCCGGCTCGCCAGGGCTCGCCACCCCTCTCCCACAAGGGGAGAGGGGGCCGAAAAGTGGCACCGAAACCGAGGTTCGGCAGGAGAGCGTTCCCCCTCTCCCTTCATGGGAGAGGGGGCTAGGGGGTGAGGGCTCGGGAGGCATCCGATGAAGCTCGTCGTCTTCGGCCTTTCGCTCTCCTCGAGCTGGGGAAACGGGCACGCGACCACCTATCGGGCGCTGCTGCGTGCCTTCGCGCGGCGCGGGCACGAGGTCGTCTTCTACGAGTGGAACGCGCCCTGGTACGGCGGAGCGAACCGCGATCTGGCGGATCCTGACTTCTGCCGGCTGGAGCTGTACGCGGACTGGGAGCGGATCGCCCCACAGGCGCTCGCCGAGGCACGCGAGGCGGATGCGGGGCTCGTCGGCTCCTACGTGCGCGAGGGGCAGCGGGTGATCGACGACCTGGCCGGTGCAGGCATCGAGCCGCTCTTCTTCTACGACATCGACACCCCCGTCACCGTCGCGAATCTGCGCAGCGGCGGCGCCGACTACCTGCGCGCCGACCAGGTGCCGCTCTTCGCACGCTACCTCTCCTTCACCGGCGGGCCCTTCCTGCAGGAGGTGATCGAGGGGGAGCTGGGGGCACGCGACGCCCGTCCGCTCTACTGCTCCGTGGATGCCGAGCACTACCGGCCGATGGAGCCCGACCCTGAGCTGCGAGCCGATCTGGCGTACATGGGGACGTACGCGGCGGACCGTCAGCCGGCGATCGAGCGCTTCCTGATCGAGCCCGCGCGGCAGTTACCGGAGATGCGCTTCCTGGTCGCGGGTCCGCAGTATCCGTTGGAGATCGAGTGGCCGGCGAGTGTGCGGCTGCTCTCGCATCTGCCTCCCGCCCGCCACTCGGCCTTCTACGCGAGCGCCGCCTGGCAGCTCAACGCCACCCGCGCCGACATGGTGGCCGCGGGATGGTCCCCCTCGGTGCGGCTCTTCGAGGCCGGCGCGTGCGGAGCGCCAGTGATCTCCGACTCCTGGGCGGGGATTGAGCAGCTCTTCACCCCTGGCGTGGAGATCCTCCTCCCCGGCTCCGCGGAGGAGGTGGTCGAGATCCTGCGCGCCACTCACCCGGACGACCGCCGGGCGATCGGCGAGGCCTTCCGCGCCCGCGTGCAGCGGGAGCACACCTCGGCGCAACGCGCGGCGGAGCTGGAGGCGTACCTCACCGTGCCCGCCATTCAGCCGGGTTGAACCCGATCGACTGTAAGTCTTTAGCCTCCCCGTACATCCATCACCTCGCCCGGTCCCGGACCACCGGGACTCTCTGCACCTCCGCCACCTCGGCGGGGGGTTCGGGGTAGGTCAGAGCGCGAATCCGAAATCAGGGCGAGAGCCCTCCGCGAGAGCGTCCGTGACGGGGCGCATCGCGGAGGGCTCCGGCACTTTCGGGGATCTGTTCACCGCCAGAAGCGGAGGGTGCATGATGGTAGAGGCGATCGCGCGGTCCGATCTCGGATCCTTCTCCAGTGAGCTGGTCGGCTCGCTGCTCGCGCTCGTCGCGAAGGAGACGGACGGAACCGAGGCACGAGACGTGGTCTTTCGGGGTGAGCACAGCAACGATCTTGTGGAGATCCGCTACGCGGACGGGCGCGCGCTGATGGTGAAGCGCGGCCGATACGACTGGGTGGCCGCGCGCTTCGAGACCTCCCGCGTCGCCTCGGAGCTGATGCGCAACCGGGCGAGGATCACCGCGCCGGAACCTCTAGCCTTACCGGCCGATCTGGACGAGCAGCCGCTCGAAGCCTACTGGCGTATCCCCCTGCCCACCCTGCAGGAAGTCTGGCCGCGGCTCTCGGCCGATGCCCGCGCCGAGGTGCTGCGAAGCTGGGGCGAGCTGATCCGCCGGGTACACGAGGTGAAGCTCTCCGGGCATGGCGCGCTTCTCGGCGCGCAGCGCGAGCCCCTGCAGCTCACCGATTTTCTGGAGGGGGATCTGGCGGGTCGCCTGCGGCCGGCTGTGATCGGCATGTGGCCCGCGGCGCTCGGCATCCTGGATCAGCTGATCGAGGCGATCCCCGAGGTGGCGGCGCGGGTGCGCGAGGGGGAGGGCACGCTGATCCACAACGACCTGCACATGGGCAACGTGCTCTGCAGCGTCGAAGGGGATACGGCGCGCTGCGTGGGCCTTCTCGATCTCGAGGCCGCGCTCGCCGGTCCTCCGGAGGCGGATCTGGCGAATGTGAACGTGATGCACGGCCCCCACTTCGCCCAGCCGCTCGAAGGGTCGTGGTTCGAGCAGCTGCGGGGGGGCTACGGAGTCGAGGCCGATCCGGTCGTTTTCGCCTTCTTCCGCACCTTCCACCTGCTGAACCTGGGCTTCTACTCCGTGCTGGTAGGTCACCAGGAGCACGCGCAGGAGGTCGCCGATGCGGCCTCGGACGCGGTCATGGCGATGGAAGCCTCTCGCAACGGCATCGGCGCCGCGGCGTAACCCTCTCCTGGCGCCGGGCTGGAATGGCTCTTGCCCCCGGCAGAAGCCGTTTTGCCGCTCCGCTCGGCAGGAGAGATCCGTGGGTACGATTCTGCTTGGACTGGCGTTCCTCGGGGGGACGGCGCTCGTCTATCGCCTTATCCGCTCGCTCGCGCGAGTGGCGATCGCGGCCGCGGAGGCCACCGCAGCGTCGGGCCTGGCAGAGATCAGCGCTCGTCGCGGAGACATCACCACGCTCGCCGAGCGCGAGGAGACGCGGCAGGATGCCCGCCGCTCGGGGCGCCGCAATGCACTCTACGCGGTTCTCTGGCTGCTGCTGCTCATGGTGCCGGCCTTCCTCGGCGGGGTGCGCGAGGTGTACGCCCTCGCCTCCCTCGTCTGGCTTCTGCCGTATCAACCCATCCGGCCCGCTGCCGCGCCGCGCCCGTAGCTCACCGGCTCGAAGATGGCCATCGCGGAGGTACGGCGGACCGAGCGGGCTGTTCCTCTGACGGATTCGCGCGGACGGTGATCCGGCGCCGTGCCGCGCCCGCCGCGCTCACCGTGGCTGCATCGGCAGGTCGAACGCCCCGTCGGTGATGGTGATCAGATTCTGCACTCCTGGCTCCCCGCCCCGCAGCCCGGTCGCCTGGAAGGTGCCGCGCACCCGCTTCTCCGTCAGCGAGGTGATGGTGACGCTGCCGAGCAGCAGCAGGTAGGTCCTCTCCGCGAGTTGCGCGAGCTGGGCGGCCGGGTCTCCGCCAGCGTCGAGCTGTGAGGGATCGACCTCCAGGCTGAGCACACCCAGGCGGCACCCCGCCAGGTTCTGCTGCTGGCAGGCGAGCGGGTCCAGCGTGAGGGTGCCGGGGCCGCGCACCTCGCCGAGCACCAGCGAGAATAGGTCGCCCTGCGCCGCCGCGCCGCGAAAGGCGACGAGCGCGAGCACCCCCTCCTGCTGCACGGCTCGCGCGCCGGTGCCGGAGGTGGGCAGCCCTCCCGTCTGCAACGGCAGCTCCCCCGTCGCCTGATAGCTGCCGGAGATGGCGCCGCGGTAGGTGAAGCTCAGCGTGCCGCGCGGATCGAACTGCTCGGGCGGCGTCGGGCTCCGGTCACATCCCGCGATCAGGAGCAGCAGGAGCAGGAGGCGGAGAACAGAAAATCTGGAGGACATGGCGATCAGGGGGTTGAGCTGTGTCCGCGCGGATCAGGCGGGTGGGCGGTGCGCCTCGCACCAGGCGAGGACGTCGGCGAAGCGGTGCTCCATGAGGGCGCCGTAGAGCGGGTGCCGCGTCAGCTTCGCGCGGGTGAGCGCCGGGCTGGAGAGCCCGCAGAGGAAGCGCGCCTGCTGCCGCGGGTGAGCGAGCGCCTCCGGGGAGGCAGCGCACAGGTCGCGGAACGCCTCGGCATCGAACAGGGCTTCGATCGGGGGCTGCTGCTTCTCCGGTGGGAACTCCGTGGCGCGGCCGCTCTCGCAGAAGGTGCAGTGGCCGCAGGCCTCCTCCCGGATCTCCCCGAAGTAGCGCAGCAGGGCGTTGGTCTGGCATCCCGGGTAGGTGATGAGCCGCACGAGGTGGCCCACGCGGCGGATCTCCTGCGCCTCGCGGCGGGTGAAGCGCTCCGCCAGCTCCGCGGCCAGCGCCTCAATGTCCGGCGCCTCCGCCAGGCGGGTGAAGCGCTGGCGCGCGTCGGTGGGCTGCAGCTCGATCCATCCCTGCTCGACGAAGTAGTCGAGTGCGCGGACCACCCGGCCGCGCTCCTCCCCCAGCGCCTCCGCGGCCTCTTCCGCAGCGACGGTATACCACTCGCGGCCCTTCTTCGCCTGCGCGAAGATCCCCGCGACGAAGCGGGCACGTTCCCCCGCAAAGCTGGCGGCAATCTCCTCGACCGGAAGCGAGGGCCGCACCCGGTGCGCCGCGTAGAAGGGGGTGCCCTGCCGCAGCACGCCGAGCAGCTCCAGGTAGGTGAGCGCGGTGCGCAGCACCAGCGGGCGGATGTCGTGCCGGTTCGCCAGGCTGACGAGGTTGACGTCGAACTCCGGCTCCCGCGTGAGGATCTCCTCCAGGACGCCGCGCAGCGAATCGGGCGTCGGCGTGTCGCCGTAGGCGAAGTTCTCCAGCGTGGCGAGGTCCTCCCGGCTCCCCAGCATCTCCACCACCGAAGGCTCCCCGTCGCGTCCCGCGCGGCCGATCTCCTGGCTGTAGCTCTCCAGGCTCTTGGGGAGGTTGTAATGGTAGACGTAGCGCACGTCGGCCTTGTCGATCCCCATCCCGAAGGCGATGGTCGCCACCACCACCGCCCGATCCGAGGCCTTCCACCACTCCTGCACCGTGGCGCGCTCCTCGTCCTGCATTCCGGCGTGGTAGGCGCGCGCGGGAATGCCGGCGGCGGCGAGCGTCTCGGCGACGCGCTCCGCCGTCCGCTGCAGAGTGACGTAGACGATCCCCGGCCCCGGCGGCCGGCTCCGCAGCCGCTCCAGCAGCGCGGCGTCGCGCCGCGCCGCGGCAAGGGGAGTGGTGCGCAGGAAGAGGTTAGGACGATGGAAGCCGGTGACCACCGCCGCATCGGGGGGGATGCGGAAGCTGCGGCAGATGTCCTCGACGACAGGCGGTGTGGCGGTGGCGGTGAGCGCCAGCACCCGCTCGGCGCCGAGGGTGCGCGCAGTGTCGGCGAGCTTGAGGTAGTCCGGGCGGAAGTTGTGTCCCCACTCGGAGATGCAGTGCGCCTCGTCCACCGCGAAGAGCGCGATCCGCGCACGGCCGAGCTGGCCGAGAAAGCGCTCGTTGTTGAAGCGCTCCGGCGCCACGTAGAGCAGCCGCAGCGAGCCGTCGCGCAGCCCGCGCTCTACCTCCCGCGCCTCCTCCAGCGAGAGCGTGCTGTCCAGACGCGCCGCCGCGATCCCGCGCGAGCGCAGGAAGTCGATCTGATCCTTCATCAGCGCGATCAGCGGGGAGATCACCACCGTCACCCCCTCCAGCAGCAGCGCCGGGAGCTGGTAGCAGAGCGACTTCCCCCCGCCAGTCGGGAAGACCGCCAGCGCGCCACCCTGCTCGAGCAACGCCGAGATCACCCGCTCCTGACCGGGGCGAAAGGAGGAGAGGCCGAAGCGTTCGCGCAGGATCTGCTGGAGATCGGGAGAGACAGCCGGGGCGTTCATCACCGGCGGTCCGGACCGCCACCGGCACTGTCTCCGGCCACACCGGGATGCGGTGATGACGCCCGCTCCTCCTCCGACTCCTGCCGGGCGCGTGCGTCGCGGTAGGCGCGGCGGAAGACCGACCAGAGCGACTCCCGCTGCGGCTCGACCCTGACGAGCGCTGTCGAGCCGGGCTCCAGCGCCGCATCGCGCAGCCGCTCGTCGAGGAGCTCCCACTCCCCGTCCTGGATGAGCTCCCCCTCCTCTCCCGTGATAGCGGGATGCACGGAGCGCCCTCCGAGCGCGCCCTGCAGCTCGTCGATCAGCATCCCCGCGAACGAGCCACCCGCGCCGAGGACGATCCAGAGCGGCACGGCGATGGCGGTCCCGACCGCCGCGATGCCGGCGCCCTGCCCTCCGAAGGCCGCCACCGCGAACGCCGCGCCCCCCAGCCCGAGACGCGCCGCCCAGCTCCGGTCGTCCCAGGCGAGCTGCTTGAGCGCGCCGCTGGTGCTGGAGAGCACCGCGAGCACCACCTTCCTGTCGTAGGTGGCGTCCAGCGCGCGGCGGGCCTTCTCCATCGGCGTGGCGTCGCTCTCGCGGATCTCGAGCAGCTCGCGGCTCCAGTCGATCAGGTCCCGCCGCTGCGCATCGTTGAGGTGCCGGTTGAGCCGGTGGACGAAGGTGGGGGCGGCGGTGCCCGGCTGTGAACTCTCGGTAGATTCCATGATGACCCTCCCGCCTGTGATCGGTAGACGGCGCCGCTGCGGACTCCTGCCGCGGCGCCGATGCCGCATCCCCTCGGCAAAGAACTACATCGTCATCCCCTGCGCCATCACCGCCAGGATCGCAAGCGGGATGGCGACCGCGAGCCAGCCGAGAACCGCGGTGAGGATGGCCTTGCCGGTGCTGAAGTCCAGCGCCTGGCGGATGGCGATGATGCCGGCGATCAGGATCCAGATGCCGACCGCGAAGCGGATCAGCCCGCCGAGCAGCGGGATGATTCCCAGAACATAGAGCACGCCCGGCGCCTGGGCGAAGCCGATGGTGCGCAGCAGCTCTCCCCAGGTCGCGGTGCCTCCGAGCAGCTTGTCGCCGATCAGGTAGGTGATGCCCGCCCAGACCAGCCAGCCGAAGAAGGCCGCGAGGACTCCCCCGATGGCTGCGCCGATCCCCCCACCCGCCGCGCCGATCGCGCTGGCGATGGCGACGATGGCGACCACCCCGGCCGCCTGGCCGGTCGCGGTGGTATCGTGCTCGACCTCCTCGTAGGTGTTGATGTCGAGCATTGCCGCGCCCATCATGCGGTCGGTAATCGAGCGTGCTCCATACGCCGTTGCCATGGCAGCCTCCAGAAGGGTAAGCAGGGTGAACGGACAGAGCGGGAGGGCTCCTCACGCTGCGGACAATATAGCGCCGGGGCAGCCGCTGTCGAAACGCATCGGTCCCGGACACCGCAGAGGGCGCCCGGGACCGATGACCGGCTCGTGCGGGGGAAGCGTTCGCTCAGTCGCTTCCGCGCCGCTGCACCTGCTCGCGGTAGGCCTCGTTGGCGAAGATCGCGATCTCGACGCGGCGGTTCTGCTGCCGACCCCACTCGCTGTCGTTGTCAGCGACCGCCTCGTTGAAGGCTCGCCCGACCGCCTGCAGCCGCGAGCGCGCCACGCCCTGCGAGGCGAGGAAGCTGGCCGCCGCGTTGGCGCGACGCTCGGAGAGCCGCTGGTTGTAGGCAGCCGAGCCGACGTTGTCGGTATGCCCGACGATCATGAGATCGGTGCCCGGATAGCGGTCCAGGCTGCTTGCGAGGTTGCGCAGGTTCTCACGCGCATCGCCACGCAGCACCTCGGAGTTGAAGTCGAAGAGGATCCCCGAATCGAAGGTGATCGCGATACCCTCCCCGACCCTCTCGACGGTGGCGCCCGGAATCTCCTGCCGTAGCTCCTCCGCCTGCCGATCCATCCGGCTGCCGATGATCGAGCCGGCCACGCCGCCTACCGTGGCGCCGATGATGGCGCCCGCGGCGGTCGAGCCGTTGTTCCGGCCGATCATGCCGCCCACCACGCCGCCGGTGGTCGCGCCGATGACGGCGCCCTTCTGCTGGCTGTTCATGGAGGCGCACCCGGTCAGGCCGGTGGAGCCGATCGTCACCAGCGCCAGCAGCGCGGTCAGGGAGCGCATGGATGTATGCTTCATCTCGCTATCCTCGCGTCAGGAGTCGGAAAAGGGTTGCTCACGCGTCCCGGTGGCAAGGCAAGGCAGGTGCCAACTTCAAGGGTACGAACGGGATACGGCGTTTCTCCGCACGCGGCAAGGAAAATCCGCGGGCGCTGCCTCCGGAGCGTCCTCCCCCACGATGCGCGAGCGTGCCCGGCAGATCACAGCCGCTGTCCTGCTGGAAGGACACGACCCGAGGGAAGAGCAACGCCAGAGCTCTGGTGTTCTCTCATTCCTCTTTCCTGTTCCCTCTTCCCTCGCAGTTACGGGTTCAGCCAGTAGTTGACCTTGAGGACGAGCACATTGTCCGGACGGGCGGAAAAGAGCGCCGCACGGTCACGGCCGAGATCGAAGTCACCCAGTGGCGCGAAGTCATCCCGGGTCTGCTGCCACGCGAGGTAGAGGGTGCTCCCCGGCCGCCACTCCCACCGCAGCACCGCGTTGCCTCGCAGGGAGCGCAGGTTGAAGTCCCGGTCACTCAGCACGAATGGCGAGGCGAGCCCCTCCCTCCCCTCCGGGAAGATGCGGAAGCTGCCGTCGTCCAGCCGGTCCACGGCACCCACGTCGCGTCCGTAGACCAGGAAGTCGTAGCTGCGCGGGGCGCGTAGCTGCGCGGGCGCACCGAAGTCGGCGCTCGAGATGAAGGGCTGTGCGAAGACCTGCAGCGAGAGCGCGGGGGTGAAGGTGACGTTCAGGCGGGTTTGGATGCTGAGCGTCGTCTGGTCCAGCTCGGAGAAGAGATAGCGCCGCCCGAAGGTTTCCGTCGCGCGTGCGTCGTCGACCACCCCCAGGTACTGCGCCTTGGAGTGGGTGCGGAAGAGAGCCGGAATCACGCTGAAGTTCCAGCTCGGTGCGGGCCTCGCATTCACCCCGACCCCGACGAAGCCGTTCCATCCACCCGCATCGTTCCTCTGGTACGAGGTCTCGACATCCATCGCGAGGGGTCTGCGGCTGTCCGAGTAGAGCGCCAGCCAGACCGTGCCGCTTCCGGGCCGATCCGCCGCCGGCCCCCCACGCGTGAGGCGGTCGTCGAAGCTGGGGAGGAAGTAGTTCCCGTTCAGGCGGAAGACCCAGTAGTTCAGATGCTGCCAGGTTGTGTTGACCGACAGCACGTTCATGACGTGCTCGAAGTCGTAGTTGCGCTCCGCGCGCGCGCTGCCGGTCACCTGCCAGGATCTCAGAAAGGAGCCGGGCCGGTTCTCCACGTAGGTGACGCTCGCCTGGCCGTCGATGCGGTCGGCACGGTACTGGAAGCCGATGTCGTTGACCTCGTACTCGGGCGTCGTGGTTCCCCCCAGCAGGCTGTAGCGCCAGTGCCGCCCCTGTCGGTACTGGAGCTGCACCTGGGTGGACATTCCCAGCAGCGAGGTCTTGTTCGGGTCGAGCTCGAGGTGGTCGGCGTCGGGACGCTGGAAGTAGTGCCAGGGCGCCATCTGCGCGAGCGTGATCGCCTCGCGGCTGCCCTGCACGTAGCTTCCC
>JBPCIT010000172.1:0-28120 GCA_051006015.1 Longimicrobiaceae bacterium
CCACCAGCCCGCGCTCCGTCTCGCGAATCTCGGTGATGTTGGCGATCAGGCGGTCCAGGTCGAGCAGCGCCGAGTAGAGCCTCTGCTCGGCTGCCGTGGCACGGATCTCCGCCTCGCGCACCGCGGCTTCCGCCGCTGCCCGTTCCCCGCGCAGCTGCTCCGCCTCGCGTTCGGCGACGGCGCGCGCCTCCGCCTCCCGCCGCGCGGCCGCCGCCAGGGTGTCGGCCTGCACCCGCAGCTGCTCCGCCTCGCGGCGGGCGCGCTCGCGCTCCTCGTCCGTCATCCGGGCGAGGCGCTCCTGCTCCGCACGGGCACGCTCAGCCTCGGTGCGCTCGCGCTCGATCCGCTGCCGCTCGGTCTCGGTGCGCTCTCGCTCCGTGCGCAGGCGCTCGGCCTCCAGGCGCTCCCGCTCGGCGCGGACGCGCTCGCGCTCCGCCGCCGTCATGGCGGCCTCGTCACGGAAAAACGGATCGCGGTAGCGGAAGACCGGGTCGTACGCCCTCCGGCCACGCGGTACCAGCCGAATCCCCAGCTCCGCACTCCAGTGGCCTACGTTGTTGATGAACACCTGTCGGCCCTCTACCGTCACCCGGGTGCGCTGCGCCTCGTCGAACGCGTAGGTGATGCCGGCTCCGACTCCGCCTCCGACATTGAACCCGCTCAACGTCTCGCCCAATACTGCGTCGGTCACATCCGCATCGATGTTGTGGCCATTGATCGTGGCGATGAGATAAGGGGAGAGGGCAGATGTGGGGAGCAGATCGAAGCGCACCCCCGCACGTCCACCAATCGCGGTGAGAGAGCCGGTGACACCTGTTCGATCGACATCCGCTGTAAAGTAGTTCGCACCGACAATCGTGCGCAGGCTTGGTGTGCCGATGTACCCAAGGTCCAGATCGGCGGATGCACCGAAGCCAACACTGGCATTCTCAGGCTGAACCAGACCGATCCGCCCCTCGATACCACCGAAGCCGGGAAAGGCTTGCCCGGCGAGTGGAATTGGGGCGATCAGGACCAGTGCGGTGAGGAGCGCGAGTGACAAACGGAGAATGTGCATGACAGATTTCGTCTCGTGTGAATGTGGCGGAGCGGCAGGGTTCGTCCTGCCGCACAGCGAGCCGGAAGTCGCGAGAAAGCTCACAAACAGCTACAAATCACGGCAGGTGTACAACTTCCATGCCAGGCACAGCGCCAAAAAAAGCGGGAGAGCACCTGCATCGGCGCTTTCCCGCTCACAGGGCGCCGGTGTATGTGGCTCAGTAGTAGGGGTTCACGCCCGCGGTGTGGTCGGTGACGTCGACGATCCCCTGGATCTCGGGGATCGACTCCTTGACCATCCGCTCGATGCCCATCCGCAGGGTCGCCGCCGATGCCGCGCACCCCTGACATCCGCCGCTCATCCGCAGGTAGAGCACGTTGTCCTCGACGTCGACCATCTCGACCGCGCCGCCATGCGCGGCAATGCGCGGGTTGATCAGCTCGTCGATCACCTCCTGTACCCGCTCGGCGAGCGGATCGGAGGGGGTGCCGGAGCCGCCGGCGCGGGGGGCAGGCGCCGCGGCCGGCTTGGCGTTCGGATCGCTGATGCGGAAGCCGGTGCTGCCATTCTCCTCCACCCAGTCGACGGTGGCGCCGCTCAGCAGATTCGAGGTGTCGAGATTGAGGAAGACGCGGATCCCCTCGACGTTGATGGCGATCTCCGTCTTCTGCCGGTCCTCGCGCTCGACCAGCGAGATGGCATAGCTGCGTGCCAGCGGGGTGCGCGCATCGGAATCGAGCTGGATGCGGAGCGCCGGGTCCCGCACGATGTCCGCCTCGACGAGCGACAGGATCTTCTCGCGGGCGGCCGGTGTGATCTCTATCATGAACGCTGCTCCTGATCGGGAATCGGTTGCCTCCAGTACCCCGCCTGGCTCCTGCGGTTCGGGGCCGGAGCAGCCCCGGAACCAATGCGAAGAGGCCGCCCCCGCGGGGGCGGCCTCTTCGCGCCGCGAGCGCCGGAGAGTGCCTACGGTTTGTGAGGCTTCGGCGGCTTGCCAGGCTTCTCCGGCTTGTTCTTCTCCTTCGGCTTCTCCGAGCCCTGCTTCTTTCCCGGCGCAGGTACCGCGGCGGGAGGGCCTCCCTGGCCGACGAGGCGGTTCTCGTGCTTCATGGCTCCGTTGCCGCCGTTCGGGGGCCGACCCTCTCCTCTGCCGCGGCGTTCCCGCTCCGCGGCTGCCTCCGCCGGCAGGTTGCGCAGCGCCTCCGGTCCCCGCTGGAGCGCGGCCTGCACCCGCGCCAGCGCCTGGTTCGGATCGTCACCCTGCTGTACCAGGTGCGTGAGCACGGCGATCGCCACCGCGCGCTGATCCGGCGGAGCAGCACGGCTGACGCTCCGCAGCGCCTGCTCACTAACTCCCTCCTGCAGGGCATCCGCACCGACGGAAAGGTCGGCGGGGCTCCACTCCCGCTCCCCCAGGCTCATCACCGTCCGCGCCCGGGTGAGCGCGGCCAGGCGGCTCTCCACCGCGCCAGCGATCCGCTCCATCGGTACTCCTTTCGCCATCCCCTCGGCTACCTTGCTCTCCAGCAGCGACACCGGGATCCCGGTGGCGGTGGCTCGTTCCTTCGCCCTCTCGATCCGCTGCTGCGCATCCGAGGCTGTCTGGGCATGGAGCGACGAGACGCCCAGCACCAGAAGTGCGACGGCGAGTACAACGGCTCTTATCATTGGGGTCAGTGCGAGACGCAATCTCACGGCATTCACCTACCAGACGAGGACGACCGGCAGCACGTCACATCCCCGGTCAGGGAACGACCAGCACCGCCGAGGTGCCTCCCATCCCGTCATCCGTTCGCGAGGTCACGGAGAGCGGAATGAACCATCGGCCCTCCTCCGTCCGGAACCCGTAGTGGTAGATGCCGGGAGCGATGGCCAGCGCGACCTCCCAGTGGCGGCCGGAGCGGACCATCGGCACCGGCTGCCAGCCGGTGAAGTCGCCCAGCACGTACGGCGCCGTGTCGGAGCTCTCGACGGGGATGCGAAGGATGGTCCGGCCATCGGAGGTCGGGGACCGAGGCGTAGGCGCCTGCGTTCTTCTGCTCAGCCGATGGCTGATCCGCACCGCCCAGCTCCGGCGTGGCGCGTTCCAGTACAGCGGGTCGCTCGCCTCCTGCTGCCAGGAAGCGTGCGCCTCCATCTGCTCCCCCAGCCGCAGACTGGTGCCCACCCCGTAGAAGGCGGCCGGCATCGCGTCGGAGAGCCAGCGGCCCGCACCCGCCCACGCCGACAGCCGATCCCGGGAGATCTGCAGCGTTCCTCCCGCATACGGGTAATCCCCCTCGGGGGTGCGCACGAAGCGGCTCTCCGCCACGAGGGCGAGGGCGGGCAGAGGAGTCAGCGTCGCCTGCGCGGTGCTCTGGTGGACCCGCCGGGTGGTCGTCTCCTCCGGCAGGGCGAGCGTATACTGCACCAGCCCGGAGTGCAGCTCCACGCCCAGCGACCCCCACTGCGCGAAGATCCCGGGCAGGAGCTCGAGGGTGGCACCCCCCGCGAGCGTATCCGCCGCCGAGAAGCTGTACCCGAAGAGGTGGGATCCCAGGTCGAGGCCCGCCGCGAGCGTGCTCCCACCGGCGGCGATCCGCCCGCCCAACCCCATCGCGCCCCAGCGGGGGCCGACCGTTGCGAGTGGGGCGCCGCCCGACAGGTAGAACCACGCCGGTCTCGCCCCGGCGTACCGCACCCCCAGCATCAGGTTGTCCGTGCCGATCCGCGCGGAGAGCGGGTCGTGGACCGCGCGCCCCGCCGACAGGTCGAGCGCCCATCCCTCCTGGGCCCCGATCATCCGGGGAGCCAGCAGCGCCGCGAGTACCACCAGGGCGCCGGGGAGGCGCCTCATGCGGATTCGCGCGGCGCCGGAAGCGAGATCCGGCTGTTCTTCCCTCCGAAGCTGTCGCGCACCTGGAAGGCGTGCGGATCCACCACCCACCGCTCGCCATCCACCAGGAAGGCGTAGTCGTGCACGCCGGGCTGCAGCGGCACCAGCGCCGTCCAGACGCCGGGTGCGGTCTCCTGCAGCACGTACTCGGGCCGCCAGCCGGTGAAGCTCCCCGCGAGCGCCACCTGCTCGGCGTCCGGAGCCTCCAGGCGGAACTGGACGTAGACGCGCGCCCCCTCCAGCGCCGGGGCCACGGCCACGGGCGCAGGGAGCGCCGCCGGCTCGGCGTCGGCCAGCCGCGCCTCGCGCGGCGCCAGCGCCTGGTTGGCCAGGGGGAGCGCGATGAGAAGCGCGAGCAGCCCTGCCAGCGCATAAGCAGGACGCAGGGTGAGCTGGATGGGCCGGGGCGTCCACAGCCAATCCAGCAGCCGCTGCCAGGGGGCCGGCGGCTGCGCGGCGGCACGCCCGGGGCCGCGGCAGGCAATGCCTGCATCACCTGCGCGGTAAGGTCGGGTACGGAGTAGGCGCGGAGATGATCCGCCACGGCTCCGATCACCGCCTGCATCTCCCGCAGCTGCGCCTGCTCACGCGCGGTGAGATCCTCCGGCAGGATCTCGCCATTCAGGCAGGCATGGATGCGCTCGTTCATGATGTCCAGCACCAGAGGGTGAAGACGGGTACAGGAGGGCTCGGATCATAGCGTGAACCGCCCCATTGAGGTAGACGAGCAACCGGTGGAGAAGGTCACGGGACGGGGTAGGCGGGAACCCGGGGGCTGTGAAAACGAGAGCGGGGGCAGCCTTCGCCGCCCCCGCTCTCCCCACGTTCGCCTCCCCTGCGCTTAGCGCGCGGTGGTGGGGATGCGGAGCGTGGCGCCCTCGCGGATCTGGTCGCCGCGGAGCTGGTTCTCCTGACGCAGCGCGTTCACGCTGGTCCCGTGCCGCTGCGCGATCGCCAGCAGCGAGTCGCCCTTGCGGACCTTGTAGTCCGAGGCGGCCAGGGTGCGCTCCTCGCGCACCTGTGGCCAGTTGACCAGGAAGGCCGTGCGCGTGCCCTCGGGGATGCGCACCAGCGCGCGGCGGTTGGCCGGCGTCTGCCCCAGCTTGAGGTGCGGGTTCAGCCGCACGATCTCGCGGGCCTCGGCTCCCACCGCCTGCGCCACCGCCGTGAGCGGCGTGCTCGGGTCCACCGGCACCTCCTCGTAGGCGAGCGCCGCCTCGGGGACCACGCTCTCGAAGCCGTACTTCTGCGGCTCCTTGGCGATGCGCGCCGCCGCGATCATCAGCGGCACGTAGTCGCGGGTCTCCCGCGGCAGACGGTCCCAGATCTCGTAGTAGGAGTACTCGTTCCCCTTCTCCGAGCCGGTCTCCTCGCGCATGATGCGGGCGACCCGGTTCTCGCCGGTGTTGTAGCCGGCCGCCGCCAGATACCAGGAGTTGAAGCGCTTGTGCATGTAGGTCAGGTAGTCGAGCGCCGCGTCGGTGGACTTCACCGGGTCGTTGCGCTCGTCCAGCTCCCGCGTGACCGTCAGGCCGTAGCGCTGGCCGGTCTCGGCGATGAACTGCCAGAGCCCCGAGGCGTGCGCGTGCGAGTAGGCGGTCGGGTTCATCCCCGACTCGATCATCGCCAGGTAGATCAGGTCCTGCGGCATGCCGCGCTCGGCGAGCTTGGCGGAGATCATCGGGCCATAGCGGCCGGTGCGCTCGAGGAACTTGGTGAAGTCGCCACGCTTGTCGGTGGTGAAGCGCTCGACCCAGTAGTCCACGCGCTCATGGTCAAGGTTCGGAAGATCCCAGGCCGGCTCCGCGAGCGAGACGGCCTCGGCGGTGGGGGTCTCCGCCATCGGCGAGACACCCGTCTTCGGATCGAACTTCTGGTGAGCGTTGATCGTCCCGCCGATCGCCGCCGCGCCGATCAATCCGGCGATCGCCACCGAGGCCGCCTGATTGCGCCCGAACCCCGCCGACGAGTTGTCGCTCTTGATCTTCCGCTTCTCCATGTGCACACCCTCCATAGCGTATGTTGTGGACCTGTAATCTTTTGCAAGATATCGGCCAGCATCCGCGCCGCCATCCGTTTCTCCGTAACCGAAACCATGCGCCGGTGTTCCGCGGCGAAAGGGAGGCGGGCACCGGCTTTGCAAGCGGGAGCGAGATCGGGCTTCTCCCCGGCGAGAATCTCAGCCGGAATCGACCCTGAAGCTTCCCTGATCCCCCAGACCGTAGCTGCATGCCGAGCGGAATCGAACTCCCGGTAGACGTGCTCGCCGGGCACCTGGGCGCGGACCGCCTCGAGCGGGACGTGCCGCTGGCGCCCTTCACCACCTTCAAGATCGGCGGACCCGCGGACCTCCTCTACCGCGCACGCACGCGGGAGGAGCTGGCCGGCGCCATCCTCGCCGCGCGCGAGGTGGAGATTCCGTACTTCCTGCTGGGGATCGGCGCCAACATCCTGGTGGGAGATGGCGGCTTCCGGGGGCTGGTGATCCGCAACGAGGTGAAGGGGATCGAGTTCCTCGACGAGACGCGGGTATCGGCGGGCAGCGGGGTCGAGGTCTTCCACGACCTGATCCAGGCCACCGTCTCGAGGGGACTGGGCGGGCTGCACCACTTCGTGGGGATTCCGAGCACGGTGGGCGGGGCCATCTGGCAGAACCTGCACTTCCTCTCGCCGCCCCCCGAACGCGAGCGGACGGTCTTCATCGAGGAGGTAGTCGAGTCCTGCGAGCTGCTGACGGAGGAGGGGGAGATCCGGAGGGTCGGGCTGGAGTATCTGCAGTTCGGCTACGACTACAGCATCCTGCACGACCGCGACGACGTGGTGCTCGGCGTCACCTTCCGGCTCGTGCCGCAGCCGCGCGAGGAGATGCGCGAGGTGATCCGCGAGAACCTGAAGTGGCGGGACGAGAGGCACCCCGACCTCTGGCTCTACCCCTGCGCGGGCTCGATCTTCCAGAAGATCGAGGGGATCGGCGCGGGCCGCCTGATCGACCAGTGCGGGCTGAAGGGGCACGTGCACGGCAACGCGCAGATCTTCCACAAGCACGCCAACATCATCGTCAACCTGGGAGGGGCGACGGCAGCGGACGTGCGTGCGCTGATCGAGCTGGCGCAGAGCACAGTCGAGCGGGAGCTGGGCTACCAGCTCCGCACGGAGATCGGTATGGTGGGGGAGTTCTGAATGACGATGGGGCCCTGACGAATCAGAGCCCCATCGGTTGCCGCGACAGGATCAGCCCATGCGGACCACGTTCTCGGCGGCCGGCCCCTTGGAGCCCTGAACGAGGTCGAACTCGACCTGGTCACCCTCGCCCAGGCTCTTGAAGCCGTTGCCCTGGATGGCGGAGTAGTGGACGAAGCAGTCCTTCTCTCCGTTGGCCGGGGTGATGAAGCCGAACCCCTTGGCGTCGTTGAACCACTTGACCGTTCCGGTGGTACGCATGCAGCACTCCTGTGTGTTGATGTCGCCGGGAAATCACAGCTCCCGGCCTGTACTCGTGGGCCTCTAACCATGCCTCCCACATAGGCATTCCCGCGCTGCCCGGTCCGACGCTGCGAGGCCGGGCAGATTCGACCCGAAATATGTGGCCGTTCAAAGCGCACAACGTAATGGGGATGCCAGTTTCTGTCAAGAATTTCGTCGTCGCCGCAGCAGCGGTTCACCACCGAGATTCCGCACATCCGTCCTCCCTGCCCGGACCGCTGCCCGAGCAGCTCGGCCGGGAGCGCTCGAGTGCAGTCGTAGTTGCTGTCGCGTCCGGGGCCTACCTCTCTCGCGTTCCGGTGCCGCGGACCCGCCCGGTGAGCACCTCCGGATGCTTCTCCGCGACCTCGAGTAGACGAAGCGTGGGTCCATCCGGCTCACGCGCTCCCCGCTCCCAGGCGCGCACCGTGCTCGGACTGACGTTCAGCATTCCGGCAAAGACCGGCTGCGAAGCGCCCAGCTTGTTCCGCACTCTTGCAATCCGGACGGCCGTGTACCTTGGCGGTGGAGCAACGCTCGCCTCCCGAGCCGTTACTTTCCGCCGCCGCACCTGAGCTGCCCGAAGCCCACCCTTCTCGATCGCGACTGCCTCCTCCAGCCCCTGGATGAGCAGTTCGCCAAAGTTTTCCCCGGTAACTTCGATCTTATCGTCCATGATCACCTCTCCTTCTTGAGCTGTGCGGCGAGCTTACGGATCAGCTTCTTCTGATCCTGCGTCAGCGTGCCCTGCACGTTCTTCGAAAATGCCAGGATGAAGTAGAGCTTGCCCTTCGCCTCCACGTACAGACCGGGACCGCCCCTTCGGCACACGTACGCAGCGCGCGCTCGGACCAGGCGAACCAGATCGGATCTTCGGTGAGCACATCGAGCAGAACATTGCTGTCGACCAGGACGCGGCTCACTCCTCTCTACGCGTCAGCGCGATGATCTGATCCGTGCTCAGGCCGGCATCGGCGCGTCCACGCATGTGCTCGATCAGCGCGCGCCCTCGGCGCTGGCTTCCCTCCGCCTTCCTGAGCAGCACCGCACCCTCCTGGATCTCGAACTCAACCTCCGTGTGAGGAAGCAGTCCAAGCTCTTCGCGGATGTGCTGCGGAATGGTGACCTGTCCTTTGGTGGTGATTTTCATGATGCGTCCTCGCACGTATTACTTCACACTGTAAGAACAGTGCACGTCGTTGCTTGCGGCAAGACAACTCCCTTCTGGCGAGCGCCTGGCGCTGCTCCGGAGCCCCGGAGGCATGACGCACGTAGACATAGGGATTGAGCCGCCGGAGAGCCCCAGCGGGTCCTCGCTGACGAAGCGGCCGGTGCCCGGCTCGTACCAGCGGTTCCTCAGATAGAGCAGGTGGACCTCGCGGTCCCACTCCCGGCCCCAGTTGAGTAGCGTGGTCGCCAGCGCGCTCTCCTGCACCAGCTCGTGCGCGCCAAAGGGCGTGTAGCGGTAGCGGTTGGTCACCAGACCCCCGCACATCCGCCGTCCTGCCTCCGCTGATCGCTCCCGGCGTCGTTCGCCAGTGAAGTTGCCCTGAGACGCTACGGCCGCCAGCGCGCCGGGGTGCGGGAGGCGCCGCGCAGCTCCTCCGCGTGGTCCAGCCGCTTGCCGATGTGGTCGAGCGTCGCGGCCTGCGCCGCCTGCGCCGCGCAGACAGAATCGAGCCGCTCGGTGATGCGCTCCAGCGGCCGGATCACCTGCTCGGCGATGCGCTCCCACTGGTGCCGCTGCTCCGTCTGGGCGCTGAGCGCTCGCGCGCGCGCCTCGTCCGCCGCCTCGCGCACCTGGAGGTAGAGGCTCTGGAGCGCGCTGAACTTCTCGCCCAGACCGTTCAGCTCCTGCTGGCTGGCAAAGGTGCGGCGCAGCCGCTCGACCAGCGCCAGGAAGAGCACGCCGACGACGAAACCGCTGCCGACGAGCGCCGACCAGTCGAGCGTGAGAATACTCTGTGTGTTCACCACTCACCACCTCTCCGATCAGGGGCGGTGCCGCTGCCGCCCGTTCGAGCACAGATGCAGAAGGCCCCCGGCCCGAACGTTGTGTCGAGCAGGAGGCCTGGTTGCGGCCCTCTTCTCCGTGATCTCCATCTGCCGGCGGCAGGGCGCCGGGTCCCACCCTACAAAGCCGTCTGGTACGCCGCCGCCGTCAGGTCATAGACCCTGCCGCAGCGGCGGCGGTGGCACTGGTAGGTGCCCAGCCGCTTCTCCGGCGGCTCCTCCGCTACCGCCTGCGCCGCGGCCGCGGTGATCCGCAGCGCCGGCCGCGCTCCACACTCCGGACAGCTCACCGCCAGCCGGAGGAGACGGCCGGTGCCCACCGACGCCATCGGCGGCAGGGCGAGTTCGGGAAAGGGTAGCTGGACCTCGCTCATGGTTTCTCCCTGGTAGCGGTCAGTGGTACGCGACTTCTGCTTTCTCCGGGCGCGAAAAAAGGCCCGAGCCCGGGCACTGTGCCAGGCAGGGGCCTCTTCCGGCCAGTCTCTTGTTTTCGGTTTTTCTTCGGTAAGATTAGCGGATTTCGCCGCCTCTGTCAAGGGGCGGAGCGGCTGCTCTTTCGCGCGAGATCTGCCTGAAACAAAACCGCACCCGCCGTGCGGCGACGGCGGGTGCGGTTGCTGCCCTGAGCAGCGGTGGCCTGCAGGTACTACTCGCGCTCGACGATCATCACGAAGCCCATCGCCCCCGCGGCGCAGACGCTGATCATCCCGAACTGCCCGTCGCGCCGCTTCAACTCGTTGAGCAGCGTCACCGTGACCCGCCCGCCGGTGGCGCCGAAGGGGTGGCCAATGGCGATGGAGCCGCCCATCACGTTGATGCGCTCCTCGGGCGGCACGCCGATCGGCTCGCTGCGGCCGAGGCGCTCCTGAGCGACCTTTTTGGAGTCGAACCACTGCAGGTTGGAGAGCACCTGCGAGGCGAAGGCCTCGTGCATCTCGAGCAGGTCGATCTCCTTCATCGAGAGTCCCGCGCGCTCCAGGGCGACCGGTGCCGCGTAGACCGGCCCCTGCAGGAGCTGGTCGGCGGGGGAGAGCGAGGCGTAGGCGTAGGAGCGGATGTAGCCGAGCGGCTGGTAACCCAGCGCCTTCGCCTTCTCCTCGCTCATCAGCAGCACCGCGGAGGCGCCGTCGGTGAGCGGCGAGGAGTTGCCCGCGGTGAGGGTGCCGTACTTCCGGTCGAAGACGGGTCTCAGCTGCGAGAGCTTCTCGAGCGAGCTGTCGGCGCGGATGCCGTTGTCGCGCGTGACCACCTCCTCGAACTTCGGCGGCACGTAGGTGGGGACGATCTCGCGTGTGAGCCGCCCGTCCTCGGTCGCCGCCCAGGCGAGCTGGTGCGAGCGGAGCGCCCAGCGGTCCTGCTCCTCCCGCGAGATGCCGTTCTCGCGCGCCATCTTCTCCGCCGACTCGCCCATGGTCTCGCCGGTGGTCGGCTCCGCGATGGCGGGGGTGATGGGGGCGAGATGCGCGGGGCGAACGGAAGCGAAGGCTTTCAGACGCTCCGGCAGGCTGCGCGCCTTCGATGCCCGCACCAGCGCCTCGCGCATCTTGGGGGAGAAGAGGATGGGGATGTCGGTGAGCGACTCCGCGCCACCGGCGATCACCACGTCGGCGTGCCCCATCATGATGTGCTCCGCCCCCGAGGTGATCGCCTGGTTCGAGGAGGCGCAGGCGCGCGCCACGGTGAAGGAGGGGACGCTGGGAGGGATCCCCGAGCCGAGCGTCACCTCGCGCGCGATGTTCGGCTCCTGCACCGACTGCACCACGGTGCCGTAGACCACATGGTCGATCTCTTTCGGGTCGAGGTCGGTGCGGGCGATCAGCTCCCGCACCGAGATCTTGCCCAGCTCGACCGCCGAGACGTTCTTGAATACCGTGCCCGATTTGGCGAAAGGGGTCCGGCACCCCTCCACGATGGCGACCCTGCGCCCATTTCCGTTCATGCCTGCTTCCCGATCCTGTGAGGTACGAAGTAGAAGATGCGTGCCGCGGTGCACGGCTAGGCCGTGCACCGCATCCTGTGGGCCAGGATGCCGCGTTGCGATAGGGCGTGCACCTTACCGCATGCGCGGCTGGCCGGAAGAGCTATTCGCGCGCCGTGCTGGCGGCGCCCCCCGCGGCCGCCGCCACGGAGAGGCCCATGGCGAGCAGTGCCCACCAGGCAGCACGGGCCGTGCTGTCAGTCACATCCTGTGCGACTCCGGGGGCGCGAGCCTGGAGGGTATCCGCCGTGGTCGCCACCTGCCGGCGGGTTGCCTGGGCCCTGGTCTCGGCGTCCGAGACGATCTGCTCCGCCTCCGCCCGGCTCAGCCCGGTCCGGGCGGTGAGCTCCGTGACCATGGTTTCCCGCTCCTCGCCCCGCATCACCGCCGGGAGTCCCATCTGCGCGACGTCCGGTCCCGCCGCACCCGCGACCTGACCCACCGCCCCGACCGCGGCGCCCGCGGTGCGGCCGATGATCCCGAAGGCGCCGCCGAGCAGGAAGCCGACTCCGCTTACGATCAGCCACATGATCGTGATCATGGTCAGCGCCCACATCACCACGCCGTGCAGCGCCCCGTCGCCGCGGGTCAGCACCCCCGCCAGGCGTCCGGTGGTCATCCCGCCGATGAAGAGTGCGATGATTCCGGAGATCGCCGTCCAGATCCCCACCCCCATGGCTACATCGTCGGCACCGACGGTGCGAAACGGATCGGCGGGATTCCAGGCGGATAGCCCGATCGCCACGCCGAGCAGCGCCAGCGCGAGATGCAGACCGGTTGCGACCACGAGCCCGGCGAAGATCGCACCCCAGCTCAGGCGGAAGCCTGTCTGCTCGATCACCGCCGCGTCTCCTGTCCTCTTCACTCCGATGTCAGCCATTTCTCTCCTCCAGATCTCGTTCGATTCACTCTCACAGCATGGCGGACGTGGGGGAACACCCGCTAGAAATGCGGAGACCGCCAGCTGTACAATCTTCGTTCAGCCAGCGGTCGCAAGAATCCGTCCAAGAGTTAGGCGAGACAGCTACTCAGGTTGGATCCCCCGCTTTCTCCACTGCCCGCTTGCTCGCCTCCCCCAGCGCCTCCCAGGCGAGAAGGGCGCACTTGATGCGAACCGGGAACTTCGAGACTCCCGCCAGCGCGCGCAGGTCGCCGAGCGACTTGTCACGCGCGGCATCCTCGCTGCCGTGCATCATCTCGGTGAAGCGCGCCGAGAGCGCCGCCGCCTCCTCGACCGATTTCTCCTCGACCAGCTGCGACATCATGGAGGCGGACGCCTGCGAGATCGAGCAGCCCTGTCCCTGAAAGCGCGCCTGCTCGATGCGCCCCTCGCGCAGCCGGAGCTGCAGGACGATCTCGTCCCCACAAACCGGATTGTGCAGATGGACCGTGGCGTCCGGTACCTCGATCTCTCCCCGGTTGCGAGGGTGGCGGTAGTGCTGGAGGATCAGCTCCTGGTAGAGCGACTGGAGGTTCATGGCGAGGAGAGGAGAGGGGATGCAGTCAAAGCTTCCACAGCTTCGCGAGGCGCTGGCGGATGCGGAGCCAGGAGCGGCCGAGTGGCCCGCTCTCCCATAGGCGCTGCTCCGTGTCGATGCGGTCCCAGTCCACGCGCCGGGGGGGGACCAACGAGAGGAGAAAGAGCACAGCGGCGATGAACATTCCCGCGATCGCCAGGTAGGCCGGCCATTTGATCCCCTGCTCGAGGGCGTACAGCACGGCGAGCGCACTCAGCATGAAGACAAGCAGCGCCAGGTACAGAATCCGAGGGCGCCACCTCACCGGTCACAGCCCGAAGAGGGTGCGCGCCCGCCGGAGCGCCTCCGCCAGCCGGTCCACCTCCTCCACGGTGTTGTACAGCGCAAAGGACGCGCGCGCCGTCGCGGAGACGCCCAGGCCGCGCATCAGCGGCTGGCAGCAGTGGTGTCCCGCGCGGATGGCGATCCCCTCCGAGTCCAGAATGGTGGCGAGGTCGTGCGGGTGGACGTCAGCCAGGGTGAAGGAGATCACCCCCGAGCGCTCCGCCACGTCGCGTGGGCCGTAGATGTGCAGGTCGGGGATCTCCTGCAGCCGCTCGATGGCGTAGGCGAGCAGCACCTGCTCGTGGGCATGCGCCACCGCCAGATCCACCTCGCGCAGGAAGTCCACCGCCGCGCCCAGCCCGATCACCCCCGCGATGTTGGGGGTGCCCGCCTCGAACTTGTGGGGGAGCGCCGCGTAGGTCGAGCGCTCGAGTTCGACCTGGTGGATCATGTCCCCGCCGCCCAGGAAGGGCGGCATCGCCTCGAGCAGCTCGCGCCGGCCCCACAAGCCGCCGACTCCCGTGGGGCCGTACATCTTGTGGCCGGAGAAGGCGAAGAAGTCGCAGCCGAGCGCCGCCACGTCCACCGGGAAGTGCGGGGCGGACTGGGCGCCGTCCACCACCATCAGCGCACCCACCGCGTGCGCGCGTTCCGCGATCTCCGCCACCGGGTTAACGGTGCCGAGCGCGTTCGAGACGTGGGCGAGAGAGACCAGACGCGTTCGCTCGGTGAGCAGCTCGTCCAGCGCCGAGAGATCCAGCCGTTCTTCCTCGTCGAGCGGCAGGTGACGCAGGCGCGCCCCCGTCCGCTGGGCCACCATCTGCCAGGGCACCAGATTCGAGTGGTGCTCCATCACCGAGAGGAGGATCTCGTCCCCCTCACGCAGGTTGGCCATCCCCCAGGAGTAGGCGATGAGGTTCAGCGACTCGGTGGTGCCGCGGGTGGGGATCAGCTCGGCAGGATCGGCGATGCCGAGGAAGGCGGCGATGCGTGGGCGCGCCCCCTCATAGGCCTCGGTGGCGCGGCGGGAGAGCTCGTGGATGCCGCGGTGGACGTTGGCGTAGTCGCTCTCGTAGAATGAGCGGACAGCCTCGATCACCGCCCGCGGCTTCTGCGCGGAGGCGGCATTGTCCAGGTAGGCGAGCGGCCGCCCTCCCACCTGCTGCGCGAGGATAGGGAACTCGGCGCGCATCCCGGCCAGGTCGAGTCCAGACGCCAAAGAGGCCGGTACGACTACGCTCATCGGGGGCTCCTCGTCCTTACTGCAGCATACCGGCAAGTGCTCAGCGGTATGCATCGCGGCGGTGGCGTACGGCGACCACTTCAATGATCAACCGCGCATCGTCAATCGTGTAGAGGACACGGTACTCTCCGAGCCGGATCCTCCATAAAGACTCCGCACCGGCCAGCTTTCGGCACCCCGGCGGGCGGGGCTCGGTAGCTAACCTTTCAATCCGTGAGACAACGCGATCAGCGGTTCCCGACTCCAGTCGCTCGATCTCCTTGCGTGCGGATCGCAGTACGAGAACTGCATACTCAGCCATCCCGTGCAGGACCAGCTCTGCTGGCCAACCGCTCCTTCACCTCCGCGAGCGTCTCACGCGGCTCGTCCTGGCGGGCACGCGCGACAAGGACGTCGTAGAAGTCCTCCCACAGCTCGCCATGCTGATCGAGATCGATGACCACTGCTCTCTTCTCACCAGACTCATCTACGAGATACCGAACGCCTTCCATCCTTCAGCGCTCCTTGATCGCAGGGCAAGGAAGTCTCACTGGGCATCGAGCCCTTGCTACTTCATAGTCAACCCACCTCGACCCAGATCTCCTCTCCCTCCACCTTCGCCGGGTAGACCATGATCGGCCGCGTGGCCGGCAGCCCCACGGCGGCGCCGGTGCGGATGTCGAAGATCGCGCCGTGCCACTCGCAGGTGATGGTGCAGTCGTCCTCGTCCAGCTCCCCCTGCGAGGGGGGGCAGTCGCGGTGCGAGCAGTTGTCCTGGAAGGCGTAAATCTCCCCCTCCACGTTCGCCAGACAGATCCGCTTCCCTGCCGCCTCGATACCCAGCACCTCTCCGGGAGGCACGTCCGAGAGGGTGGCTACCCTGAAGAATTCCGCCATCGCGCTGGCTATGCCTGCCGCACCGCGAGCTTGCGTTCGATGGCGCGCACCAGCTCCTTCCTCACCTCGCGGTCCGGGAACTGATCGAGCACCTCGCCGAAGAAGCCGAAGACCACCAGCCGGATCGCCTCCGGCATCGGGATGCCGCGGCTGAGCAGATAGAAGATCTCCTCCTCGTCGAGCTGCCCCACGGTGGCGGCGTGCGAGCAGCGCACGTCGTCGGCGGCGATCTCGAGGTTCGGCAGCGAGTCGGCGCGTGCCTCGCTCGAGAGGATCAGGTTGCGGTTCGTCTGGTAGGCGTCGGTGCGCTGCGCCCCCGGGTGCACGCGGATGAGACCGCGGAAGACCGAGCGCGCCTGGTCCCGCAACGCGCCCTTGAAGAGCAGGTTGCTCGAGGCGTGCGGGGAGATGTGGTCCTGCAGCGTCTGGTGGTCAAAGTGCTGGTTGCCCTCCGGCAGGTAGAGGCCCAGCATGTCCACGTGCGCTCCGGGCCGAACCAGCCGGCACTGCACGTCGGCGCGGGTCACGTCCCCACCGAGCGCGACGTACAGGGTGGTGATGCGGGCGTCGCGTCCCGCAATCAGCCGGTCCGTCGTCAGGTGGACGGTTCCACGCCCCCAGCGCTGCACCGCCACGTAGTTGACGCGCGCCCCCTCATCCGCGAAGACTTCGGCGGCGCCGACGGAGAGCGTCTGCGCGGAGGCGTCCCGCGAGCCCAGCTCATCCACCAGTGTGACCTCTGCCCCATCCTCCGCTACCACCAGGGTGCGCCCGAAGGATGCGGAGCCCTCCCCGGTCGCCCAGCGGAAGGAGCGCAGCGGTAGCTCGACCCGCACTCCGGCGGGCACGTGGAGAAAGGTGCCGCCCGTCCAGAAGGCAGCGTTCATCGCGGCGAACTTGCCGTCCTGCGCGGTGACCGCCGTGCCCAGGTGCTTCTGCACCAGCTCGGGGTGCTCGCGCACCGCCGCCTCGAGGCTGGTGAAGATCACCCCCTGCGCGAGGAGACTCTCGTCCAGCTCGCGCAGGGCGACGGAGGCGTCGAGCTGCACCAGCCGACCGGCCGAATCCCCCGTGTCCTCGATCAGCGCGCGCAGCCCTTCGGGCAGCTCGGCGAGTGTAGAGACCGGCGTGGCTTCTTCGGCCGGCTCGAGCACATCGAGCTTCAGGAGCTCCGCGATGGGAGTGTAGCGCCACTCCTCCGGCTGGGTGGTGGGCATCGGGGTCGAGGCGAACAGCTCGTGTGCTTGTAGACGCTGCTCCCGCAGCCAGCCAGGCTCCCCCTTGCGGGTGGCGAGGATCTCGATCTGGTCGCGGGCGAAGACGCCGACGCCCTCGGCGGGAATGGTTGTCGTATCTGCCACTGTCACTAGCTCCTAGAAAGTTTCGCAAGGCCCAGAGGCCCTCACCCCGGCTCGCTTAGGCTCGCCACCCCTCTCCCATGAAGGGAGAGGGGCTGAAGAGCAGCACCGCAGCCTGCCCTTGCACTGTAATGTTCCCCCTCTCCACTTGTGGGAGAGGGGGCTAGGGGGTGGGGGTAAATCAGCCGACGCTGCCCTCCATCTCCAACTCGATCAGCCGGTTCAGCTCGACGGCGTACTCGAGGGGCAGCTCCTTGGCGATGGGCTCGATGAAGCCGCGCACCACCATGGTGGCCGCCTCGTCCTCCGAGAGGCCGCGGCTCATCAGGTAGAAGAGCTGCTCGTCGCCGATCTTGCTGACAGTGGCCTCGTGGCCGATCGAGGCGTGCTCCTCCTCGATCTCGATGTAGGGGTAGGTGTCGGTGCGCGCCTCCTCATCGAGCAGCAGCGCGTCGCACTCGACGTTGCTGCGCACGTGGTGCGCTCCCTTCTCCACCTTGAGCAGCCCGCGGTAGGAGCTGCGGCCGGAGCCCCGCGAGATGGACTTCGAGACGATGCGGCTGCTGGTGTGCGGCGCCATGTGGATCACCTTGCCGCCCGCGTCCTGGTGCTGCCCGGGGCCGGCGTAGGCGATCGAGAGGATCTCGCCGCGCGCGCCCTCGCCCATCAGGTAGCAGCTCGGGTACTTCATGGTGAGCTTGCTGCCCAGGTTGCCGTCCACCCACTCCATGGTGGCGTCGCGGCCGACCTTGGCGCGCTGCGTCACCAGGTTGTAGACGTTGTGCGACCAGTTCTGGATCGTCGTGTAGCGGCAGCGCGCGCCATCCTTGACGATGATCTCGATCACCCCCGAGTGGAAGGAGTCCTGCGCGTAGGACGGCGCGGTGCACCCCTCGATGTACTGCACCTCGGCGCCCTCTTCCACGATGATCATCGTGCGCTCGAACTGCCCCATGCTCTCGGCGTTGATGCGGAAGTAGGCCTGCAGCGGCATCGTCACCTTCACCCCCTTCGGGATGTAGACGAAGGAGCCGCCGGACCAGACCGCCGCGTTGCAGGCGGCGAACTTGTTGTCGCGGTAGGGCACCACGGTGCCGAAGTACTCGCGCACGATCTCCTCGTGCTCACGCAGGCCGTCGTCCATCCCCTTGAAGATGACGCCGAGATTCTCCCACTCCTCCTTGAGCGAGTGGTAGACCACCTCGGACTCGTACTGCGCGCCGGCGCCCGCGAGGATGCGCCGCTCCTGGTCGGGGATGCCGAGGCGCTCGAAGGTGTTCTTGATCGTTTCGGGGACCTCCTCCCAGGTCCGCCCCACGCGCTCGGAAGGGCGAATGTAGAAGTAGATCTCGTCCAGGTTCAGCCCCGAGATGTCGCCGCCCCAGGTGGGCATCGGGCGCTGCTGGAAGTGCTTGAACGCCTTGAGCCGATACTTGAGCATCCACTCCGGCTCGTTCTTCTGCGCGGAGATCTCCCGCACCACGTCCTCGTCGAGTCCCCTGCGGGACTTGAAGACGTGGGTCTCCTCGTCGCGGAAGCCGTACTTGTATTCGTCGAGGCCGAGCTCGGCGACGTTCTGATTGACTGGCATGGTGTGCCTCCTCTATCGGTACGCCATTAAAACGCCGCGCCCGCTGTGGCGCCGCGTACCCACTCGTATCCCCTCTCCTCGAGCTCGAGCGCCAGCTCGGGGCCGCCGGAGCGGATGATCCGCCCCTCGACCATCACATGCACGAAGTCGGGGGTGATGTAGTTGAGCATCCGCTGGTAGTGGGTGATCAGCAGAACCGCCATCTCGGGCTTCTCGCGCTTGATGCGGTTGATCCCCTGCGAGACGATCTTGAGCGCGTCGATGTCGAGCCCCGAGTCCGTCTCGTCCATCAGCGCCAGCGTGGGCTCGAGCATGGCGAGCTGCAGGATCTCGTTGCGCTTCTTCTCGCCGCCGCTGAAGCCCTCGTTGACGCTGCGCTCGGCGAAGGCGGTCTCCATCTCCAGCATCCCCATCTTCTCGACGAGCAGGTCGTGGAAGTCGAAGATGTCGATCTCCTCGCCGCGCTTGGCGTTGAGCGCCGTGCGCATGAAGTTGGCGATCGAGACGCCGGGCACCTCGACCGGGTACTGGAAGGCCAGAAAGATCCCGGCGCGGGCGCGCTCGTCCGGCTCCATGTCCAGGACACTCTCGCCGCGGTAGAGGATCTCGCCTTCGGTGACCTCATAGGCCGGATGACCGGAGATCACCTTCGCCAGGGTGCTCTTGCCCGATCCGTTGGGACCCATGATGGCGTGGATCTCGCCCGCACGCATCTCGAGATCGAGGCCGCGCAGGATCTCGGTGCCCTCTTCGGCGACTTCGGCGTGCAGGTTGGTGATCGTGAAGAGCGGTTCAGCGGAAAACTCAGCCATCAAATCCTCCTTACAGGATTCCTTAACAAGAATGATTCTTCTTATCAACTACACAACCTAGGGCACCGCGGGGGCGGAAGTCAAGCCCCGCTCCGTACCCTCGAGGTAGGTAGCGCAAGCGGGAGCGACAGCGCAAGAATCATGCGGCGGTCTGCCGTGCACGGCTGTTGCGTGGAGCCACCGCGAGTGCCATCATTGGGGCGACAGGCAGGTCCCCTCGCGATCAATTCTCCGGAGCTTTCACCGTGACCGACGACCACCTCTCCATCCTACCCGCCGACCGCTCCGCAGCATCCGGTAAGCCCCGCACCATCCTGGTCCTCGGCGGCGGAGGGATGAAGGGGATCGCCCACATCGGCGCCTGGAAGGCGCTGGAGGATGCCGGCATCCGCCCCGACGCCATCGTCGGGTGCAGCATCGGCGCGGCGATCGGCGCCTCGCTGGCCGGGGGACTGGGGTGGCGGGAGCTGGCGCAGATCGCCCGCAACCTCGTCAAGGACGACATCGTGCTGATCAACAAGAAGGCGGTGTGGTTCGGCGGGGTGCGCGAGCAGGCGGTGTTCGACGGGGACCACTACCGAGCCTGGCTGAAGCGGATGCTGCCGATCAAGTCCTTCGACCAGGCGCGGCTGCCGGTGCGGGTCAACGCGGTGTCGCTGATCAACGGCGAGGAGGTCTGGTTCGGCAGTGGGGTGCAGGAGGAGGTGCCGGTGGTGGATGCGGTGTACGCCTCCTGCGCGCTGCCGATCTACTTCCCCCCCGCGCGGATCGCGGGCGATTTCCTGGTGGACGGAGGGGTGCTCGACGTCTTTCCCATCCGCGCGGCGGCGGCGTGGGGCGCGGAGCGGATCATCGGCATCGACGTGGGCTCGGAGATGCTGCCGCCAGCCGAGGGCTACTTCGACCATGGGATGATCGCCATCCACGACCGGGTGCTGGGCCTGAACCTGCAGCAGCAGCGCCGCTCCTTCGTGTCGAACTGGGAGGGGCCGCCGCTGCTCTACATCCGGCCACGCATCGGCCACCTGGGGGGGTGGGACTTCGACCGCACGCAGTTCCTGCTGGAGGAGGGCTACCGCGCCGCGCGGGAAGCGCTCGCGCGGGACGTGGCAGCGTAACTGCAGGCCAGGGCGCAAGCGGTCAGCGACTCCGGCTCGAGGTGGCGGCTTTCACGCCGCGTGCTGCGTCCGCTCCTCGATGATCTTCGCCAGGGCCCGCAGCGCGTCGTTGACCGCCTTGGCATCGGGAAAGACCCTGGCCACGTCGGGATCGAGCAGCACTGCCCGCCTGTCTTCGGCGTAGCGCTCGGCGTAGGGATTCGGCCGGCTGTTGGTGAGATCGTACTCGGCGCCGATCTCGTCCATCTGTTCAGGGCTGGAATCTCACATGTTGCTTTTCTCCTTCGGCTTTCCCGACCGACCCTTCTGCCCCGTCTCCTATCCTTGCGGCGGCGAAGGTGTCAGCGCCGTCGGCGCCTCCCGCCCCACCGGGTCCATCGCGGCGAAGTAGCGGGTGTAGAGGAGCATCAGGCGCTGCGTGGACTCGGGCTCGGCGCGAGAGAGCATGGTGATGATCTCGTCACGCTGCTGCAGAATGGTCTGCAGCTCCTGCCGCGCTGCCGGATCCTGCACCTGGCCAAGGTTCTGTTGCAGCTCACTGAAGAAGCCGGTCATAAGCTGCCGCGCACGCTCGTAGTTGCTGCGGTTCGATTCCGCGAGCGCGGCCCCCAGCCTCCCCTGCAGCCGCGCCATCTCCAGCTCGAAGCGGGTCTGCTCCTGCTCGGCGCGCACCTCACGCAGCTCGCGGATGTGTGCGCGCGAGCGCGTCCAGGAGGGAATGAAGCCGATGAGGAAGGCGAGCACGAAGCCGCCGATGACGAGGCCGATGGTCTGGTTACGAGTCATAAATCGGTAGGTGAGTACGTGAAAGTGCGCGAATCGTGCGGTCGTCTGCTGAGATCGAGAATCTCGATCCCCGCCAGCCTTCCGTCGGCGTCGTAATCGACTGCAATCCCGTCAGCGAACTGCTTGGTGGTCACCGTGGTTTCGCGAAAGGTGATGCTCACGGCATCGACTTCCGCATCATATACGATCGTCATTGCTTCACCTCACCGCAACCCAGCGCCCCACCGGAGGGGGCGGGATGGGCTGTGGCAGAGACTCTAGATAGGTTGTGAGCGCGTCAAGATCCACCATGCCGGTGCGGCTCTTCCGCGCTTCCTGCAGCATGGTGTAGCGGTCCCCGCCGGTGGCCAGGAACTCGGTGGTGCCGATGGTGATGGAGTCGGTGTCGCGCAGCACCCGGCCGCCATCCAGCCGGATCTCGCGGAGGCGCGAGCCCACGGGTGCGCGCGGATCGTAGCGGACGGTCATCCCCGAGACGTGGGCGGCGATCCGGCCCTCCGCATCGATGGCGTTCTCCAGCGCGGTGCGCAGCACGGCGCCGGTGGTCTGCAGGGTGACCATGTCGTTCTGGAAGGGCTGCAGCTCGTAGAGCAGACCGTAAGTGATCGGCCCCGCGGGCATGCCGCGGCGGATGCCGCCGTTGTTGACCAGGCTCACCTGCGCGCCGGTGGAGGCTCGCTGTGCGTCGGCGATCAGGTTGCCGATCGGATGCTCGCCGATGCGGCTCTCCGGCCACTCGAGCGGCTGTGCAAAGTGCACCAGCACCCGCCCGGCAATCTCGCTCACCCTCGCCTCCCATTCTCCCACCACGCGCGCCACCATGGTGTCAGCATCGACCTGATCCGCCCAGGAGGTGTGTACGGCACGGTGGAGCACCACGGTCGAGTCGCCACGCTTCTCCAGGTCGGTGATGCTGTAGTTGACGCTGAAGGGGCTGTTCTCGACGACCGGGATCCCGCCCGCGGTGGTCAGCACCCGCAGGTGGGTGTGCCCGCCGACGATCAGGTCCACGCGCTCCCTGAGTCCTTCCGCGATCTCGAGCATAGCGCCGCGGCAGCCGCGCGACTCCTCCTCGGGAGAGCTGCCCGGCTCCTCGCACTCCGCGCCCTCGTGCATGGTGACCACCACGAAGTCCGCGCCGGCCGCTCTGGCCTCGCGCGCGTAGCGGTCGATCGCCTCGACCGGGGCGCCGAACTCGAGCGCCGCCACATGCTGCGGATTCACGATCTGCGGGGTCTCGGTGGTGGTGATGCCGATCACTCCGATGCGCACCCCCTCGCGCTCGATCATTGTCCAGGGCCGCATCCACTCCGGGTGCTCGCGCGTGCCGGTCCGGTAGATGTTGGCGCCGATGCGCGGGAAGCGCTCCTCCGCCAGACGCGCGCGCAAGGTATCGATCCCCCAGTCGAACTCGTGGTTGCCGAACGCCGCGGCGTCGTAGCGCTTGGCGTTCTGCACGGCCACGGTGGCGCGCCCCCAGCTGAGGTTCGAGATGGCGGTGCCCTGGTAGTCGTCGCCGCCGGAGAGCACCAGGGTGGGGCCGTTGAAGCGAACCCGCGCGCTGTCGAAGTGCGCCGCCAGCACCGCCGAGCCGCCCAGTGCGCGCCCCTGCCGCGGCGACTGCGGGAGCAGCCGGCCGTGGAAGTCGTTGGTGTGCACGATGCGCACGCGCTTGGGCGGCTCGGGAAGGGTGGCGGGCGCGGTTGGTGGAGGCGTGGCCGGCGCGCAGGCGGCGAGCAGCAGCATCGCCGCCGCGGCCTGCAGCAGACGCCGCGGCGGCTGCCAGTGGGAGGTGGAAACCATCTGTGCCGATTCAATCATCGGTTCTATCCAGTCCGGGAGCTGTTCTGCACTACGGAATCATGCGTGTTTGCTAACACGGCTTGGAGCGGCTGCGCCGCTCTGCCGGGCCTATGAAAGACCCGGCAATCAACAGCAGGCGTCCTCCGGACGCGCACGGTTCCAGAGGCGCTGCCCTGGCTGCACCGGACGCCTCCGTCCGGAGGACGGCCGTAGTTCCAGACGGGTCGTTTATCGGCCCGGCTGAAGCTGACGGTCCCCGCCGGCAGCGCCCGTTCGGCGCGCAGGCTCGCGCAGCAGGTGCTCGACCGCCTGCAGGTTGCCATCGTTGGGCGCTGGCGTCAGCCCGAGGATCGCGGTCATCAACGAGTAAATGTGTACGTTCTCGAAGGGCTCCACCACCAGCCCCTGCCGGAAGGCCGGTCCGCGGGCCACGAAGAGCGCGTGCATCGACGCCAGACGATGGTCGTAGCCGTGCGCGCCGCCGGAGAAGCGCTCGGGCTCGCGCGCAAGCCGCTCCCGCGTCGAGACCACCCACCCCTCGTCGGCGACCCCGAGCACCGGCGGGATGCGCCGGTGGTCCTGGAAGTGGTACTCCGCCGGCATCTCCTCCCTGCGGTACACCTGCAGGTTGGGATGCTTTCCCTTCAGCGCCTGGTAGATCGCCTCCTCCTGACCGGGGTGCGGGAGGAGCATCAGCACCGGATACCAGTTCACCACCCGCACCTCGCTCAAGTCAAGGTAGTCGTCAAGCGCGATCACCCGCTCCGGCGAGGTCGCCGTCATGCCGTGGTCGGAGACGATGATCAGGTTGAGCTGATCGAGGAGCTGGCGGGATTCGAGACCCTGCACCAGCTCCGCGAGCAGCGCGTCCGCGGTGTCCACGGCCGCCGCGACCTGCGGCGAGTCCGGGCCGTGACGGTGGCCGGCATTGTCCACCAGGCTGAAGTAGAGGGTAATGAAGGTCGGCCGCTGCTCGCGGGGGAGCTGGAGCCAGCGCAGCACCTGCTCGACGCGGTCGGAGCCGGGGAAGTCGTCATCGTACGGCGTCCAGTAGGCGGGATGCATACCCTGGATCGGCGCCTCCGAGCCCGGCCAGAAGAAGGCGGCGGTTCTCTGCCCCGCACGCTCCGCCGTGACCCAGATGGGCGTGCCACCCCACCAGCGCGGGTCCATGACAGCCTCCCGGTCGCCGAGGCTGAAGCTGGCGTCGAACACCGGATCGTACATGCTGTTGGCGACGATGCCATGGTTCTCCGGACGCAGACCGGTGACCAGGGTGTAGTGGTTGGGAAAGGTCAGCGTCGGGAAGGAAGGGATCATCGCGCGGGCGCGCACACCCTCGGCGGCGAGGCGGCGCAGGGTGGGCACCGGGTAGCGGTCGAAGTAGTCCCAGCGGAAGCCATCGATGCCGACGAGCAGCACGGTGGGCGCCAGGCGGGTTTCCACTGCGATTGCAGCGCCCGGCGCGGGAGGGGCCGGCGCGGCGGGTGCGCAGCCCCAGATGAACAGGCAGAGCAGCAGAGCCGCGAGGAAGCGGGGCCAGCACACCGCACTTCGCAGCGGGGACCGGAGGTCGGGCATCGGGTTCCTCACGCAAAATCGAGCCGGTGCGGCGGACATGCAGCGCCGCATCCCGGCGGGATGATCGAGCCGACCTGATTCTTTCCCCTCCGCAGGAGGCGCGCAACCCCTGTGGGTGAATTCAGGCCATACCACCTCCAGCATTCTTGCGTTCGGCTCTCCCTAGCGCTATAGTTTAGCCGACCATCGCTTTTTCTTCGGGTATTGCTAGGAGGTGAGAAATGCGCACCAGCGCTGCTCAACCGCACGGCCTCCCTAATCGCCATCCGCTTCAGACAACCCAAGTTGACGAGCCGATGCGGGATTATGTACAACCGATTGGCCGGAAGCTCGCCCGCCACTACGGATTTCACCCCTTCCCGGGGCGCAAGGACCCGGGTGTCGTGCAAGCCTACATAAGGCACTATACGCAGCCAGACCAGACAGTGTTAGATGTTTTCGGGGGGGGCGGAGTGACAGCCCGCGAAGCTCTCATCCTCCGCCGCCGAGCAATCGTGATGGACATTAACCCGGTCGCTGAGCTGGTCACGCGTGCATCCGTCCTTCCTGTTGATCTTGAGAAGCTCGATTCGGCATTCCAGACGATCGCCCGCGAAGTAGCAGAGCGCATATTAGCGATCGACGAGATGCCGGCGGCCGAGATCGAGCGCACACTCGGTGAGTATGATCTATCCTTCCTCAGCGGCGAGATCCACACACTCATTCGGCGGGGTGCGGCCCGCGGCATCCGGCACCTGATAGATCTGCATGATCCCCGGCAGCTGCTGGGGCTACTGTTACTGAGGGATGCGATCAGAGCTGAAGCGGATGATCGGATTCGGCTCATGCTCCGTGTGGCCTTCTCGCACACACTGAAGTACGCAACGCGAATGTTCAAGGCAAAGCGCACGGGTTATTGGGCAGGCGATTCGAGTGTCTTCCAGCACTTCGCCTACGTGGTGCCCGAGACCTTATCCTATAAGAACGTCTGGCTCATCTTTGAACATGTCTTTGCAAATGTGCGGAAAGGTAAGGCGGAGGCGCAGCGCCTGATCGGCGATTTCTATCAAGAGGGTGAGACTTTTTCCTTCATCCGGGGGAGTGCTCTCAACCTTCAGCAAGAGCTTGCAGCGCGTGGCCTTCCGGCGAATGAGTTCGCTGATTACTGCATCACGGACCCACCTTACGCCGAGGTCATCCAGTACCCGCTCCTGTTCTCGATTTGGTATGCTTGGCTGGATGTAGAAGCCCCAGCTCTGGAGCAGGATCTCACGGTTCCCACCCGGAGTGAATCCGCACGAAGAGAGGGAATTAGCGAGGAGTTCGTGCGAAAGCTGACGGCGAGTATAGGCGCTATATCCAGAGCGTTGCGCACTGGCGGCTGGCTCACCCTATTTTATCAGCATTCCAACCTCTCCTATTGGAAAGCAATCGTCGAGGGCGCAGGAGAGTACGATCTGCGTTATGTGAACCTGGTTCCTCAGCCCCAAAACGTGAAGTCCTTCGCGCAGGTGAAGCACCCCTTCAAGGCGATCGCGGGGACGTTGATGCTCAATCTGCGGAAGCTTCCTGCCTCAGTTCATGAGGCAATTTACGGCAGACCCGAGAACCGAATTCTCTTTCCCAGTCTACACAAATTCGCGGAACTGGAGCTCCAGCGGGTCATTGTCGAATACCTGGGCGCTCCTACCGACGTGATCGCGTACCATGTGATCCCAGCCCTGCTCAATCCCAATCTGGTTTCGGGGAAGGTGCAGGAAGCGGTGGATCTCATCGAATTGATCAGGGAGCAAGATCTCGAGCCCCTCGGTGCCGAGCACGTCCCGAACGGGGAGAAGGATCTGTGGATGCTCAAACCAGGCGTGGAGATAGACCCCGCGCTAGACTTCTATGATCGGCTCCGCTACCACCTCTTCGCGTTCCTGCGCCGACAAAAAGAGGCTACGCAGCTCGAGCTGCATGCGACAGCGTCGGAGATGATTGCCTCTGAGCCCCATCGAATGCAAACCAAACTTTTCGAATTGGCACCGCTCCTCTCCGAGTTTGCCGAACTGCAGGACGGGAACTGGCATTACTCTCCAGAGGCACGCCGGCGTGCGGTGCAGATGCGACTCTTATTAGCGCGCAGCTCGGCGGACGAGCTTCGGCCGGTATTCTTCCAGGCTGATACAGCGCTTCTGCCCCTACGGATGCAGGGATTGTCTGAGCTAAGCTCACGGTATAGCCAGGCAGTAGATCGCCCTCTCTCCGGTGAGTACCGTACCCTTCAGAATCTGCTGGTGGCAGTGCTGACCACGATTCGGGATCGTTTCTCCAGTCAGCTCACCAGCGTCAGCGCAATCGGTCCCCTCGCAGAAGGCATCGTTGATCTTCGCAACCTTGAACTTGAAGACCTGTCACTCGGATTGATTAGCCACAGTAGCATCGAGGATGCCGTCCAGCTCGAGACGACCTTGGCGAAGGAGGTCTTCGGCCGTGTGTTCCTCAATTCCGGCATCATGTTCACGGGCTTGGTCCGGCCTCTCGAGCACTCATCTTGGTTGCGGACAGGGAATCACATTACACTGCTGGGTCAGGAGTAACCGCAGCCAGCCGTGAGTATTCCAAAGCTCTCCCGGGCGGAGTGGCGCGCGAACTGCCGTCCTTGCCTTATCACGGCACAGAGGGCATATCGGGCAGCCAGATTATCCGCGCGCGCGGATTTCATGCCGAGGCAGGCCAATTCTGCCATCGGTGCGTCGAAGCCGTGATCGAGGCCGCTATCGCCGACCGGGGGGAAGCGATACTTGACAACCTCAAGAACCCGCACGGTCAGCGACGAGACAAGTTCCGGAGGTTGTGGCTTGGGTCCGGCTCGCCCCTGACCAAGGAAGAACAGGAGGAACTTACCACGATCCTTTCGTTGATGGCTCTGCGGGGCTCCTCTATGGATCGAGACACGGTCACCTACGTTGACTATGCTCGGGCAACGCCTCCCACCATTGAACCAACGATCAGTGCAGCCATGATCCGGATGGCACGGCGCTTTTACCGCATTGTGCGGCCGCAGCTCACATCCATTCCATAGGAGCTGAGGCAGGTCGACCTTCGACCTCAGCTGTGGATGCTATCCTCCCAGGTGCTCCTCCAGCCAGCGGCGCACGATCTCCGCGCCCGCATCCATCCCCTGCGCACCGAGCAGCAGCACCAGGTCGCCCTCGCCCGCGCGCCCCAGCGCCAGCTCGACCGCCTCATCCAGCCGCTCGTGCTCCTCGAAGTCGCAACCCCCCTCGCGCAGCCGCTCGGTGAAGGCGGCGTGCTCCTCCGGCTCGACCCGGTTCCGCTCGTCCGCCGCCTCCCGGCTGCGGGTGACGATCAGGCTGGTCAGCGGCACGCGCTCCGTCCAGATGGCGATCGCACCCGCGGTGCGCTGGTTGATCTCCTCCCCCCGCTGCCCCCGCACCGCGACCACGGCGTGGATCCGCCGGTGCGGGAGCTGCTCGGCCACCTCGAAGACGACGCTGATGCTGTCCGGGTGCCCGACAGTATCGTCCAGCACGGTGAAGCGGCCGCGGTGCAGGATCTCCACCCGCCGCCGTGGCGGCGGGAAGGCGTCGAGAGCACCCTGCACCGCCTGAGCGTCCGCGCCCAGGCAGAGGGCGGCGGTTCCGGCGAGCGCGGCGTTGGTGACGTGGGAGCGCCCCAGCAGCCGCAGCTCGAGCGGGAACTCACTCGGCTCGACCTGGCCGCCGTCCAGCCGTGGCAGCGGCCGCTGCACTCGCAGGGAGAGACGGGTGCGCTCGGTATCCATGCCGAGCCGCC
>JBPCIT010000173.1:0-6246 GCA_051006015.1 Longimicrobiaceae bacterium
CAGCCGCTCACGCCTGCCCTCTGGCAGGCCGACTATGCCTTGTAGGGGGAGGACCAGCACCCGCTGCCCGCCGAGGTGCAGCTGGGAAGGAGCCCGTGGTAGCTCCGCGCGCCGCGCGCCGCCGCGCGCACATCCCAGCACCAGCAACACCGCCAGCACTGCCGCACCTGGCGGGAGCAGCCGCGGCAGCGGCGTTCCGACTCTTCCGGGTGGTGCCCGCATATGCTCGGCTATTCGACTCGACGAGGCTGGTGTCCGCTCCGGGTGAACGGGCGGAAGCTAAGTCTGGCCACGCACCGAAGGCAAGCCGCCGCGCCGGCAGCAGCTAGAGAAGGTGCCCGCCATCCACCGGGATCGCGGTGCCGGTGATGTGCCGCGCGTACTCCGAGCAGAGGAAGAGGACGACGTGCGCCACGTCCTGCGGGTCGCCGAGTCGCCCGAGCACCGACTTTTCCCGCGCGCGGTCGAGGATCTCGGCCGAAACCGCGTTGGTGAGCCGCGTGGTGCGGATGTAGCCGGGCGCAACCGCGTTGACGTTCACATTGCTCGGCCCGAGCTCGAGCGCCGCGGAGCGGGTGAGCGCCAGCAGCCCCGCCTTCGACGCGCAGTAGTTCGCGAGACCGAACTCGCTGCGGAACGCGTGGACGGAGGAGACGTTGACGATCTTGCCGTCCGCCTGGCGCCGGAAGTAGGGGGCGACTGCCCGAATCATGTGGAAGGCGCCGGTCAGGTTGGTGTCGAGCACGTCCCGCCATTGCTCGTCGCTCAGCCGCCAGAGCGCGCGGTCGCGACCGATTCCGGCGTTGTTGACCAGGATGTGGAGCCCACCCATCGCCTCGACCGCCGCTTCGACGAAGCGGTTGGCCTGGTCGGCGTCTCGCACGTCGCACTCCTGGAAGTGCACCCGCACCTCGAGCGCGGCGATCTCGCGGGCGGTGCGGTCGGCCTCCTCCGCGATCTCCTCCTCCCCCTCGCGACAGAAGTAGTTGAAGGCGACGCTGACCCCGTTGCGCGCGAGCTCCAGCGCGATCGCGCGGCCGATCCCCGTGGCACCGCCGGTGACGATCGCCGCCCGGCCACGTAGCTGTCCCGCGAAGTGCAGCGTCTGCGGCTGAGTCTCCTCCGACACCTCCTCGAGCAGCAGCTCGACAGCGTCGTCGATGGGCACCTGCGGAACGGCCGGCGCGGTGGGGATACCGAGCGGCTCCGCGGTGCCGGGCTCCTGAGCCGATGGAGGCGAGAGAGGATCCATGGCGGGTCAAGGGCTGAAGGCCGGGACGGTTGATTGGTGATCGGCGGAAATAGTAGACGGGTGCCGCGAGGCACGCAACCAGCCGCGGCTGCCGGCGGAGAGAGACAGCCGGATGCGGTGAGGGGTGACGGTGATGGGAGAAATGCTCGAGCTGCGCCCGTCAGCGCGCGTGGTCCTCGGCGTGGTGCTTGATGGTGCGGCCCTCGACCAGATAGACCACGTCCTCCGCGACGTTGGTCGCCAGGTCGGCGATGCGCTCCAGGTTGCGGCTCACCAGCAGGAGGGAGAGGGAGGGTCCGATGCGGCGCGGGTCCTCCATCATGTGGGTGAGGAGAATGCGGAAGAGCGAGTCCTGCCGTGCGTCCACCCGATCGTCCCGGCGGCAGACCTCGCGCGCCGCGAGCGAGTCGCTGCGCACGAAGCTGTCGAGCGCGTCGGAGAGCATCTCCCGCGAGAGGCGCGCCATCTCCTCGACCTCGGGAAAGTTGGCGATCGCCGGCTGCTCGACGATGTGGGCGACGCTCTGCGCGATGTTCACCGCGTGGTCGCCGACCCGCTCCAGGTCGTTGGAGATCTTCATCGTCATGGTGATGAGGCGCAGGTCGCGCGCCATCGGCTGCTGCAGCGCGAGTAGCTGGATGCAGGCGTCGTCGACCTCGGTCTCGTACGCGTCCAGCTCGCGGTCGCCGAGGATCACCGACTCTGCCTTGGCGGCGTCGCGCTCGAGCAGCGCCTCGACCGCGGTGCGCACCAGATCCTCCGCGAGCGCGGACATCTCGAGCAGGTGCGTCTTCAGCCGCGCGAGCTCCTCGTGGAAGTGGCGCACGCCGCTCATGGGACTCATCCGAACCTCCCGGTGATGTACGCTTCCGTGCGCTCCTCCCGCGGATTGGTGAAGATCTGGTCGGTGCGCCCGTATTCGATGAGCTCGCCCATGAAGAAGAAGGCGGTGTTGTCGGAGACGCGCGCCGCCTGCTGCATGTTGTGGGTTACGATGACGATGGTGTAGTCGTTCTTCAGCTCGTAGATCAGCTCCTCGATCTTCTGCGTCGCGATCGGATCGAGCGCGCTGGCCGGCTCGTCCATCAGCAGTACCTCGGGGCGCACCGCCAGCGCCCGCGCGATGCAGAGGCGCTGCTGCTGCCCCCCCGAGAGGCCGAGCGCGCTCCTGTCGAGGCGATCCTTCACCTCCTCCCAGAGCGCCGAGCGCTGCAGCGAGGACTCTACGATCTCGTCGAGCTCCGCGCGACGGCGAGCCAGGCCGTTCACCCGGGGTCCGTAGGCGACGTTCTCGTAGATCGACTTGGGGAACGGGTTCGACTTCTGGAAGACCATTCCCACCCGCTTGCGGAGCTGAACGACATCCTGGGCGCGGCGATAGAGTGACTCGCCCTGGAGCACGATGTCGCCCGCGTGGCGGGTGCCGGGGATCAGGTCGTTCATCCGGTTGATCGAGCGGAGGAAGGTAGACTTCCCGCAGCCGGAGGGACCGATCAACGCCGTCACCTCCCGCTCCGGGATCGCGAGATCAATTCCCCTGAGCGCTTGCGTCTGCGCATACCAGAAAGCGAACTCCCGCGCCTCGATCGCAACCTTCGGCGGCGTCTCGGGCGGGGCGCTGCGCATCGTTTCCGGCGGCGCCTCGGTGGTGACGGTGGAAAAGCGATTGAGCATTTCAGTACTTCCCGTACGGGTTACGAATCAGAAAGCGCGCGGTGAGACTCACCAGGAGCACGAGCCCGATGAGGACGAGCGATGCCGCCCACGCCTGCCGGTGCCAGTCGTCGTAGGGCGAGATCGCGTACTTGAAGATCTGCAGCGGCAGGGCGGCCATCGGCTGGTCGAGCCTGAGCTGCCAGAAAGGGTTTCCGAAGGCTGTGAAGAGCAGTGGCGCCGTCTCGCCGGCGACCCGGGCGAGCGCCACGAGAACGCCGGTGAGGATGCCGCTGCGGGCGGCAGGCAGCACGATTCCCAGCGTGGCCCGCCAGCGCGGGAACCCGAGCGCGAGGCCGCCCTCGCGCAGCTCGCGCGGCACCAGCCGCACCATCTCCTCGGTGGTGCGCGTGACCATCGGCAGCAGCATCACCGCGAGCGCTACGCCTCCCGCGAACGCCGAGAACCTCCCCATCGCCAGGACCACGGAGGCCCAGACGAAGATCCCGATCACGATCGATGGGATGCCGTTCATGACGTCGGCTACGAAGCGCACGAGCGTCGCCAGCCGCGACTCGCCCGCCTCGGCGAGGTAGATGCCGGCGCCGATGGCGATGGGCAGCCCCATCAGCGCCGCCAGCAGCACCAGCATGAGGGTGCCGAGCATTGCGTTCGCCATCCCGCCTCCCGTCTCCCCCGCCGGGGCCGGGAGGCGGGTGAAGAACTCCCAGCTCAGCGCGCCCGCGCCGGTGCGCAGCAGGTAGAAGAAGATGAGCAGCAGCGGAACGGTCACCAGAAAGGCCGCGACGCCGGTGAGCGCGAGCATCACCACGTTGGTGGCGCGTCGCCGGAGCTCCCGCAGCGACACCGCCGAGGCGCTCATCGCCCCCTCCCGCGCGCGACCCGCCACACCAGCAGGCGGGCGAAGCTGTTGACCACGATGGTGATGCCGAAGAGGATCAGCGCGATCTGCATCAGAGCCGAGAGGTAGAGGTCGGCAGAGGCCTCGGCGAACTCGTTCGCAAGCACGCTCGCCATGGTGTAGCTCGGCGCGAAGAGCGAGAGCGCAATGTCGGGGCGGTTGCCGATGACCATCGTGATCGCCATCGTCTCGCCGAGGGCGCGCCCCACCCCGAGGATTGCCGCGCCGACGATTCCGGGCAGTGCGTAGGGAAGCGCGACCTGCCAGGTCATCTCCCAGCGGGTCGCGCCCAGCGCGAGCGCGGCCTCCCGCTGGTCGCGCGGCACCGCGGCGAGCACCTCGCGCGAGACGGCCGAGATGAAGGGGATGATCATGATCGAGAGGATCACCGCCCCCGCGAGCATGCTCACCCCGTACACCGGCCCCGCGAAGAGCGGAATCGTGTCACCGAAGCGGTCGGCGAGCGGGCGCTGCACGCTCTCGCGTAGCCAGGGCACCAGCACGAAGATCCCCCACAGGCCGTACACCACGCTCGGAATCGCTGCCAGCAGCTCAGTCGCGAAGGCGATCGGCGCGCCCAGCCAGCGCGGCGCCAGCTCGGTGAGGAAGATCGCCAGCCCGACGGCGAGTGGCAGCGCGATCAGCAGCGCCAGCAGCGAGGAGACCACGGTGCCGAAGATGAACGGCAGCGCGCCGAAGTCGCCGATGACGGGATTCCACGCGGTGCTGGTGATGAAGCTCCAGCCGAACTCCCGGATCGAGAGCCACGACGACGCCGCGACCCGGTAGACGATGAAGACGAAGAGTAGTGGGATGAAGATCCCGAAGAGCAGCAGAGCGGTCGCATAGAGCCGGTCCGCGAGATTCGCGGTGACCCACGCCGGACGCAGCCGCGCGAGGAGTGGAGGCTGCTCCGGTGGCGGGCCGGCAAGGACACCCGCCTGCTCCGGAAGGGGCTGCATCGCCATCAGGAGGCGGGGAGAAGCGGCTCGCGAGCGGAGCCGCAGGTCACGCTCTCACGCCAGGTGGCGAGCACGAGCTGCTCGACGTCCTCCGGCAGCGGCGCGTAGTGAAGCGCGCGCGCGTGGTCGTCACCCTCGGTGAGCGCCCATGCGATGACGCGGTAGAGGGAGCGCGCGCGGCCGCACTCCTCGAAGTGCCGGGGGATGAGCAGGAAGGTGAAGGAGGCGAGCGGATATGCCGCTGCCTGGCCCGAATCCACGATGGAGAGGCGAAAATCGCGCTCCGCCCCCACCCGCAGCTCGATACCCGCCGCGGCGCGCGTGGTCGCCTCGATCGAGGGCGCCACGAAGTCGCCCGAGCGGTTGCGGAGCGCGGCGGTCGGCAGCCCGAGCTGCCGCGCGAATGCCGTCTCCACGTAGCCGACCGCACCCGGCACGAGCCGGAGCTGACCCGTCACTCCCTCGTTCCCCTTCGCGCCGAGCCCCGTTGGCCAGCGCAGCGCCTGCCCCTTCCCTACCCTCTCGCGCCATGCGGCGCTGACGGTCGTGAGGTAATCCGAGAAGACGAAGGTGGTCCCGCTGCCATCCGAGCGGTGCACCACCAGCAGATCCTGGTCGGGGAGCGGAACTCCAGGGTTCAGCCGCGCGATCCGCGGATCGTTCCAGCGGGTGATCTCACCGAGGAAGATCTCCGCGACTGTGCTACCGTCGAGGTTGAGGGTGTACTGGAATCCTGGCAGGTTGTAGGTGATGGCTACCGCGCCGAGCACCGTGGGCAGGTTGAGCGGGTACCCCGCACGTTCCAGCGCCTCATCGGTCATCGGCGCGTCGGAGGCGCCGAAGTCCACGGTCCCCTCGGTGATCTGCCGGATGCCGCCCCCCGACCCGATCGACTGGTAGTTGACGCGTACCGGGTGCTCGCGCGCGTAGAAGTTGAACCAGCGCGAATAGATGGGATACGGGAAGGTTGCCCCCGCGCCGGTGAGCGTGACCATGCCGGCCGGGCGCGCGTCGAGCTCGGCGGCCGGCTCGCCTGAAACCGCGCCTCCGCCGGCTTCACATGCCGCGAACGAGCAGAGGCCTGCCACCAGCAGAAGAGTGCGCGCGACGGATCGTCGAATCAACTCTGTCGCCCTCCACCTGTCGAAGTGAATCTCCGGACGGTGGAAAGCTAGCGGCGCTGCGTATCGAATTTGTAACAGATCATTCGACCCGCTCCGCAGCTATGGTGCGCCGCGCAAACGGGCCGGTCGGATGATGGACACGAATCCAGAGGAAGGTGCCGTACAGGAGCAGGAGAAAGCACAATCCGCTCCACCAGAGCGCGCTACGGCTCACCCTCGTCAGAGCCCGTTCGAGTAGGAGACGAACTTGAAGCGCCCCTCCCGCTCGATGACGGTCCCAAAGAGTCGGCCGCGGTGGCTCTCCCCGTTCGGGAGCCGCAGCTCGACCTCGCA
>JBPCIT010000174.1:0-18682 GCA_051006015.1 Longimicrobiaceae bacterium
GGCGAGGCAGCGCGTCAACCGGCGTTCGGGGTCGCCACCACGGTCCGCAATTCGTCGATGCTGCCCGCGACGCAGTAGTCCACACCGTCGAGCGCGCCCGGCGTCCGAAGCTCCGGTTGCGTCGACCCGAAGTGGCGCGCACCGCACTGGATCTTCCACTCCTTGCCGTCGCGCGGAAGTGCGGTGCTCCAGTCCTCCGCCTTGGTCTCGGTGACGAGGTAGAGCATCGGCTCGCCCGTGGGGTCGCCATGCGCGTCGCGCGGCTCGATCACCACCGCCCAATCCGGGTTGTAGTCCCCGATTGGGGTCTCGATCACGAACCAGGAGGGGAGCTTCACGTAGAGCTTGACGGCATCCCACGCCCGCGCCGACAGTGACGGTCGCCTCCCGCACCGTGCCGTTCGCCATGCGCTTGTGAACCGTCAGCCGGGCAGTGACGCGATTCCTTTGCGTGGCGACCTGCTCGAGGCGCAGGAAAACCTGGTTGGCATCGAGCCCCTGCTCGACGCCCGCCACCTCGATACGCTTGACCAGCCCCTGCCGGTACGCCTCGACGGGGGTGAGGCGGTACACCACGTTGTAGGGGTTGCGGTGCGTGGCGCTGTAGCGCAGTGCGAAGAGCGGGTGCAGCGCGGCCAGCGCGGCGACCCTCGCCTCGCTCTCCATGTTCTGCGGCTCGTCCAGGATCAGCACCGGCCGCACCGCCTGCAGCAGCTGGATCGGGACCTCGACACCGGGGAGGCGGTCGGTGTTCTGGTGGATGACGTTCGAGGCCTTGTTGAAGGAATCTATCGTCATCACCAGCATCTCGACCGTGTCCGAGAGCGCGAACTGCCGCACCTGCGAGAGGTTGGCCGAGTCGTAGGCGTAGAAGCGGTAGGGGAGGTTGTCGAAGTGCTCGCGGAAATGCGCCCGCGTGATCTCGAGCGTCTTGAGCACCCCCTCGCGCACCGCCACCGAGGGAACCACCACGATGAACTTGCGCATCCCGTAGCGGCGGAAGAGCTCGAGCGCGGTGCGCAGGTAGACGTACGTCTTCCCGGTTCCGGTCTCCATCTCGACGGAGAAGTTGGGGAAGCGCACCTCCTGCGTCCCCTCGGGAAGCTCGACCGTTTGCTCGATGTGCTGCAGCGCCGCGTCGGGCGCGATCCTGTTCTCCTCCTGGATGTCCAGAAGATTGCGCAGCAGGGTGTCTTCAGCGAGGTTCAGCCGGTTGGGCACGGCGGCGAAGCCGCTGCCGGCGGCGAACTCGAGCCGCGTCTCGCTGCGCGGCTGCCCGCGGAAGAGCCCGGCCACCGCATCGATGGCGCGGAGCTGGTACTCCTGGTTGGCGTCGAACTGGAAGCGCATCATCTCGCCTCCTCGTCCCGGATGATTTGCTCCAGGAGCGGGACGAGCGGCGGCAGATCTTCCGTTGCCGTGCTCCAGACGATATCCAGGTTGATGTCGAAGTAGCCGTGTATCAGTCGATTCCGCGTTGCGATAGCCTCCGACCATGGAAACTCCGGGTGTGCAGCCCGGAACTGGCTCGACACCTTGCTCGCCGCCTCACCGAGGATCTCGATATCCTTGATGATGGCCAACACCAGCATGCGATCCATGTTCAGATCCTCGCGGCTACGACCTGAAACGAAGCGGCTCACCTCCAGGATGGCATCGCGCATGTGACGCACGCGGACGAGGTCAGGCAGCATCGTACTGAACCTCGACCTCGGCGAGAACATCCTCCCGGAAGTACCGGCTCAGGTCCTGGGGCGTCCGAAGGTCCACACGGCGCCCGCCCACGAACTCGGATAGCTCGCGCTCCATGCGGGCAATTCGCAAGAGCCCGGGTACGTGTCCCGGCTCGAACTCCACGAGAACATCCACATCGCTCTCCGGACTGAAGTCCTCCCGGAGCACAGAACCGAACAGAGAAAGCCGGCGGATTCGGTGCTTGCTGCAAAACTCCCTGATCTTCTCCTGATCAACCGTGATTCGTGCCACTGATCGCCTCGTGGTTACAACGTCTCCAGTCGGCGCCACAGCGCCATGCGATAGCCTTCATCATACGACATAGGCCGGCTCGGCGCTGCGCAGGATGTGCTTGCGAATGATGTAGTTGCGGTTCTGCTCCACGAACCGTTTCTCCACCAGATCGGCCCTGTGCCCGAAGATCTCCGTCAGCTCTTCCTCCATCTGCAGCAGATCCCCGAAGCCCCACTCTGCTTCCGGGGCGAAGACCACGAGAACATCCACGTCGCTTTCCGGGCGGAAGTCGTCGCGGAGCACTGAGCCGAAGAGCGAGAGTTCGGTGATCCTCCACCGCCGGCAGAACCCGGCGATACGCTCTCGATCCACCTCTATTCCCATGATCCTGCTCCGGTTCAAAGCGTCCGCAGCCGGCACTGCAGCGCCAGATTGGCCGCGGCCTCGTCGTCCAGCGCCGCGTCGCGGCAGGCGAAGAGATCGTCGCGTCCCAGCGCGAGGGGACGGAGCGCCTCCAGCGTGAGCTGCTCGCCGAGCGTGATGTGGAAGCGCTGCCCGCGGTCGGGGTCGGTGACACGGTAGACGGTCGCCTCCGCGACCTCCGCCACCCGCTCGATGCGCAGGTTCAGCCCGTAGCCCTCGCGCAGCGCCACCTCCCGGATCACCCCCTCCGCCGTCCATCCCGGCAGCAGCGGATCCGCCATGATCTCGAGCTGCGCCGCGTACGTCTCGGCATCGGCACCCGCAAGCTCCTCCTCCTTCCACGGCCGGAAGTGCGACCCGGCGAGTCGGAAGGCGCGGAAGCCAAGGTCTTCCTCGATGCTCCGCTCCTCCAGCTCGAGCTGCTCTCCATGCTTCTCGTCCTCCAGCTTGCGGAGCACGCGACGGATGCGCTCGCGACCGATGTGGGCGATGGTGCGGTAGTCCTCGCGTCCGGTGGGTTCGGGGAGCTGCACCAGGATGAAGCGGCGGTTGCCGCCATCCTCGCGGTTCAGCTCCAGGACCGCCTGCGCCGTGGTGGCGGAGCCGGCGAAGAAGTCGAGAATGATGTCTTCAGCTGTTGGCGTCGTCGCGATTTCGAGCATCCGACGAACAAGGGATGATGGCTTCGGTGTCTCGAACGGTGCCTGTCTCTCGAAGAGGGCTCGCAACTCCATTTTCGCGTTACGGTTCGAGCCAGCATACTCGTAGTCCCACCAGCTGACGGGCACAGTCCCCTCCTGAACTTCAGAGAGAAAGCGCTTCTTGAACGGCAGATCGCCATTTCCATCAAGTCCCCACCAGAGGCGATTATCGACCCGCAGACGAGCGAACGTCTCTTGAGGACCTCGCCAGCTCGTTCCAGGTGGTGGCCGCACTTCCCGCCCTGCCGGATTCGTCAGCGGGAAGATCCTGCCACTGCGCACCTGCTTTCGGATAAGCGACGTACGAATCCAGGGTCCGCGAGGGTCGCTGTCCGGATTCTTGTAGTTGAGGAGCTGAGCGTCCGTGCGAGGAATGAGATTACGCTCAAAGGAGGCACTGCGGCGGTATACAACGACGTACTCGTGATTGACCGAAACTCCCTTGGCATCGTTCGAAGGTGTGTCACGCTTCTGCCAGGCGATCGTTGCGTAGTGGTTCTCCTCCCCGAACACCTCGTTCATCAGCATCCGGAGGTTGTGCACCTCGTGGTCGTCGATGCTGACGAAGATGACCCCGTCCTCCCGCAGCAGTTGCCGCGCGAGGAAGAGTCGCGGGTACATCATCGAGAGCCAGGCGGAGTGGTAGCGGCCGCTCGTCTCGGGGTTGCTGGTGAGCAGGTTGCCCTCGGCGTCCTTCTGACCGCTCAGCCGCAGATAGCTGTCCAGCGGATCGGCGAAGTCGTCGGGGTAGACGAAGTCGTTGCCCGTGTTGTAGGGCGGATCGATGTAGATCATCTTCACCCGCCCGAAGTAGGGCTTGTAGAGCAGCTTGAGCACCTCGAGGTTCTCGCCCTCGATGAAGACGTGCTGCGTGGTGTCGAAGCTCACCGACGCCTCGCGGTCCGCCAGCAGGGTGGCGCGGCTGGGCGCCTGGAGCATGCGGATGGCGTCGCGCTTCCCCGCCCAGGTGAAGGCGTAGCGCTCGGGCCGCTCGTCCACGAGGTCGCCCAGTGCGGCGCGCAGCTTCTCGAAGTCGATCTGCCCCTCGGTGAACGCCTCGGGGATCAGCTCGCGCAGGGCGGCGAGGCGCTCGGCGTCGAGGGGCGGAGTGGTACGCGGGAGGGGCTCGGCCAGCGAGGTCTTCATCGGGGATTCCGTTCAGCGCGGCGAGTCACGACGGACGCGGGATCGCACCGGCGAGTGCGGTCGCGGAAGGGCGAAGATAAGGATGCCGCGCGGATTCCGGCAACTGCGCCGCGTGGCGGCTCGCGCTTCCCACCGCCGCAATGCGCAATCGGCGGAAGATGACGATGTGGCCAGAGGGCCCGTCACCGCTTCGAGCGGGGCGGGCGGGTACCGCAGATGGTGGAAGAGCCGGGCTGAAGGGCGGACCAAGCCGGTCGTTCCGGCTCAGTCGAACAGCTCCTCCACCGGGAAGCGCCAGCCGGGCACCGCCGGCTCGGCCTCAGCGACCTCGCCGCGGCGGTAGATCACCGGCGTCTCCGGGTCGCTCGCCCGGTAGACGCGGATCTCCCCGGCGCGCAGCACGTCCACATCCCACACCACCTGCGTGCCGGCGGCGAAGTAGTCGGTGCGCTTGCCGCTCATGTACTGCTCGTAGGGCCAAGCGTAGTCGTGCAGGTCGCGCACCTCGACGGCGAACACCGGAGCACCCTGCGGAAAGTCCGCTCTCGTACTCGGACCCGTGTACCAGGACGCGTCCGGGCAGAACGATTTGCGGTTGGGCAGATCCACGACGTAGCCTACCCTCGACGTGAACGCGATTCCGCCGCCGTGCTGCTTCTCGTATCCGGAGAGACTGAACGCGATCTGACCAGCGGCCAGTCCCGGCAGCCCTCCCGCCGGCCCGATGAGGATGAGCTGACCACCCACGATCTCGGCCTTGCCCCTGACTCGCCGCAGATCCTCGATCGTCGCCTCGCGACCGAGCGGCAACAAGACGATCTCGCCCGGCTCACCGCGCCAGTCACCGCGCCGATCCCGCTCGAGTAGCTCGGCAGCGGCTGCGGGTACGTCGTTCCATTCACGCACTTCGCACTCCGCACTTCGCACTTGCGGTTCAGTCCGCCGCCACCCGCTCCTCCACCTCCGCCTCGCGCTCGGCCTTCTCCTGCAGCGCGCGCCAGACGCGGGGGGGGGAGAAGGGCAGCGCGTCCATGCGCACGCCCACGGCGTCGTAGATGGCGTTGGCGATGGCGGGGATGCTGGGGTGCAGCGGCCCCTCCCCGGCTTCCTTCGCGCCGTAGGGGCCCTCGGGGTCGATGGACTCGACGATCAGGCTGCGCAGCTCCGGGGTGTCGAGCGAGGTGGGGATGCGGTAGTCGAGCAGGCTGGGCGCGTTGTGCAGCCCGGCGCGGCCGTGCTCGGCGTCCTTCATGATGTGCTCCTCCATCAGCGCCTCGCCGAAGCCCATGTAGGCGCTCCCCTCCATCTGGCCCTCGACGATCACCGGGTTGAGGGCGCGCCCGCAGTCGTGGGCGACCCAGATCGTCTTCACCTCGACGAAGCCGGTGTCGGGGTCCACCTCGACCTCGGCGACGTGCGCGGTGAAGGAGTAAGCCGGGCTGGCGCCGATGGTGCCGCCGCGGTACTCGCCGTGGATGTCGCGGGGGGTGTTGTACCAGCCGGTCGAGCCGAGCGTCCCGTGCTTCGACTCGGCCAGGTTGAACGCCTCGGCGATCGGCATATTGCGGCCGGTGTCCTGCGCGTCCATCGCCATCCCACCGGCGAGCAGCACCCGCTTCGGGTTGATCCCCCACTCGGCGCCCACCGCGTCCTGCACCAGCGCCTTCAGCTTGCGAGCCGCGTCAACGCAGGCGTTGCCCAGCATGAAGGTCACCCGCGAGGAGTAGGCGCCCAGGTCCACCGGCGTCAGGTCGGTATCGGAGGCGAGTACACGCACGTGGTCGAGCGGCACGCCCAGCTCCTCGCAGACGACGTAGGCGACCATCGAGTCCGAGCCCTGGCCGATGTCGCTCGCCCCGGAGAAGACCGTCACCCGCCCGGAGCGGTCCACCTGGAGCTGCACCGCCGACTGCGGCATCTGGTTCGGGTAGATGGGATAGTTCGTCCCGGAGATGTAGCAGGAGCCCGCCACCCCGACGCCACGTCCGTAGCCCATCTGGCGAAATTTGCGCTTCCAGTCGCTGGCACGCTCGACCGCGTCGAGGCACTGCAGGAAACCGTTCGAGGTGATGCGCAGCTCGTTGACCGTGCGGCGGAACTCGCCCATGAAGTTGCGGCGGCGGATCTCGATGGGATCGATCCCCAGCCGCTCGGCGAGCTTGTCGAGCGTGACCTCGAACGCGAAGCGCGGCTGTACGCTGCCGTGCCCGCGCTTGGGACCGCAGCAGGGCTTGTTGGTGAAGACGCGCGTCGAGTTGAAGCGGTAGCTCGGCATCTCGTAGGGCGCGGTCAGCAGCTGCCCCGAGTAGTAGGTGGTGACCAGCCCGAAGGAGGAGTACGCGCCGCCGTCCAGCAGCGTCTTCGCGTCCACTGCGCGCAGCTTCCCATCCACCGAGGCGCCGACCCTGTACCTCATCAGGAAAGGGTGGCGGCCGCGGTGGGCGTAGAAGACCTCCTCCCGGGTGTAAAGGATCTTCACCGGCCGGCCCGTCTTCATCGCCAGTTTGGCGACGCAGAACTCCAGGTCGAAGGGCTCGCTCTTGCCGCCGAAGCCGCCGCCCACCGGCGGCTGGATGACGCGCACCTTGGCGGGGTCGAGCTCGAGCACCCGCGCCAGCTCGCGGTGCAGGTAGTGCGGCACCTGCGTGCTGGACCAGACGGTGAGCCTGCCGTTGGGTGCTCCTCCCTCCTCCCAGAGGCCGATGGCGCAGTGGGGCTCGATGGGGGTGTGGGTGGTGCCCTCGAAGAAGTACTCGCCCTCGATCACCACGTCGGAGGCGCGCAGCTCGGCATCGACCTCGCCGAACTCGAGCTTGACGATCTTCGAGATGTTGCCGTTCTGGCCCGCTTTCTTCGCCTCGTGGATCTGCACGTCCGTGCGGCGCGCCGCCTCCTCCGGATCGAGGATCGGCTCGAGCAGCTCGTACTCGACCCTGATGAGCTTCACCGCGCGGTTCGCGGTGTCTTCATCAACAGCCGCCACCGCCGCCACCGCGTCGCCGATGTAGCGCACCTTGTCGGTGGCGAGCGCCTGCTCGTCGGGGGTCCAGACGATGATCCCGTAGGGGATCGGCATCTCCGCGCCCGTCACCGTGGCGAACACCCCCGGCAGCGCCTCGGCCTCGGAGGTATCGATCGAGAGGATGCGCGCGTGCGGGTGCGGCGAGCGCAGGATCTTGCCGTGCAGCATCCCCGGCAGCGTGATGTCGTCGGTGTAGCGCGCGCGGCCGGTGGACTTGGCGAGCCCGTCCGTCTTGCGCATCCGGGAGCCGATGACGTTCAGCTCGCCCGCGCGCTCCTCGCGGCTGCCGTACAGCGGGATGACCGGCTCCCCCGCGTGGGAGGGGGCATGGTCCTCGACCGGCGTGTGCGGCTCGGCGACCTCGGGCTGGTCGGGGGGGACGCCGCCGCGGGCGGACTGGAGGTTTTCGTCGGGGTGGCTCATGCGTGGGTCTCCTGCGAAGGGGAGCTTCCTGCCGACGGCGCTACCTGGCCCTCACCCCCTAACCCCCTCTCCCACAAGGGGAGAGGGGGAACTTGTTCTGCGCGGATGGTAGACTCAGTGCCAGGCGCGAAGGCTTTGCGAATGGCGGTAAGGGCGGCGGGAAGATCGTTCTCGACCACGGCGGCAGGAAGCCGCACGAAACGCAGACCGAGCGTCTCGAGCAGCTGCTGGCGGTCACGGTCATGTTCGACTTGCGATTCGTGGATACCGCCGTCCACCTCGACGACGAGTCGTTCCGCGGCGCAGTAGAAGTCCACCACGAATGGTCCGATCGGCTGCTGGCGGCGGAACTTCCGTCCCTCCAGCGCTCGCCCGCGCAGTGCCTTCCAGAGCGTTGCCTCGCTTCGCGTGGACTCCTTGCGGAAGTCGCGCGCCACCTCCTTCATCCGCTCCCGCAAATGCGGTGGAATCTGCCACCGCTGCGAATCCTCCTCCTTCGTCGAAGCTGCTGTTCTCCCCCTCTCCCCTTGTGGGAGGGGGGGCCGGGGGGTGAGGGCCTCGGGGCCGGGCGAGGGGGATCCTCCCCTCCCGCATGGTCCCTTCATCGCGCCACCTCCGCAATCGGCTCGTCCAATGGTTCATTCCCGGCTTCGGCTGCATCCCGACTCCCCATCCTCCCCGCCGCCATCTCCACCGCGTCCAGGATCTTGGTGTACCCCGTGCAGCGGCAGAGATTGCCCGAGAGCGCCTCGCGGATCTCCTCGCGCGTGGGGGCGGTGTTCTCCTCCAGCAGCGCCGCGGCGCTCATCAGAATCCCCGGCGTGCAGAAGCCGCACTGCGCGGCGCCGCAGAGGTCGAAGGCATCCTGCAGCGGGTGAGGAACTCCGGTCGGGGTGCGCAGACCCACCAGCCCCTCGACCGTCCGCACCTCCCGGTTCAGCGCCTCGTACACCGGGGTGATGCAGGAGAGGGTGGGCTGCCCGTCCAGCCAGACGGTGCAGGCGCCGCAATCGCCCTTGTCGCACCCCTGCTTCGAGCCGGTCAGGCCGATCACGTACCGCAGCGCCTCGAGCAGAGTGAAGTGCGTCGGCACGGCGACCTCATGGCTGTCGCCGTTGACGCGCAGGGTGAGCAGATCCTTCATGGCGCATACGAAGAGGAGAAATCCACCGCCCCCGGCAGCGGCGCGCGAAAGGCGGCGACTGCGGGGAATCTTTCTGATCCTAGCAGGATAGTCGTATGCCTGTCAACGACTTCTCACCCCCCGACTACCCCGTGGAGAGCGGGCGGAAGGGCGCTGCTGCCGCTGCCGGCAGCAACGCCAGACGGCGACGGCGCCCCCCCTGTGGCTCTCGCGCGCACGCTACGTCTTGAGCGCTCGCAATTCCCAGGTTATTCTACATCCGTTACGAGAGGAGCATCGGTGCCCGCCTCTCTCCTGGCTGCGCGTGCGTCTGCTGTGCAGCCCGTTCCCCGCGTACCCCTTTTGGATCGCTCTCCACCCTCGGGTGTTTCCCGCAGCGCGCGCGGCGTGCCGGCGGGGTCGACCCGGAGGTTCAGCGCGGTGACCGGCCGGCTGCCCTGATTCGGCCGGCACGCCGGCACCGCCGATCCCTGAGACAAGGAAGCGCGGGTTCTCGCCTCCTCCCCGACCCGAAGCGGAGGGTCCGTTGGACACACGTACTGCCGAATCCGGCCTCGTCATGGGTGATCTCATGGCGCGCGCGCTGCGCGATAGCGAAGCGCGCCTGCGCTCGGTCATCAACAGCGCCCCGCTCGTCCTCTGGACGCTCGACCGCGAGGGCATTTTCACCTCCTCCGAGGGCAAAGGGCTCGAGAGCCTGGGACTGCGCCCGGGGGAGGTGGTCGGACGCTCGGTCTTCGAGGTGTATCGCGAGTATCCGCAGCTCCTCGAAGAAACCCGACGCGGCCTGGCGGGAGAGGAGGTCACCACGGAGGTCGAGGTGGGCGGCTCCGTCTTCGAGACCCGCTACTCGCCGCTGCGCAACGACGAGGGCGAGCTCGCCGGGGCGATCGGGGTGGCGGTGAATGTGACCGACCGGCGCCGCGCCGAGGAGGAGCTGCTGCGGCGCGAGCGCCAGCTCGTCACGGCGCAGCAGCTCGCCCACCTGGGGAGCTGGCAGTGGGATATCCCCAGCAACAGCATCACCTGGTCGGACGAGCTCTACCGGATCTTCGGGCTGCAGCCGCAGGAGTCCCAACCCAGCTACGAGGCGTACCTGGAGCGTATCCCCCCCGAGGACCGGGAGCCGTTCAACGCGGTGATCCAGGAGGGCCTCCGCAGCAGGGAGCCGTTCGCCTTCGAGCACCGTGCGATCCACGCGGACGGCTCGCTCCGCTGGCTGCAATGCCGGGGCGAGCTGGTGCTGGACCGGGTGGGAAACCCCCTGCAGATGCTCGGCACCGCGCAGGACGTGACGAAGCGCAAGCGCGCGGAGGCGGCGCTGCAGATGCGGGCGGAGCAGGCGGTGCGCTTCCAGGAGGCGCTGCTGGAGCTGGCGCGGGCGAACGACCCCGACCTCGAGTCGGCGCTGCAGCGCATCACCCGCGTGGACGCCGATGCGCTCGGGGTCGAGCGGGTCAGCGTCTGGTTCTTTGATGGCGGCGGCTCGGAGCTGCGCTGCCGGGTGCTCTTCACCCGTCCGGATGGCAGCTACGGCGGTGGTACCGCGCTCCAGGCAGCCGACCTGCCGGACTACTTCGCGGCGCTCCGCGAGCGGCGTGTGGTGGCGGCGCACGACGCGGTCTCGGACCCCGCCACGCACGAGTTCGCCGACGAGTACCTGCGCCCGCTGGGCATCACCTCGATGCTCGACGTGCCGATCTGGCGGCGGGGCACCATGATCGGAGTCGTCTGCCACGAGCACGTTGGACCGCGCCGGGAGTGGACGATCGAGGAGCAGGACTTCGCCGCCTCCGTCGCGGACATGGTCTCCCTGGTGCTCGAAGCGTCGGAGCGGGTGCAGGCGGAGCGGGCCGCGCGTGAGACGGAGGCGCGCAAGGCCTCCATCGTCGAGGCCTCGGTGGACTGCATCGTCACCATGGACGCCAGCGGGCGCATCCTCGAGTTCAATCCGGCGGCCGAGAGGGTCTTCGGCTACTCCGCCGCCGAGGCGACCGGCCGCGAGGTGGCCGAGCTGATCGTCCCGGAGCGGCTACGCAATCCGCACCGCAGGGGCATCGAGCGCTTTCTCGCCACCGGGGAGTCGAACTACCTGAACCGGACGATCGAGACCACCGCCATGCGGTCGGACGGCGCCGAGTTCCCGGTCGAGCTGACCGTCATGCGCATCCCCTCCCAGGGAGAGCCGCTCTTCACCGGCGTCATTCGCAACATCACCGCCCGCAAGCAGGCGGAGGAGGCGCTGCACACGACCCAGCGCGAGGCGCAGACGATGGCGGGCCGGATGCGCGCGGTAGCGGCGGCGGCCGCGGGGGTAATCGGCGCGAAGTCGCGCCCGGCGCTTCGCGAGGTGCTCGAGCACGCATGCCGGGAGGTGCTCTCCTTCGACGCCTTCTTCATCATGGCGTACGATGCGCGCTCGCACAGCTTCCTCGGCTTCGGCGGCACGGACGCGGGCGTCTACAGCGAGCCGAACCTGGTGCCGGCGGCCGGAACCCCCGGGGAGCGGGTGATCGTGCAGCGCCGCACGATCGTCACGCGCAGCGCGGAGGACCCCGCGGCGGGCGGCGCGCAGCTCACCGGCGCGGGCCGCCGCTCCGAGTCCACCATTCGAACGCCGATCCTGAGCGGCGAGGAGATGCTGGGCATCCTGGTGGTACAGAGCTACACGCCCGGCCTCTACAGCGCGGAGGACATCGAGGTGCTCGAGGCAGTGGCCTCGCTCGCGGCCACCGCCCTCGAGAACATCCGCCTGCTCGAAGAGCAGCTGGCGGCGCAGGATGCCCTGCGGGTCTCCGAGCAACGCGCCCAGGCGATGGCCGAGCGGATGCGCGCGGTGGCGTCCGCGGCCGCGGGCGTCATCGGGGCCGAGTCGCTGGACGCGCTGCAGGACGTGCTGCAGGGCGCCTGCCGCAAGGTGATCTCCTTCGACGCCTTCGCCTTCGCCCTCTACGATCCGCAGGCGCACACCTTCTCCTTGCTCCCCGGCTACGATGCGGGCGTCTTCGTGCCGGAGGATACGATCTCCGCCCGCGGCGTGCCGATGGAGCGGGTGGTGCGGGAGCGGCGCTCGCTCGTCACGCTGCGCTCCGACGATCCCGAAGCGGCGGGCTCGATCCCCATGGGCACCGGGCGCCGCTCGGAGTCCATCATCCGCACCCCCATCGTGAGCGGCAACCGCGTGCTGGCCGTTCTCTCCGTGCAGAGCTACACCCCGGACCTCTACACGGAGGAGGACGTGCAGGTGCTCGAGGCCGTCGCCTCGCTCGCCGCCAACGCCATCGAGAACATCCGGCTCGAGAGCGAGCAGCGGAGCGCGGAGGAGGCGCTGCGCGTCTCGGAGACCCGCTTCCGCACCATCTTCGAGCAGTTCCCCCTCAGCCTGCAGATCTTCTCGCCCGAGGGGAGGACGCTCGAGGTCAACCGCTCCTGGCAGGAGCTCTTCCGGCTGACGCCGGAGCAGCTCGGCGACTTCGACCCGCTGCACGACCCACAGCTCGCCGCGCTCTCCGACTACATGCGCCGCGGCTTCGGGGGCGAGACGCTGCTCGTCCCGCCGAGTATCTTCGATCCCGCGAACATCGGCAATGGCGCGGCGCCCGAGGGGGAGGGGGAGCGCGCCGGCCCCCGCTGGATCCAGGCCTTCATCTGCCCCGTCAAGGAGAATGGAGGCGAGGTGCGCGAGGTCTTCATGATCCACCAGGACGTGACGACACAGAAGGAGGCGGAGCAGGTGCTCCGGCGCTCGCACGAGGAGCTCGAGCAGCTCGTCGCCGCGCGCACCGCCGAGCTGGCCGAGACCAACCGGGTGCTCGAGGCGGAGGTCGCCGAGCGGCAGCGGGCGGAGGAGGAGCTGCGGAGCAAGAGCTTCGAGCTGGAGGCCGTCTTCCAGGCGCTCCCCGATCTGTACTTCCGGCTCGATTCGAGTGGCTGCATCCTCGACTATCGCGCGGGGCAGAGTTCGAGCCTCTACGCGCCGCCGGAGGAGTTCCTCGGCCGGCGGATGCAGGAGATCCTCCCGCCGCAGGTCGCGCAGCCGCTCGAAGAGGGGCTGCGCAAGGTGAGCGAGACCGGGGAGCTGGAGTGCATCGAGTACTCCCTGCCCTTCCCCGACGGGAGCCGCGACTTCGAGGCCCGCCTCCTGCCTCACCTGGAGGGGCAGATCGTCACCGTCGTTCGTGACATCACCGACCAGAAGGAAGCCGAACGCGCGCTGCAGCGGAGCGAGGAGCACTTCCGCCGCATCACCGAGAACTCCTCGGACGTCGCCTCGATCCTCGACCCGCGCGGCATCGGCATCTATCACAGCCCTTCCGCCGAGCGCGTCCTCGGCTATCCGGTCGAGGAGATCCTCGGCACCAGCTCCTTCGATCGCATCCACCCGGAGGACCACGCGCTCTGCCGCGAGGCGCTGGGGGCGATGTTCACGAACCCCGGCACCACCCGCACCGTCGAGTTCCGCTACCTCCACAAGGACGGCGCCTGGCGCGTGCTCGAGGTCTTCGGCCGCACGCTGCTCCCGGATTCGGCGGCGCAGGGGGTGATCATCAACGCCCGCGACATCACCGAGCGCACGGAAGCCGAGGAAGCGCTGCGCCGCAGCGAGGAGCGCTTCCGGGCGCTGATCGAGAACGGCAGCGACCTGATCACCGTCATCGAGCCGAACGGGATCATCCACTACCAGAGCCCCTCGGTGCAGCGCGTGCTCGGCTACGACCCCGTCGAGCTGATCGGCCGCGACGCGCGCGAGCTGGCCCACCCCGACGACGCCGCCCGGATGGCGGAGATCATGGAAGCGGCGATGAGCGCGCCCGGCAGCGCGCACGCCGTCGAGTTCCGCTTCCGCCACGCGGACGGCTCCTGGCGTGTCTTCGAGGGAATCGGCAGGACGCTGCTCCCCGACTCCGCCGCGGAGGGAATGGTCATCACCTCGCGCGACATCACCGATCGCAAGGAAGCCGAGCGGGCGCTGCAGGAACGCGAGGAGCATTTCCGCCGCCTGATCGAGAACGCCTACGACATGGTGCTCGTCATGGACGCGGCCGGGACGATCACCTACGCGAGCCCGTCGGCGCAGCGGGTGCTCGGCAGTGCGCCGGAGGAGCTGACCGGTCGCTCCGGGTTCTCGCTGGTGCACCCCGACGACGTCGACACCGCCCTCGCCAGGACGACCGAAACCGTCGCCACGCCTGGCGCGGTCGTTTCCGCCGAGCTCCGGCTCCGCCACCGCGACGGGAGCTACCGGATTCTGGAGACGTTCTGCCGGACCGTGGCCGACGACTCCGCCGCGAGCGGGATCGTCGTCAACGCGCGCGACGCCACCGAGCGCAAGCGCTTCGAGCAGGAGCTGCAGCGCGCCAAGGAGGAGGCCGAGCGCGCGAACCGCGCCAAGAGCGAGTTCCTCAGCCGCATGAGCCACGAGCTGCGCACCCCGATGAACAGCATCCTCGGCTTCGCGCAGCTCCTTGAGCGCAAGCCGCTCGAGCAGCGCGACAGGACGGCGGTGGACTACATACTGAAGGCGGGCCGGCACCTGCTGCAGCTGATCAACGAGGTGCTGGACATCGCGCGTATCGAGGCCAACCGCCAGCAGCTCTCCCTCGAGCCGGTCCACGTCGAGACCGTGGCGGGCGAGGCGATGAGTCTGATCCGTCCGCTGGCGGCGCAGCGCGGCTGCCGCATCGAGGATTGCGGCCCGCTGCCGGACCTCTACGTGCGTGCCGACCGCCAGCGGCTGACGCAGGTGCTGCTCAACCTCCTCTCGAACGCGGTGAAGTACAACCTCCCGGACGGCAGCGTCTGCCTGCTGGTCGGAGAGCAGGGAGACGCCACCCGGCTCCGGCTCGGGGTGCGCGACACCGGCCCGGGGATCGCGCCCGAGAAGCAGGCGCAGCTCTTCGTCCCCTTCGAGCGGCTGGGCGCCGAGCAGAGCGGCATCGAGGGGACCGGACTGGGCCTCGCCCTCTCGAAGCGGCTGGTCGAGGCGATGGGCGGATCGCTCACCGTCGAGAGCACCGTCGGGGAGGGCAGCACCTTCTGGGTCGAGTTCGCCCACGAACCGAGTCCGCTCGAGCGGCTGGCGGCCAGTGGCGGCGTCAGGCCCGATGCGCCGGAGGCAGTCACCGGCGCCCCCGCGGCGACCGTTCTCTACGTCGAGGACAACCTCGCCAACCTGGCGCTGATCGAGAGCATCCTCGAGTCCCGGCCGGAGGTCACGCTGGTGACGGCACTCCAGGGGCAGATGGGGCTGGAGCTGGCGGCACAGCACCACCCCGACCTCATCCTGCTGGACCTGCACCTTCCGGATCTGCGGGGCGATGAGGTCTTCAAGCGGCTGCAGAGCGACCCGCGCACCCGCGGCATTCCGGTGGTGGTCATCACCGCCGACGCCATGCCGGGCCGGATCAAGCAGCTGATGCAGGAGGGGGTAAAGGCGTATCTCACCAAGCCGCTCGACGTGGACGAGTTCCTCGACACGGTCGACGGCATCCTCGCGCAGCGGGAGAAGCGATGAGCGAAGAGCTGAAGCGGGCGGCGATCCTGATCGTAGACGATGAGCCAGCCAACGTCTTTTTCCTCGAGAGCTGCCTGGCGGACGAGGGATACGAGAACGTGGTCAGCACTACCGACCCGCGCGAGGTGCTCTCCCTCTATGAGAGCGCGCGGCCGGATCTGATCCTGCTGGACCTGCACATGCCGCACCTGGATGGCTTCGCGGTGATGCGGCAGCTCGCCGAGCGCACTCCGGAGAGCAGCTACCTGCCGATCCTGGTGCTCACCGCGGACGCCACCCCGCAGGCCAAGCAGCGCGCCCTCTCGAGCGGTGCCCGCGACTTCCTCAGCAAGCCGCTGGACGTCACCGAGGTGCTGCTGCGCATCCACAACCTGCTCGAGACCCGCTTCCTCTACCGGCAGGAGCAGGCCGCGCGCGAGGCGGCGGAGGCGGCGCAGCGGCGGGCGGCCTTCCTGGCGGAGGCGAGCCGCGTGCTGGCGACCTCCTTCGACTACCACACCACGCTGGCCTCGCTCGCGCGGCTGGTCATCCCGGATCTGGCGGACTACTGCGCGGTGGACGTGCTCGAGGAGGACGAGGGGCTCACCCGCGTGGGCGTCGCGCACGTCGATCCGAGCAAGGAGCCGCTGCTGCGCGAGGTGACACACTTCCGGGCCGGCACCGTCCCGAAGCAGCATCCGGCGATGGTCGCACTCATGGAGGGACGCTCCTCGCTCGTCCCGGAGCTCACCCCGGAGATGATCGCCGCGGGCATGGCGAGCGAGGAGCACCGGCGAATCGTCGAGCAGCTCGCTCCCCGCTCGCTGCTGGCCGTGCCGTTGCGCGCGCCGGGGCGGATCCTCGGCTCCCTGGTGCTGGTGATGACCGAGTCGGGCCGGCGCTACGGTCCGGAGGAGCTGGCGCTTGCGGAGGAGCTGGCGAACCGGGCGGCGCTGGCGGTCGAGAACGCGCGCCTCTTCCACGAGGCGCAGCAGGCGACGCAGGCGCGCGACGAGGTGCTGGGCGTCGTCGCGCACGATCTGCGCAACCCGCTCAACAGCATAAAGATGGCGAACGGGGCGCTGGCGGAGGTGCTCGCCGAGGAGGGCGTGGAGAGCAAGGAGATGAAGCACTATCTCTCCGTCATCGACCTCTCCGCGGACCAGATGAACCGGCTGATCCAGGATCTGGTCGAGGCCACCCGGATCCAGAGCGGCAAGCTGAGGATGGACACCTGTCCGGAGAGGGTCCCGCTGCTCGTCAAGGAGGCGGCCTTCATGCTGCGCCCGCTCGCGGAGGCGCGCTCCATCGCGCTGAAGATCGAGCTCGACGGGAGCCTTCCCCCGGTGATGATGGACCGCTCGCGCGTGCTCCAGGTGATCTCGAATCTGGTCGGCAACGCCATCAAGTTCACCCCGGAGGGGGGGAACATCCGCATCGGCTGCGAGCCGATGGGAGAGGAGGTGCGCTTCGCCATCTCCGATACCGGCCCCGGCATCGCGGCGGACCAGCTCCCCTACATCTTCGGGCGCTTCTGGCAGGCGAGCGACCGCGACCGTCGCGGGGTGGGCCTCGGCCTCTCGATCGCGCGCGGCATCGTCGAGGCGCACGGCGGCCGCATCTGGGTGGAGAGCGAGCCCGGCAGAGGGAGCACCTTCTTCTTCACCCTGCCTCGGGCCGCGGAGGAAACGCCGGCTCCCCCGGCGCCGGAGCAGCTCGAGAGCGGTGCGGTCGGTGTCTGAGCGGCGCGTGTCGTCCGCTCTGACGCCAGGCAGATGATCGGCGGAATCGTGCTCGCCGCCGGCCGCTCACGGCGGATGGGCGCTCCCAAGCCCCTCCTCGAGGTGGGAGGCGAGAGCTTTCTCGCACATGTTGCGGGAGTGCTGCGGGGCGGAGGGTGCAGCGAGATCGTCGTCGTCGTCGGTGCGCAGGAGGAGGAGGCCGCGCACCGCATCGCCAGCGAGGCGCGCGAGGCGGGCACGCGTGTGGTCGTCAACCCGCTCCCGGAGGCGGAGCAGATCGACTCGCTGCGCGAGGGATTGCGCGCCCTGCCTCCGGAGACGGAGGCGGTGGTCGTCACCCCGGCCGACTTCCCGCGCATCGAGGCGCACACGGTGCGGGCGCTGATCGCGGCCTTCCGGCGAGCCGGCGCACCGATCGTGCTCCCCACCTACGGCGGCAGACACGGACACCCCACGCTCTTCGCCCGCGCCGTCTTCCCCGAGCTCCTCGCCGATCCGCTCCCGCTCGGCGCCCGCAGCGTGGTCCACGCACACGCCGACGACCTCGAGGAGGTGCCGGTGGAGGACGCCGGCACCCTCTTCGACGTGGACACTCCCGCCGACCTGCGGCGACTGCGGGAGCTGGAGGAATGACGGACCCGGCGGCGGAGGACGCTCCGCTCTCCGCGGGGGAGGCGGTGCGCCACGCCGCGGCAGCGCTGCGCGGCGGCGAGCCGGTGGTCAGCGTGGTGCTGATCGAGCCAGCGGGAGGGGCGGAATCGCTGATCGGCCGTCGGCTGCTGGTGTGGGAGGGGCGGCGGCGGGGCACACTGGGCGATCCCCGGCTGGACGAGCGGGCGCTGACCGCTGCGCGGGAGCTGCTCGCGGGCGGGGGGGCGGGAGAGACCGGCGGCGCGCGGGAGCTAGCGGTCGAGGGAGCGGCATTCACCCTCTACCTCGAGCTTCACCGCCCGCCGCCCGAGCTGGTGATCGTGGGCGCCGGCCACATCGCCCGTCCGCTCTGCCATCTGGGGGCGATGCTCGGCCTGTGCGTGACGGTGCTGGACGACCGGCCGCACTTCGCCACCCGCGAGCGCTTCCCGGAGGCCGAGCGCGTGCTGCGCGCCGACTTCTCCAACCCCTTTCGGGAGGTGCCGCTCGGCCCCGGCACACACCTGGTGCTGGTGACGCGCGGCCACAAGTACGATTATGACGCGCTGTGCGACGTGCTGCGCCGCCCCACCGAGCTCGCCTACGTCGGCATGGTGGGCAGCCGCCGCCGCGTCCGCGCCGCCTTCGAGCAGCTCGCCCGCGAGGGAATCCCCCGTGAGCGGCTGCTTCGCGTTCATGCCCCGATCGGGCTGGACCTCTGCGCCGAGACGCCAGAAGAGATCGCCCTCGCCATCGCCGCCGAGATCGTCCGCCTGCGCCGCGGCGGCACCGGCCAGCCGCTACGCGATAAGGAGCGGGTCGTGGAGAGATTCCTGAGAGAGCGAGAAGGCTGAGAGCATGACCGAGGACCTGGCCGTCTTCACCGCCGCCGCCGACGCCGCGCACGAGGGGCGCCCGGTGGTGCTGGCCACCATCGTGCGGGCCAGAGGCTCGACCCCGCGCGGGGTGGGAAGCCGCATGCTCATCGAC
>JBPCIT010000175.1:0-2671 GCA_051006015.1 Longimicrobiaceae bacterium
CCCTCTCTCCGGCTCGCCAGGGCTCGCCACCTCTCCCCCAATTCTGGGGGAAAGGGGAAACGGGGCACCGGTGCCTTCCTATGCACTGGAGCCGAGGATTGGCAGGATCGTGTTCCCCCTCTCCCAGAATTGGGAGAGGGGGCTAGGGGGTGAGGGCCCCCCGCTTGCACCACCGCCGCCGTCTCGCCTACCTTCTCGGCTGGTTCCAACCCGCTTCCCCGTCTCACGAATCAGAGCATGAGCGAAGGCAATCGTCAGGCTGCACCCACGCGCCGTCGTACCTCGCGCGGATGGCTCTGCGGCTCGCTGCTCGCGCTTGCGCTGCTCGCACCACGACCCGGCGTCGCGCAGGAGCCGGTCGCCTGGGGTGACGTTCCTCGCTTCGCCACCTTCTCCATCGCCGCGGTGGATCCCGCCACCGGTGAGTCCGGCGTGGCGGTCACCACGCGCGTGGCTTGCGTTGGCAACGCCGTGCCCTGGGTACGCGCCGGCGTCGGCGCGGTGGCGACGCAGGCGTTCACCCGGGTCGAGTACGGACCCGAGCTGCTCGACCTGCTCGCGGGCGGCGTGGCGCCGCAGGAGGCGCTGCGCCGCACGGTAGCGGCGGACACCGGCGCCGCCCAGCGGCAGGTCGGGGTGATCGCGATGGATGGCCGCGGTGCGCAGCACACCGGGGAGCGCGCCAACGCCTGGGCGGGACATCGGGCGGGGCAGAACTACGTCACCCAGGGCAACCTTCTCGTGGGAGCCGGCGTTCTGGAGGCGGTCGCGGCGAGCTTCGAGGGGACCGCCGCGAGCGGCCGCCACCTCGCCGACCGGCTGATTGAGGCGCTCGCCGCCGGCCAGGCTGCGGGGGGAGACGCCCGCAAGGGACGCGCGCAGTCCGCCGCGGTGGTGGTGGCCGACCCACGCCCCGGCCGCTCGCGCCGGCCCGACCGGATCACCGCCAGCATCAACGTCTGCGAGCACGCCGAGCCGGTCGAGGAGCTGCGCCGCATCTACAACTCCATCTCCCAGACGCTGGGCTTCCGCACCCTGCAGCACTTCTCCGGCGCCGACGTCTGGCAGCTCAAGGTGATCCTGCACGCGCTCGGACACTTCCGCCCACAGGAGGCCGAGCTGCAGCGCGGCGACGATGCTTTCCTGTACACGCAGGAGGCGGTGGCGGCGGTGGACGCCTTCCGTGCCACCGAGGTGCTCTCGACGCCGGCCGTCGGCTCACCGCCGGGGCTGGTGGACGAGGAGACGGTCGCCCGCCTCTGGGCCGCGCTCGAGCGCGGCGCCAGGGCCGACGCGGTGCGCCAGCAGCTCCATGAGATCACCGCGGTACGCCGATGAGAGGCCGCCCGTCCTGAAGCGGCAACTCCTCCTCCCCGCGGCTCGCTGGCCACGATGACCGCCCTGGCGATTCGCACGGAGAGTCTCACCTGCGACTTCGAGACCGTCCGCGCGGTGGACGACCTCTCGCTCGAGGTGCCGGCGGGGAGCGTCTTCGGCTTCCTGGGGCCGAACGGCTCGGGGAAGACGACCACCATCCGCCTGCTGCTGGGTGTGCTCGAGCCGACCGCGGGGCGCGCCGAGGTGCTGGGCTTCGACAGCCGCACCCAGGGGGATCGCATCCGGGAGCGAGCCGGGGCGCTCCTCGAGCACCCGGGCATCTACGAGCGGCTCAGCGCGGAGGACAACCTCGAGTTCTACGGACGGGTGTGGAGGATGCCGGCCGCCGAGCGGCGCGCCCGCATTCGCGAGCTGCTCTCGCACTTCGGGCTCTGGGATCGCCGCGGCGAGCTGGCGGGGAAGTGGAGCCGCGGGATGAAGCAGAAGCTGGCCGTGGCGCGCGCGCTGCTGCACCGCCCCTCGCTCGTCTTTCTGGACGAGCCCACCGCGGGCCTGGATCCGGTGGCCGCCGTCTCGCTGCGCGAGGACATCGGCGCCCTGGCGGCACGCGAGGGCGCCACCGTCTTCCTCACGACTCACAACCTGGCGGAGGCGGAGCGGGTGTGCGACCTCGTCGGGGTGATCCGCGGCGGCAGGCTGCTCGCCGTGGGGCCGCCGCGGGAGCTACACTCGCGCGCCAGGGAGCCGGGTCTGGAGGTGGTGGGGCGCGGCTTCGGTGAGGAGCTGATCGGACGCCTCGGCGCGCACCCGGAGGTCGCGGCGGTGCGCCGCGCGGATGGCCGGCTGCTCATCGACCTGCGTGCCGACGCCTCCGCCGCGCCGCTGATCGCCCTCATCGTGCACGCCGGCGGGGAGATCGAGGAGGTACACCGCAGCCGCGCCTCGCTCGAGGACGTCTTTCTCAGCCTGATGGAGGAGGCGTGATCCACGACCTCTACACGCTGATGTGGAAGGAGTGGCGCGAGTACCTGCAGCAGGACCGCACCCGCCGCCGCTCGCCGCTGCGCCTCTTTCCGCTCGTGCTGCTCGGCGGCGCCTTCTTCGGCTGGGAGATGGGGCCGCTCTTCGGCCACTCCTGGATGACGGTCTTCCTGACCGCGTTCGTGGGAGTGATGTTCGTCGTCACCGTGATCCCCGACTCCTTCGCCGGCGAGCGGGAGCGGCACACGCTGGACACCCTGCTCGCGAGCCGCCTCCCGGACGAGGCGATCCTCTTCGGCAAGGTGGCGGCGAGCGTCTCCTACGGCTGGGCGATCGCGCTCGCCGTGCTCCC
>JBPCIT010000176.1:0-9804 GCA_051006015.1 Longimicrobiaceae bacterium
GGAGGTCTCAGCAGAGTGGATTCGTGGGGCCAGAACAGGTCGTGGTGCTGGCCCCGCTGGCAGCCGCGGCGGGCGATGGATTCTCTCCGGGTGAACCGTTGCCCTCCGGATCCTGTCTGTACAGGACGACTTCGTGAGCAGCCTTCGACGTGCTCGGAGATCATTCATCCTGGAGATCGAACATGTCCACACAGCGTGTCCTCCTGACACTCCTCGTACCGGCTGGTCTGGCGCTGGCGGCAGTGACCTTCGTGCCGCCCTCCCCGGCGGGTGCACTTTCAGCCGCCACGGCTCCGACCGTGCAGCCGGCGCTCCTCCTTGCCGGGTCACCGGTCACCGCCGAGATTCGGCTCGCCGTGGCGCCCACCGGAAACCAGGTACGCTATCGGGTACGGGAGCAGCTGGTCGGACGGGATCTGCCGAACGACGCGGTCGGGGAGACGAATCAGGTGACGGGCGCGATCGTGATCGGCGAGGATGGCAACCCGGTCTCCAACCGATCCAGGATCGTCGCCAACGTCACACAGCTCACCAGCGACCAGAGCCGGCGCGATGGCTACGTGCAGCGCCGCTTGCTGGAGACGGAGCAGTTCCCCACGGTCGAGCTGGTGCCGACCGGTCTACGCGGACTCTCCTGGCCGCTGCCGACCACCGGCGCGCGGACCTTCGAGATGATCGGCAACCCGACGGTGCGCGGGGTGACGCGGCCGACCACCTGGCGCGTCACCGCGCAGTTCGCGGGCGATCGTGTCACTGGAACGGCCGCGACCGGCTTCACCTTCGACGACTTCGGGCTGACGCAGCCGCGCGTGCCGATTCTGCTCAGCGTCGCCGACAGCATCAGGCTCGAGTACGACTTCAACCTGACCCGCGATCACTCAGCCACCCCGTAGAGACCATGGACGAGAACACCCCACAGGACAGGACTCGCCGCCGCTTCCTGCAGGCGATGGCCGCGGTTCCCCTGGTGCTGGCGGCGCCGAAGCTGCTGGATCTGGCGCGGGGTCCGGACGAGCCGGGGACGATGGTGCTCGCCCCCACCCCCGCCTGCGACGACGATGATGACGACGATCCGACGCCCGCCCAGACGGAGGGTCCGTTCTTCACGCCCAGATCGCCGCAGCGTACGTCGCTGATCGAATCGGGAGTGGCGGGTACGCGGCTCATGCTGACCGGGGTGGTATTCACGCGAAGCTGCCGTCCGGTGGCGAATGCGCTGATCGACTTCTGGCAGACGGACGCCGACGGCGAATACGACAACCGGGGCTACCGCTTGCGTGGGCATCAGTTCACCGACGAGCACGGGATTTATCGGCTCGAAACCATCGTCCCGGGGCTCTATCCCGGACGCACGCGCCACATCCACGTCAAGGTGCAGGCGCCCGAGCGGCCCATCCTCACCACGCAGCTCTACTTTCCGGAGGAGAGCCGCAACGCGAGGGATCGCATCTTCCATCCGGACCTGGTGATGCGCACGGAATCGGCCGGCAGCGGCATCGCCGGCCACTTCAACTTCGTGCTCGATCTTGCCTGATAGGGGCCCTCACCCCCTAACCCCCTCTCCCACAAGGGGAGAGGGGGGACTCGATCCTGCCACGCCTCAACTCCACTGGTACGGCAAAATGTGCAGTTCTCCCCTCCCCCAGAATTGGGGGAGGGGTCGGGGGAGGGGGCGCAGGGCGGCCGGCGTCATGGTCTTCCCGCACGCGATCGCCGACCGCGACGTGCGGCCGAGCGATCTGGAGAGCGCCAACCTGGTGCTCTTCGGCACCCGGGAGACCAACAGCCTGATCGCGCGGTACGCCGATCGGCTACCCCTCCACCTCGATGCCGCATCCACCGACGAGTACGGCCTCCTCTACGTCTTCCCGATCGAGGAACGGTACGTGCTGATCAGCTCCGGGCTGCCCTGGTGGCGGAGCACCCGGCCGGCCCCCGGCGTGGCTCCTGCACCCCCCGCGACTCCGGGCCGCCGGCCCTCGCCCTTCGTGGGCGACGTGGTGGCGCTCGGCCTCATGGGTCTGCAGGACTTCCTCCTCTTCCGCGGTCCTCCAGAGAACGTGGTGCCGGAGGGCCGCTTCGACCAGAGCTGGCGGGTGCCGGAGTCGGAAGCGCGCCAGCTACGGGTGACCGGCGCGGTAACCATCGGCAGCGGCAGCGCCCCCACAGCGCGCCGGTGATTCCAGGTCTGCCAACCAGTTGCTCCGGTGGCTGCAGAAGGTCTCATCGCTCTGTACGCAGCGGATCTTGAGCTGGCATCATATCTGCGCGGCGCTGGCAAGCTGAACTGGTGACCCGAACCGCACAGGAGTGGCGATGAGCAACCAACGACTCGGCGTGGGCTTCATCGGCAGCGGCTTCATCGCCCGCTTCCACATCCAGTCCTGGATCGGGGTGCGCGATGCCGACGTGCTCGGCGTCTGGAGCCCGAACCAGCAGAACGCCGCCTCTGCCGCGGCACTCGCGCGCGACATCGACGTGGGCGAGGCGCGCCCGTACGCCTCGATCACCGAGATGGTCGCCGACCCCGCCATCGATGCGGTCTGGCTGACCGGCCCGAACCATGTGCGCGTCGAGAACGTCGAGGAGATCGTCCACGCCATCGAGAGCGGGCGGGGGACGCTGAAGGCGATCGCCTGCGAGAAGCCGCTGGCGCGCAACGTGGCGGAGGCGGAGCACATCACCGCCCTGGTCAAACGCGCCGGGCTGATGCATGGCTATCTGGAGGACCAGCTCTTCACGCCACACGTCGAACGCGGGCGCGACCTCACCTGGGCGCGCGGCGCGGCGACCACCGGCCGCCCCTACCTGGCACGCGCCGCCGAGGAGCACAGCGGGCCGCACACGCCCTGGTTCTGGCGCGGAGACCTGCAGGGCGGCGGGGTGCTGAACGACATGATGTGCCACTCGGTGCTGCTGGTCCGCCACCTGCTGACCCAGCCGGGCGAGCCGCTCTCCACCGTCCGCCCCGTGCGGCTGACCGGCCACATCGCGAGCCTGAAGTGGACGCGTCCCGAGTACGTCGAGCGGCTCAAGCAGGCGATGGGGCCGGAGGTGGACTTCGCGCGGGCACCTACGGAGGACTTCGCTAGCCTGACCATCGAGTTCGAGACGGACGACGGGTACACCGTGCTCGGTGAGGTTTCCACCTCCTGGAGCTTCGTCGGAGCTGGACTCCGTCTCTCCACTGAGTTGCTGGGACCCGAGTACTCGATGCGATGGAACTCGCTGGACAGCGGTCTGACGGTCTTCTTCAGCCGTGAGGTGCGGGGCGAGCAGGGGGAGGATCTGGTCGAGAAGCAGAACGCCGAGGTGGGGCTGATGCCGGTGGTCCCCAACGAGCCCTCGGTCTACGGCTACGAGGCCGAGAACCGCCACTTCGTCCGCGCCTTCCTGGGCAAGGAGCCGCTCAAGTTGAGCTTCGACGACGGGCTCGAGGTGGTGAAGCTGCTGATGACCGCCTATCAGAGCGCCGAGGAGCGGCGGACGCTGGAGTACCCGCCCGAGGGGCTCGATACTTTCATCCCGGCGGTGGCGCGGGGGGAGTGGAGGCCCTGATCCGGCTGCGGGTGGCAGTCCGCTGGTGGGCTCGACCAGCCGAAGTTCTCGTCACTCGCCAGGCGCAACATCCCCGAGCCTCACGCGCCACGCTGCGCGAGCAGCCGGCGGCGGACTTCAGCGAGATCACTCTGCCGGCTCGTGTTCCGATGGCGGACCTGCTCCGCCTGCTCCTCACGCTCCGCCAGGTATGCCTCGACATCGTCCGGGTGGCGCAGGTAGTACGCGATGACGGCGTAGATATCCGCCAGCGTGGTGGTGGGATAGCGCTGCACGATCACCTCGGGGGTAGCCCCATCCTGGAACGCACGGATCACGAGCTCCAACAGCACTCGCGATTGGCCGACCCGCAAAGCCCCCGACGCATCCTGACGCAGCGGCGGCACGTCCGCTCGGATTGTCACGCTCATGATGCCTCCTTTGCACCACAGCCAATCTGCGATCCTACCGGCTCCGGAACAAGCAAGCCGTTCCCGAAGCCGAGGTCCACCAGCGGCAGCACGGCAATTGAATCGAAACAGCGCGCGACTTGCCACTCGGAGCGCCGCCGCACGGGATCCTGCCTCACCACCCCTCCCGCTCCACCCGCGCGCGCATGCGGTCCACGTCCGCCTTCACCTCGGCCATGAGGCGGTCGAAGCGGGGATCACCGCGCAGCGACGCCAGGATGGGATCGTTCGGGCTTTCGTTGTAGAAGCGCCAGCCCTGGCGTACCGCCTCCTCCATCTGCCGGAGCGCACCCTCCCGGTCTCCCTCTAGCAGTCTAACCTTTGCGAGATCCATCTGGGCCTCGGCTCTCAGCTTGTGATGGCCGCCGAGCCAGCGGGCAGCCTTCTGCACAAAGTCTCGTGCACGCTCCGCCTCTCCTGCCTGCCGGAGGATCCAGGCGAAGGCGAGCATGCCCGAGGCCTCGTACGCCTGCCCCCCACCGCCCCGCGCGTAGAAGCGCTCGAAGTAGCTGCGAGCAGCCGTGAAGTCCCCCATATCGGCGGCGGCGAGGCCGGCAAGAAGCAATGCGTCCAGAGCATGCTCCGCGAACCCGAGCATGCTCTGCATCTGCGCTTTGGCCTCCTCACGGCGGCCCTCCTGCAGGAGGTTCATGATCAGGCTGTACTGGTACCACGGAAGATCGGGCGTGATCGCGATGCTCTTTTCCAGGAGGGGCCGTGCTCGCGCGGGCATCCCCAGATGTTGATAGGTGCGCCCCGCCAGCCAAACCGAAAAGCTGTTGTTCGGATCGGTCCGGAGCGCGGGACCCCACCAGCGCGCGGCCTCGTCCAGACGACCGAAGCTGTAATGGTAGAGGTTCGCCAGCCCGTCGGAGTGGTTGGGGTTGAGCTGGACCGCCCGCAGATGCGCCTGCAGCGCCGCCTCCCGGTCGCCGCGAAAATCGAGTATCCAGCCCAACTGGGCATAACCCGGGGCGAACTCCGGATCGAGCGCGATCGCGCGCCGGGCGGCGACTTCAGAAGAGTCCCACAGCTCCTCCCCGCCGCTAAAGACCACCCGTTGGTGGAAGGCGCGGGCGAGAGCCGCGTAGACATCTGGATACTCCGGGTCCAGCTCGCGGGCACTGCGCAGGAGCGAGAGCGCCGCCGCGGTACTGCTCGGGGTGAAGAGACGGAGATACTCTCTCGCCCGCAGCACATGATCGTGAGCCATCGGGTCGGTTGTGGGTTGCCGCACTAACCGCTCCCGCTCGCCTGAGCTGAGCTCCGCCTGGAGCGCCTGCGCAATCTGCTGGGCGATTTCACTCTGCACGGCAAAGATGTCCTCTAGCGGTCGGTCGTAGCGCTCCGCCCAGAGGTGCGCGTCCGTCTGTGCGTCGATCAGCTGCGCCGTGATCCGCACCCGATCTCCCGCCCGCTGCACGCTGCCCTCCAGCACATGCGCCACGCCTAACTCGGAGGCGATCTGCCGGAGGGGCTTGGCCGTGCCCTTGTACTGCATCACGGAGGTGCGGCTGATCACCCGTAAATCCCGCACGTTGGCCAGCGTGGTCAGGATCTCGTCCGTGATGCCGTCACTGAAGTACTCGTTCTCCCTGCTCTCGCTGAGGTTGGCGAAGGGGAGCACCGCCACGGAGTTGCGCTCCGCCCGCGGCAGTGTGATCTCCGGCGCTGCTCCACCGAGCCGGGCCTCAGCCTGTGCATCTTCGCCGCGCCCCACCAGGGCCATGGCCACACCAGCCACAACGAGGATGCCGGTGAGCATGAGCAGCTCCACCCCGCCCATGCGCTGCCGTCCCTGCTCTCCGTGGTACCAGGCCAGCACGAGCGCGGCGAGGAAACCGATGCCGAGGAGGACGGTAGCGGAACGGAAGACGCTGCGCGGCCAGTCGAAGTTCTGGCCGAGCACGTCGAGCACCTGCAGCAGCAGCCAGGCGCCGGCAAGGTACGCCAGCGCCCACTGCACGAGCTTGCGCTCCTTGAGCCGGAGCCAGAGGTTTTCCATCGAGTATCGCGCAAAGAAGTGGAGCTCGCGCCTTCGCACAGGGTCAGCATCGCTTCGCCTGTGGGTTGCAAGCGTCGCGTGCCGTGGGCTGCTACAGCGGAAGAAAGATCACCTGGTTGATCACATCCTCATCGCTGCCGACCGTTGCAATCAGCTCTAGATCCTCGACACACCGGCCGATGGAGGCGCGAAGCTGATGCGCGTAGATGACCCCGTGGAAGGACAGGCTGGAATGCTGGCGCCGCGTCGCCTCGACCAGGAGATCGTCGTCCTGCGTAAAGAGCACGCGTCGGAGTTCGGCTGCATGGTCCAGGAGATCGGGATCCTCCAGCTCGCTGGCGTCGTCCTCGTAGGCGGTCAGCACGTCCACACCACGCAGCCGCAGTCCATTGGTGATTGCACGGGGCACGTGGTGATCCATGTACAGCCGGAGCGGCATCCCTTATTCCTGGCGCTTCAAACGCGTGTGCATAGGCGAAAGGGGTGTGACCCGACGGATCTCGTCCACGCGGGCGAGCCGGCGCGCGATATCCCGATCCAGTTCGTCTTTGTGATCCCAGTAGTAGGCCAGGGCGGAGTGAATCTGCCCCAGCGACAGATACGGATGCTGGAAGTGCAGCTCCTCCGCACTCCATCCGTAGGCGAGCTGTTCCTGGATCAGCTCGATGACCTTCATCGTGGTGCCGGCGATGCGCGGCACGCCGGCCGCGTCCAGCACGATGTGCTCATAGCGTGTTTCCACCAGCGACATGAACCGCTCCTGTAAGAGCAAATCGTGACGAGGGATATCGGGCTATCGTGCAGCCGATGAGGAGCCAGAGTACGGTATCCTCTGATACCCGATGCGAGGTCGTGGTTCCTCTCCCCGTACCACGTCCGGAACTACCACCCCTCCCGTTTCACCCGCGCGCGCTGCCGCTCCACGTCTGCTTTGACCTCGGTCATCAGGCGGTCGTAGCGGGGTTCCCCACGCAGAGACTCCAAGATCGCCGCATTTGGCCCATCGTTGTAGTGGCGCCAGCCCTTGCGGACACCATCCTCGAAGGCTTTCAGCGCCCCCTCCCGATCTCCCTCCAGCACCCGAACCATCGCCAGATTCACAAATTCTTCCGGTCTCTTCGGGGAACCAGCCGATCGGTGCTCAATCTGGTAGGCAGCCTCGCGGGCGAGCTCTCGCGCCCGCACGGCATCGCCCGACTGCTGCAGCACCCAGGCGAGACCGAGGGTACCATAGGTCCTGTACCACGAGGCTGCGTCAGGTATGCCCCGCAGACCCTGCTCGAAATAGCGCCGCGCCGTCCGCAGATCACCCAGCGCGAGAGCATGTTGACCTGCGAAGATCAACGCGTCCGGAGTGTTCCCGGTAGCAGCGAGCATGCGCTGGACCTGCGCCGTGGCCTCCTCCCGTTTCCTTTCCAGCAGATACGTCGTGCTGAGGTGAAAGTGCGGCCATGCCCATCCCGGCTGGAACTCCACTGCCCTTTCGAATTGTAGCCGTGCGCGAGCGGTCATCCCCAGATAAAGATAGGTACGCCCAGCCTGCCAGTGGGTGGCGCTGTTCGTGGGATCGCCCTCGAGCGCTATCCGCCACCAGCGAGCGGCCTCGTCCAGGCGGCCGAAGCCATCACGGTAGAGGTTGCCCAGTCCGATCGAGGCGTTCGGGTTGAGTTCGATTGCTCGCTGATGCGCACCGAGCGCTGCTTCCAAGTCTCCCTGCCATTCGAGCGCCCAGCCGAGCCAACTGTAGCCAGGAGCGGCCTCCGGATCGAGATCAATGGCGCGCCGGGCTGCAACCGTCGTGGAGTCGAGCCACATGCGATCTCCGGAGGTGACAAACCGGGAAATGAACGCGTTGGCAAGGGCAGCATTGGCATCTGCATACGTGGGATCCAGCTCGCGGGCCCGGCGCAGGAGCTCGATCCCCGCTTCGATGTCGCGCGAGTTCTGACGCCGCACGAACTCCCGTGCCCGGAGAACATAGTCGTACGCCGTGAGATTGGCTGTGCGGGGCCGCTCCAGGCGTGCCCGCTCGTTAGGGCTGATCCTGACCCGCAGTGCCTGGGCGATCTGCTGCGCAATCTCGCTCTGCAGGGCGAAGATGTCCTGCAGCGGCCGGTCGTAGCGCTCGGCCCAGAGCTGCGCGTCGGTGCCCGCGTCGATGAGCTGCGCGTTGATCCGCACCCGCTCTCCTGCTCTCTGGACGCTGCCCTCCAGCACATGTGCCACGCCTAACTCGGAGGCGATCTGCCGGAGGGGCTTGGCCGTGCCCTTGTACTGCATCACCGAGGTGCGGCTGATCACCCGCAGATCCCCCACATTGGCCAGTGTGGTGAGGATCTCGTCGGTGATCCCATCGGAGAAGTACTCGTTCTCCGGATCGCGGCTCAGGTTGGCGAAGGGTAGCACGGCCACGGAGTTGCGCTCCGCCCGCGGCAGTGTGATCTCCGGCGCTGCTCCACCGAGCCGGGCCTCAGCCTGTGCATCTTCGCCGCGCCCCATCAGGGCCATGGCCACACCAGCCACAACGAGGATGCCGGTGAGCATGAGCAGCTCCACCCCGCCCATGCGCTGCCGTCCCTGCTCTCCGTGGTACCAGGCGAGCACTAAGGCGCCGAGGAAGCCGATAGCGAGCAGCACGGTGAGCATGCGCCCATAGAGTGGGGACCAGCCGAAGTTATCCCGCAGCTCGCCAAAGACCTGCAGCAGCAGCCACGCGCCCGCGAGGTAGGCCAGCGCCCACTGCCCGAGCTTGCGCTCCTTCAGGCGATCAACGAGAGAGGTCATGGAGAGGGTGCACCCACAAGCTTAGCGCAGGGGAGCTAACGAAAGGAAACTACATTTCTACGTTACGGGGTACTTCAGCGGAAGTAAAGGATGATGTGAGGAGGACCGCCCGATAGCCTCAGCACCCGCATGCCGGTCGAGATCCGGACGGGTGCTGAGGCTACCCCTTCGCCAGTCTACGCCTGCGCGTCCCGGGCGAAGGCTGCGTCGAAGGCGACGCTCGAGGGCGGGAAGTCGATGGACTTGATGTAGGCACACGCTTCCTCCGCGCCATGCTCGCGGTCCATGCCGATGTCCTCCCACTCGATGGAGAGCGGACCCTGGTAGCCGATGCGGTTGAGCAGGCGGACGACCTCCTCGAAGTCGATGCTCCCCCGTCCAATGGAGCGGAACTCCCAGTAGCGGTCCGGATGGCCGAAAGGCAGATGGCCGCCGAAGACACCAGACGCCCGCGGCGTGCTCGACCACCACACGTCCTTCATGTGCGTGTGGTAGATGCGGTCGGCGAAGCGTTCGATGAAGGCGAGGTAGTCCACCCCCTGGTAGCCGAGGTGGCTCGGGTCGTAGTTGAAGCCAAAGGCCTCGCGACGACCGAGAGCCTGCAGGGCGCGCTCGGCGGCGGAGATGTCGAAGGCGATCTCCGTCGGGTGCACCTCCAGGCCGAAGCGCACGCCCACCTCGTCGAAGACGTCCAGGATCGGGTTCCAGCGCACGGCGAAGTCCTCGTAGCCGGCGGCGATCATCTCGTCGGGAACGGAGGGGAAGCTGTAGAGCAGGTGCCAGATCGAGGAGCCGGTGAAGCCGTTGACCACCTTGACACCGAGGCGTGCCGCGGCTCGGGCGGTGTTCCGCATCTCCTCGGCGGCGCGCTGCCGCACCCCCTCGGGGTCGCCGTCGCCCCAGACGCGCGGCGGCAGGATGCTCTGGTGCCGCTCGTCGATCCGGTCGCACACCGCCTGGCCGACCAGATGGTTGCTGACGGCGAAGACCTGGAGGTCGTAGCGGGCC
>JBPCIT010000177.1:0-4537 GCA_051006015.1 Longimicrobiaceae bacterium
TCGGCGACGAGCAGCGTCACCCCCTCCCCCGCCCGGGCGCGCTCGGCGGCGACGCGCGTGGCGGCGTAGGCGTCCAGCACGTGGTTGCCGTCGAAGAGGCCGCCCGGCACGCCGTACATCTTCGGCCAGTCGGCGAAGGAGCCGGCGGCGTGCTGGCTGAGCCGCGTTCCCAGGGCGACCTGGTTGTTCTGGATGATGAAGATGGCGGGGAGGCGCTGCACCGCGGCGAAGTTGATCCCCTCGTGGAAAGCCGCGACCTTGGTCGAGCCGTCCCCCACCCAGGTGAGCGCGACCCGGTCCTGGCCCTGCTGCTTGAAGGAGAGCGCGATGCCGGCGATCACCGGCACCACGTCGCCTACGTGCGATATCGGCGAGAGGATGCCGCGCCGCAGGTCGCCGATGTGCAGGTCGCGCCCGCCGGTGGGGGAGTCGTCGGTGCCAAGGTAGCCGCGCAGCATGTCGGCGACCGGCATCCCCATCTCGTGGCAGGCGCCGGCGTTGCGGATCATCGGCGCCACCACGTCGTGGTCCGGCCCACCGCGCCGCAGCGCGTGCACCGGCCCGATGGTCGTCGCTTCTTCTCCCGTTCCCAGCCACGCCTTCGAGATCACGCCCCCGCGCACCCAGCGCTTGAGCGCTACGTCGTGCAGCCGATTGCGCACCAGCCCCTCGTACATCCCCAGCAGCGCCTCCTCGGAGAGGGCGCGGATCTGTTCGGCGCGCGCGGGATCGGCCTGCATGCCCTCGCGGTAGCCGCGCAGCAGCTCGGGATCGGCCGACCAGTTCAGGTACTCGGGGGGATCGTAGGCGGAGAAACGCTTCATGCAACTACAAGTGCGAAGTGCGCGGTGCGAAGTGCGAATGAAATGCTAACAGCATATCGACCTGTGGCCGGAAGCGGCAATAGCCGGGCGGGAATAAGCTTCGCACTTCGCACGGGGGTGGCGCGGCGTAGTGGGGTCGCACCCCGCACTTCCTTTTCACGCACGCGCTTCGCTCAGCTGCTCCTCCTGGATGCAGCGGCCGATGCGCACTGCCATCACGTCGAGCTGCGAGCGCGAGGGAACCGGGGCGCCGGGATTGGGAAGCTGCAGCGGGAAGGGTTGGTCCTCGGGCACCGGGATGAGGTGCAGATGGAAGTGGAAGACATCCTGACCACCATGCGCCCCATTGGGCGAGAAGAGATTGACGGCGCGGCACCCGGTCGCCTTGCGCAGCCCGGGGAGGATGCGGCGTGCGGTGGCGAAGGTGCGCGCGGCGAGATCCTCCGGCACGTAGAAGAGGTTCTTGTAGTGCTGCTTGGGTACGACGAGCACGTGGCCCGAGAAGAGAGGCTGGATGTCCAGGAAGGCGATCATCTCCTCGTCCTCGTGGATCAGGCTGACCATCTCGTCGCCGCCGATGATACGGCAGAAGATGCAGTTGGGATTGTCGTTCGGATCCACTTGCTCCTCCGGGGTTGGGGTGTTGGCGGTCGGGTGCGGCTGCTGCCCCGGCGTGCAAGAGGCGCGCCGGGGAACGTGTCTTGCCGATCGGCGCCGCAGAGGCGAGATTTGCCGTCCACCTGCAGGATGCCCGATGCAGACCACGGATCCGATGCCCGGCACGCAAGAGTCCCATCCCGCACACACGACCCCGAAGAGCGAACCGGCAGCGCAGGCGCGTACGATCGCGCCCGTCTTTCCGCTGCTGCTCCTCAAGACGCTGCGCGACGTCGACCGGCCCGAGGAGGTGCTCGAGGACGAGGACCTCAGCACCAGCATGCCACGCCGCCTGGGGCTGAGCGATGTGGTGCTGCTACAGATCCATCGCCTGGAGGAGGAGATGCGGCGCAAGCGGCTGCAGAGCGCGAGCGAGATCGAGGACCTGATCCGGCTGGTCACCCGCCGCCCCGACGCGGAGCGGGTCTGCTACCGCGCCGGCCAGCGGGTAGCGCAGCACGCCTGGGAGCAGCGCTCCGCCGCGGTCCGCCATCCCGTCCGCTTCCTGCCGCGCCCGCTGGCGCTGCTGGCCGCGCAGCGCGCCGCCCGCCGGCTCTTCCGCCGGCTGGTCGGTCCCGGCCGCCTGACGGTGCACCGCTGGCCCGTCGAGCTCCAGATCGCCGGCTCGCTCACCGCGCGTGGGGAGGGGCAGGGCGCCGCCTGCGCCTTCACACCGGCGCCTTCGAGGAGCTGCTGCAGCAGTACACCGGCCGCAGCTACCGCGCCCACCACAGCGCCTGCGAGGCGCGCGGCGACAGCGCCTGCGAGTGGAAGGTGCAGGTAAGTGCGTGAGTATGGCCCCTCCCGACCGCCACCCCGCGCCAGTACGTGACTACGGAAGCAACAGCAGTTCTCTTTCGTAGTCACGTACTTCCGTACTTTCGTACTCTACTTCCGCCGCCTCTCCAGCAGCCAGCCGCGGTGGATCATTCGAGGCTCCTCGATGGTGACGAAGGCGTCGGGATCGCGGATCTCGATCTGCTTGAGCGCGATCGGCACGTCGCGCCGCCGCCGCACCGCGTAGAGCACCTCGACGTGCCCGCTGCGGCCGTAGCCCGCGAACTGCGTGACGCCGAAGCCCGCCTGGCGAAGCGCGCCCGCGATGTCGAGCCCCTTCTCCTGCGACATCACCCGCACGGCGGCCATTCCCAGCGCCATCTTCTCCTCGAGCCAGAGGCCGACCAGGTTGCCCATCGCGAAGCCACCCGCGTAGCCGGCCAGGTGCAGCGGCGAGTGCAGGTACTTGATGGCGGTCCCCACCGCGAAGATCCAGATCAGCACCTCGAAGAAACCGATCAGCGGGGCGATCTGCTTGCGCCCCCGCATGATCATCAGCATCCGCAGCGTAGCGAGCGAGACGTCCACGATACGAAGGGCAAAAATAACAAGCGGCCCGAAGGCCGAGGCAAAGAGAGCATCCATGTGAACCGCGTCCCGAACCGTTGAGCCGTAAGCATCGGAGTTTCAACATCGAACTGGAAATCTATCAAAAGAGTGGACGCAGTTCCACTGCTGCTGCACTCCCTTCCCGCATCCGGAGAGAAGCTTGAGCGATCACGAGGAGCTGCGCCGTCTGCTGCAGAGCATCGATGGGCAGGGCTACCGCGCCTACAAGCGGATCGAGGAGCGTTACGCCTTTCCGCACTTCGAGTTGCGCGTGGACCACGTGCAGGGCGACCCCTTCACCGACCCCAGCCGGCTGCGAGCCGTGGTCCCCCCGCAGCAAGCCGACCTTCCTGGCGATCTGCTCGGCACCGAGGCGCGTCGTGTGGCGGTGGCGGACTTCCTGAACCGTACGTTTGCAGGGGCGCTCGCGGAGGTGGAGAGCGCACGGGGCAGCGGGCGGAGCGGCGAGCTGCGCATCCTGCGGCCGGGGCAGCAGGTGCTGCGGCGCACTTCGCTGCTCGTGCACGCCGATGGCACGGTGGAGGCGCGCTTCCGGGCGGGGCTCCCGGCGCGTGGGCGCACCGTCCTGGGTCGGGAGGCGGCGGAGCTGCTCTGCGATGCGGTGCCGCGCGCCGTCGAGGCAGGGCTGCAGCACGCGAGCCTCGATGCCGTTGCGCTGCGCCGCCAGGTCGAGACGGTGGAGGACGCGAGGGCACTGCGGGAGCAGCTCGCGCCGCGCGGTCTGGTCGCCTTCGTCGCTGACGGGGCGATCCTGCCGCGCCGCTCCGGCGTCGAGGACCTGCCGCTCCCCGCCGAGCGGGCGATCCCCTTCCGCTCCCCGCCGAGCGGGCGGTCCCCTTCCGCGCCCCGGAGTCGCTGCGCGTCACGCTGCACGCCCCGAACAGGGGCCCCGTGAGCGGGATGGGCGTCCCCGAGGGGGTGACCCTCCTGCTCGGCGGAGGATTCCACGGCAAGTCCACCCTGCTGCGCGCCATCGAGCGAGGCATCTACGACCACATCCCGGGAGATGGCCGCGAGCGGGTGGTCACCGTCCCCTGGGCGGTGAAGGTGCGGGCGGAGGACGGCCGGCGCGTCGCGGGCACCGACATCTCCAACTTCATCGCCGACCTGCCAGGTGGGGAGGATACCCGCCACTTCTTCACCGAGAACGCCTCCGGCTCGACCTCGCAGGCGGCGGCGATCGCGGAGGCGCTCGAGGTGGGCAGCCGCTGCCTGCTTCTGGACGAGGACACCAGCGCCACCAACTTCCTGATCCGCGACGCGCGCGTGCAGGCGCTCATCGCCCGCGAGCACGAGCCGATCACCCCCTTCATCGACCGCGCGCGCGAGCTGCACCGGGAGCAGGGCGTCTCCGTGGTGCTGGTGGTGGGCGGCTCGGGCGACTACTTCGACGTGGCGGACACAGTCGTCGCGATGCGCGCCTACGAGTCCTTCCAGGGGACGGAGGAGGCGCGGGCGGTGGCGCGCGCGCTCCCCACCGCGCGGCGCGCGGAGGGACGCCCCTGGACGCCGCTGCGCGAGCGCGTCCCGCTCCCCGCCTCGCTCGATCCGCGGCGGGGGCGGCGGGAGGTCGAGGTGAAGACGCTCGGCGGCGAGCGTGTGCGCTTCGGGGAAGAGGAGATCCACCTCTCGGCGGTCGAACAGCCCCT
>JBPCIT010000178.1:0-8699 GCA_051006015.1 Longimicrobiaceae bacterium
TAGGAAGCGACAACGCATGGCTGACAACGCAATTCGAAGCTCCCGCGAGTTCCTGACGGACGTGCAGGACGAGATGCGGAAGGTGACGTGGCCGGACTGGCCACAGCTGAAGAACTCCACCTTCATCATCATCGTCTTCGTGTTCGTTCTGGCGCTGGTCATCTTCGGGATGGACACTGTCCTCCGGATGTCCTTGAACGTAGTGCGCAGCCTCTTCGGAGGGTGAGCGGCGGCATGTCCGAAGCCAAGTGGTACGCGATCCAGACCTATTCCGGGCACGAGAACAAGGTCCAGCGCCTGATTCAGCGTCGCATCGACGAGGAGCCCGGCGAGCCGGAGACGAAGCAGATCCAGGAGGTCCTGGTCCCGACCCAGGAGGTCGTCGAGCTTCGTAACGGGAAGCGGGTCACCGTCACCCGCCGCCTGTATCCCGGCTATGCGCTCGTGCGCATGGTGTACAACCAGCGCACCGCGCATCTGATCAACAGCATCCAGGGGGTGCTGAAGTTCCTCGGCGCTGGCGCGGAGCCGCAGCCGCTGCACGACGACGAGCTGGCGAAGATCATGGGTGGCCCCGAAGGAGCCGCGGTCGCGGAGGAGGAGCCGGTCGAGACCATTCCGTTCACCACCGGACAGGTGGTCGAGGTGGTCGAGGGGCCGTTCACCGACTTCAGCGGCACGGTCCAGGAGATCTACCACGACAAGGGGAAGGTCAAGGTGGAGGTTTCCCTCTTCGGCCGTCCGACCAGCCTCGAGCTGGATTATACACAGTTGAAGGGATACTAGCCTCCTATGGCCAAGAAAGTCACTGGTTTCATCAAGCTCCAGGTTCCTGCCGGCGCGGCGAACCCCGCGCCGCCCGTCGGGCCGGCGCTCGGGCAGCACGGCGTGAACATCATGGAGTTCTGCAAGCAGTTCAACGCGCGGACCCAGGGCCAGCCGGGAATGGTCATCCCGGTCGAGATCACCGTTTACGCCGACCGCTCCTTCACCTTCATCACCAAGACGCCGCCGGCGGCGGTGCTGCTGAAGAAGGCGGCCGGGCTGGACAAGGGTTCGCCGGCGCAGAAGCGGCAGAAGGCCGGCAGGGTGACGCGCGATCAGCTCCGGCAGATTGCGGAGACCAAGATGCCGGATCTGAACGCCGCGGACGTCGAGGGCGCGATGAACATGATCGCCGGCACCGCCCGCTCGATGGGAATCGAGATTACGGATTGATGTTGAATGTCTAATGATGGATGTTGAAACAATTCAGGTGCCGGCTCTGGCGCACCGCAGCCTGCCGCCGGGTCATTCAGCATTTGACATCTACAATTCAACATCAGCGGTTCGTGTCCGTTGACCACCGCAGGCGCGAGGCGACGCCCGGTGGGAGGACGAGATTCAACTTCGCCTCGGGGGGTACATGCCGAGACACGGAAAGAAGTTCCGTGAAGCAGAAGCCCGAGTTCCGGAGGGGACGAGCCTTCCGCCCGTCGATGCGTTGAGCATGGTCAAGGACCTGAGCTTCGCGAAGTTCGACGAGACGGTGGAGGTTTCCGTCCGCCTGGGCGTGGATCCGCGGCACGCGGATCAGATCGTCCGCGGAACCGTGGTGCTTCCTCACGGAACGGGAAAGACCGCACGCGTGCTGGTGATCGCCCAGGGCGATAAGGCACGTGAGGCGGAGGAAGCCGGCGCCGATTTCGTCGGCACCGAGTACATCCAGCGGATCAAGGACGGCTGGCTCGACTTCGATGTCGCGGTCGCCACCCCGGATCTGATGGGTCAGGTGGGGCAGCTCGGTCGGATTCTGGGCCCCCGCGGTCTGATGCCGACCCCGAAGGCCGGCACCGTCACCTTCGACGTGGCGCGTGCAGTCGGGGAGATCAAGGCCGGTAAGATCGAGTTCCGGGTGGATCGTACGGGCAACGTTCATGCGCCCATCGGCAAGGTCTCCTTCGAGCAGCAGAAGCTCGAGGACAACCTGGGGGCGTTCATGGAGAACATCTTGCGTGCCAAGCCCAGCGCCGCCAAGGGGCAGTACGTCCGCGGCGTCACGGTCTCGAGCACCATGGGCCCGGGCGTTCGCGTGGACCACAACCTGTACCGGCGGAGTTAGCGATGAATCGAGAGCAGAAGAGCGCTTTCAGCGGGGACCTCCAGGAGAAGCTCGCCGATGCGCGCGCGTTCTATCTGACCGACTTCACCGGTATGAGCGTGAAGCAGATGACCAACTTCCGCGCGCGGCTTCGCAAGGAAGGAGTCGAGTATCTGGTCGTCAAGAACACCCTTGCCATCCGTGCGCTCGACGGTCTTGAGCTGCCGGACATCGCCGGCTTCTTCAGCGGCCCTACCGGCCTGGTGATCGGGCGGGAGGACGCGGTCACCGCGGCCAAGGTGCTCACCGACTTCGCGCGCGAGTTCGACAATCGCCCCGCCATCAAGGTCGGCGTGGTGGAGCGCAAGGAGGTCGCGCCCGACCAGATCAAGCGCCTGGCCGAGCTTCCGCCGAAGGAAGTTCTCCTGGCGCAGCTCGCCGGGGGACTGCAGGCTCCCATGGCCCGCATCGCGGGCGGGATGAGCCAGATCCTCGCCGGGTTCGCACGCGCCATGGATGCCCTTCGCCAGCAGCGCGAGGGCGCGGCATCCTGATCGGAGCAAGCGGCACTGCGCCGGCTTGCATTGGAGATAGAGAGAGACCGGTCCGCGGCGAGTTCCGCGGAGGTCCAGAATCCGACGGTAGTTAACCTGTAATACGAAGAGGAGCCGACAATGGCGACCACGCTTTCCCGTGAAGAGTTGCTCGACGCGATTGGCAACATGACCGTTCTCGAGCTGTCCGAGTTCGTCAAGGCATTCGAGGAGAAGTTCGGCGTAACGGCGGCTGCCCCGGTGGCGATGGCTGCCCCGGCGGGCGGCGGTGCCGCCGCTGCCCCTGCTGTCGAGGAGAAGACGGAGTTCGACGTCATCCTGCAGGCCGCCGGCGAGAAGAAGATCCAGGTCATCAAGGTGGTGCGCGAGCTCACCAGCCTCGGTCTCAAGGAGGCCAAGGATCTGGTCGATGGCGCTCCCAAGGCCGTCAAGGAGGGCATCTCCAAGGATGAGGCCGAGCAGGTCAAGGCCAAGCTCGAGGAGCAGGGCGCGACCGTCGAGCTGAGGTAGTGCTGGCCCCCGGCCGGCCGGCGTCTCGAGGGGCGCCGGCCGGTCCGCGGGGGATCGTCCGCTGCACAGCCGTCAGACGCTCTGCAGCGGCGGTCCGGGCTCAGTCACCTTAGCTGGACGGCTCATGCATTTCGGCCGCAACTACAATATTGCCGCACAATCCCTGAACCCCGCCGAGTGATTCGGTTGGGGCGTTTTGTGCTTTCCGCCAGACCCACGTGGCTATGCAGAATAAACCGATCGTCACTTTCGCCAAGCTGAAGTCGGGGATGGAGATGCCGAATCTCCTCGACGTCCAGCTGCGGGCGTTCCAGACACTGCTGCAGACCGAGGCCGCCGTCCAGGAACGGGAGGACGTCGGGCTCGAGCGGGTGTTCAACGAAATCTTTCCCATCAGCGACGTCAACGGCAACTTCTCCCTCGAGTTCGTTCGCTATTCGCTCGGCGAGCCGAAGTACGACATGGAGGAGTGCATGGAGCGTGACATGACGTACGCCGCTCCGCTCAAGGCGACGCTCCGGCTGATCGTATGGGAGGACGCGGGCGACGAGCGCCGCCCCAAGGACATCATCGAGAAGGAGGTGTACCTGGGAGACCTCCCGCTGCTGACGCCGCTGGGCACCTTCATCATCAATGGCGCCGAGCGGGTGATCGTCTCGCAGCTTCACCGCTCTCCCGGCGTGGTGTTCGAGGAGAACATCCACCCGAACGGCTCGAAGCTGTACAGCGCGCGGATCATCCCCTTCCGCGGCTCGTGGGTCGAGTTCACCGTGGACATCCACGACGTGATCTCGGTGCACATCGACAAGAAGAAGAAGTTTCCCGCCAGCGCCCTGCTGCGCGCGGTCGGGTACAGCCGGGACGCCGACGTTCTCGGCATCTTCTTCGATCGAAGCACCGTACCCCTCACCTCCCTGGAGCGTGACACCCAGCGCGAGGGTCGCCGGGGCGAGGTCTTCCACGGCTTCCTGGCCGAGGACATCCCGGATCCGGTGCGGCTCGGCGAGGGCGGAGTCGGCATCTTCCGCGACATCGTCGTGCCCACCACCGGCGAAGTCTTCGAGCGCGGCACCCAGCTGACCGCCGAGGTATACGCCACGCTGCGCGGCGCCGGTATCGTTTCGCTCCCGATTCCGCCGGCGCAGCTGCTCGGACGGGCGGGGGAGGAGCTCTCCCCGGAGCTGATCGGACGGCTGCAGCGCGCGGGCATCACCGAGGTCGCGATCTTCCGGCCGGGCACCCATTCGGGCACCGCGCTGCGGGCGACGCTCGCCAAGGATCCGACCCGTGGCACGCTGGATTCGCTCTTCGCGATCCACAACCTGCTGCGGCCGGGCACCGCGCCCGCGCCCGAGCAGTGGAGCGAGGAGGACTTCGCCGAGGCGGGCGATCAGGTGATGCACATCGGCGATCTGCTCCGCCTCTGGAACGATCATGAGAACCAGTCCGAGGTCGGCGGGCGCGACACACAGCGCTCGATCGAGGAGCGGATCGTCCGCTTCGCACAGGAGCGCGGCATCCGCTACGTCTGGGAGACCTTCCGCGAGGTCGGCACGGAGAAGACGGCGCGCCCCACGCGCGTCTACGTCTACGACATCTCTCGCGTGCTGCTGGTCTACTCGGCCGTCTGGAAGCTGCTCTTCCAGCCGCGCGCCTCGCTGGTGGTGGCCAATGAGCTGACCGACGGCGGCGCGCCGGTGAGCCGCTCCGACTACAGCGACTACTCCGCGGAGACGCTCAACAAGCGCTACGACCTGGGCCGCGTGGGACGTTACAAGATCAACCAGCGGCTGATCGGCGCCTTCGAGGAGCTCGGCTTCACCACGCCCCCGCCGGGAATGACCGCGCTCACCGCGCAGGACATCCTGGCGATTCTCCACCACCTGGTGGAGCTGCACGAGGGGCGTGGCTACACGGACGACATCGACCACCTGGGCAACCGCCGGGTGCGCTCGGTCGGCGAGCTGATCGCCAACCAGTTCTCCGTCGGCCTCTCGCGCATGGCGCGGCTGGTGCGCGAGCGGATGTCGATCGTCTCCGATCCTGACAAGATCAACATCGACGATCTCGTCAACGCGCGTACCGTCTCGGCGGTGATCCAGCAGTTCTTCGGCAGCTCGCAGCTCAGCCAGTTCATGGATCAGACGAATCCGCTGGCGGAGCTGACGCACAAGCGGCGTCTATCGGCACTGGGGCCGGGCGGCCTGACGCGCGAGCGCGCGGGCTTCGAGGTGCGCGACGTGCACTACTCGCACTACGGCCGCATGTGCCCGATCGAGACCCCGGAAGGTCCGAACATCGGGCTGATCAACTCGTTGACCACCTACTCGCGGATCAACGACCTGGGCTTCATCGAGACGCCCTACCGCAAGGTGGTGCGCGCGGTGCTGCGCTACCCCTCGCGGGCGACGCTGCAGGAGTCCGTTCGCCTGGTGCTGGGGGAGCGCGGCAAGATCTTCGCGAAGGCCGGCGAGGAGATTGACGCCGAGCGCGGCCGGGAGATCTACCGCGCGATGATCACCGGCGCCGAGCTGGCGGAGGATGTGCGCGACTGGAGCCAGGCGCTCCCGCGCATGGTCGCGGGCGAGGTGTCGCAGGCCGAGTGGGAGGAGTTCGTCGAGGAGCTGCCGCTGCTGGCGCGGCGCGGCGACCGCATCACCGAGGATATGGCGCGCCGGCTCGCCGAGCAGCCCGTGAACCTGGTGCGCGTGATCTCGCGCCGCGCCGGGGCGGAGGCCCGCGGCGTGGCGCCGGAGACGGTCCGCAACCCGCTCTCTCTGCCGGTGCGCGTCTACCAGCCCGCCTCCGCGGCGGTGCTCGCGGTCCCCGGTACGGTGCTCACCGAGGAGGTCGCCGAGCGCCTCTACGCGCTGCAGATGGAGGGGATGACCCCTGCGGAGGAACCGGGCGACGTTCCGGAGCGCGTCGGGATGGAGTTCACCAGTGGTGTGGCCGCGCTCGTTCCGGGTACCGACGTCGGACGGGTGACCTTCACGGAGGGTCTGGAGTTCACCCCGGTGGTTCCGGTGGTGACGATGATCACCGCCTGGCTCTCCGCGAACGAGGAGGAGAACGCCCGCATCGCGCAGGCGAACGCCCCGCTCGCGCCGGAGGGGACCTTCGTCAACGAGTTCGTGCTCTGCCGCGAGCGAGGCGACTTCCCGCTGCTGCGTCCGGACGAGATCGACTTCATGGACGTGGCGCCGGACCAGCTCGTCTCGGTGGCGGCGGCGTTGATCCCCTTCCTCGAGCACGACGACGCCAACCGCGCGCTCATGGGATCGAACATGCAGCGGCAGGCGGTGCCGCTCCTCTTCCCGGAGGCCCCGCTGGTGGGCACCGGGCTGGAGGCGGTCGTCGCCAGCGACTCCGGCTCCGTGGTGGTGGCGCGGCGTGCAGGCGTGGTCGCCGAGCTCTCGGCGGATCACGTCCTGATCGACACCGGCACCCCCCGCTCCGCGGGCGAAGGGGAGCCGCTGCGCCGCCTCGCGCAGTTCGACCGCTACCGCTTCAAGAAGTACTGGCGGACCAACCAGGACACCGCCATCAACCAGCGTCCGCTGGTGCGCGTGGGTCAGCGGGTGAAGCGGGGCGACGTCCTCGCGGACGGTGCCTCGACCGAGAATGGCGAGCTGGCGCTCGGCCGCAACCTGCTGGTGGCGTTCATGCCCTGGTACGGGCACAACTTCGAGGACGCGATCATCCTCTCCGAGCGGCTGGTCGAGGACGATGTCTACACCTCGATCCACATCCAGGAGCTCGAGCTGCAGGTGCGCGACACCAAGCGCGGCATGGAGGAGATCACGCGCGAGATCCCGAACGTCGCCGAGGAGTCGCTGATCGACCTCGACGAGCGCGGCGTGGTGCGTATCGGCGCCCGCGTGAAGTCGGGCGACATCCTGGTCGGGAAGATCACCCCCAAGGGGGAGACCGAGCTCTCGCCGGAGGAGAAGCTGCTCACCGCCATCTTCGGTGAGAAGGCGAAGGACGTGAAGGACTCCTCGCTCAAGGTGCCGCCGGGCGTGGAGGGCACGGTGATCGACGTCAAGGTCTTCTCGCGCCGGATCGACGATCCGCTGCTCGAGAAGGAGCGTGGCCTCAGGATCGGCGAGCTGCGCGACACCGAGCGCACGGAGATCCTGCGCATCTCGGAGGCGCGCGACGAGGAGATCCGCGAGCTGATCCGCGGGCAGCAGGTGGCCCTCTTCCTCAAGCGGGGCACCGTCGAGCCGTACTTCGAGGACGGCCTGGAGCTCACCGACGAGGTGGTCGACAACCTCGACCTCTCCGAGGTGGACCTCACCACCCTCAAGGTCACCGACCGCTCGATCAACGAGCGGCTGCGTCGTACCATCGACGAGAGCAAGCAGCGCATCGAGCGGGTGCGGCAGAAGACCGAGGACCAGATCGACAAGGTCTTCCAGCCTGACGAGCTCCCGCCGGGGGTGGTGCAGCTCGTCAAGGTCTACCTCGCGGAGAAGCGCAAGATCTCCGTGGGCGACAAGATGGCCGGGCGGCACGGGAACAAGGGCATCATCGCCCGTATCGTTCCCCAGGAGGACATGCCCTTCCTGCCCGACGGCACCCCGGTGGACGTCTGCCTCAATCCGCTCGGCGTGCCGAGCCGGATGAACGTGGGGCAGATCCTGGAGACCCACCTCGGGTGGGCGGCGCGGGTGCTCGGCTTCGAGGCTAAGACCCCTGTCTTCCAGGGCGCCTCGGAAGATGAGATCGGCGCGCTGATCCGCCTCGCCGGCATTCGCTGGGCGCGGCAGGCGCTCGGGGTGCAGGCGACGCCGCCGGACTTCGATCTGGACGACGCGCGGGCGCTGATGGAGGCGATCCGTGCCCTGCCGGTGGATGGTGAGCCGCGTCCGGAGGAGGGGATCGGGCGCTCGCTGGACCGGCTGCTCCCCAGCGGCAGCGCTCCCGCGGAGGTCGCCGAGAAGCTCGAGGCGATCCGCCGCTTCCTGGTGAGTGCCGCGCAGGAGCTGGGCGAGCAGGGAGAGAGCAGCTTCGAGGAGGAGTTCCCTGCGGCGGCCGCGCTCGCCAGCTCCGCGACGGGCGAGGGGTTCAATGACGCGATCGAGGAGCACATGCGGCGCGCCGGTCTTACACCGGGCGGCAAGGTACGTCTGCGCGACGGGCGCAGCGGCCAGGAGTTCGAGTCGCCGGTCACCGTCGGTGCGATCTACATGCTGAAGCTCTCGCACCTGGTGGACGACAAGATCCACGCCCGCTCGATCGGGCCGTACTCGCTGGTCACGCAGCAGCCGCTCGCCGGCAAGGCGCAGTTCGGCGGCCAGCGCTTCGGCGAGATGGAGGTGTGGGCGCTCGAGGCGTACGGCGCCGCGCACACGCTGCAGGAGATCCTGACCGTCAAGTCGGACGACGTGAATGGCCGCTCCCGCGTGTACGAGGCGATCGTCAAGGGCGACAACCTCCCCGAGCCGGGACTGCCGGAGAGCTTCAACGTGCTGGTGAAGGAGCTCCAGGCGCTCGGCATCAGCGTGACGCTGGGCTCGTGATGGCGCTCCGGAGGAACGACGTCCGCG
>JBPCIT010000179.1:0-3762 GCA_051006015.1 Longimicrobiaceae bacterium
CATCCGCCGTCCGCACCCGGTACTCGAGGACGTGGTCGCGCGCCTCGCGGATAGCGCGGGTGCGCAGCTCCAACGCCCGCTCCCGATCCTCGGGGTGCAGGAGGAGGTCGCTCCAGAAGCCGGGCTCCGTGAGCCAGCGCTCGACGGGGTAGCCCAGGATCTGCTCGGCGCGGCGGCTCACATAGCTGAAGCTTCCGCTCGCAGCGTCCATCTCCCAGACGATGGCGTCCAGCCCCTCGACCAGCTCCGCGAGGTCTCGGTATCCAGCGGCGTGCGTCCCCGCGGCACGCTCGACCGCGGTTGCGGACTCGTCATTCATCGGGTTGTGTGATCTCGGTGTAGCACACGGGTCCGCTCCAAACGGGCGGGTGGCCGGATGCGGCCGGTGGAGCGGCGCTGCTGGGCATTTCGCCAACAGTATCGTACCAACTGTCCCACGGAACGGCGGAGCCTCTTCTGCAATCCCTTTGCCAGCAAGCAGATGGCCGAGGTCCGCGTCACGCCCCGTGCGGCGCCTTCGGGAGCGTCAGGCGGAAGGTGCTCCCGGCATCCTCCGTCGAGCCCACCTCGAGGGTGCCGTGCAGCAGCTCCGCCAGGCGGAGGCAGAGCTGCAGCTCCGAGTCGCACTCCATCGACTCGTCAAGCCGGATGAACTCGTTCAGCACGCGCGGCAGCTCGGCGACGGCGTTGGTACTACCCTGGCTCGCCACCTCGATCCTGACGCCGCCGTCCGGCTCCCCCTCGCAGCGCACCCGCACGGGCTCTCCGCCACCGCTCTCGACCGCGTAGGAGAGCAGGTTGAGCAGCACCTGCCGGACCCGCCCGGCGTCGGTCATGATCTCCCGGCCGCACCCCTCCTCCGCCAGCTCGACCGTCGTGGCGTGCTCCCCGGCGAGCGGCCGCACGGTGGCGAGGACCTCCCCGAGCAGCGCCCCGACATCTACCCGCTCCATCTCGATCTCCATCGCTCCCTCGCTCCTGTTACGGGTGTCTGGCGGACTCACCCGCCGAGCTCCTGCCGGTCCCCCAGGAAGACCCTCAGCGCACCCCGGCGGATGCGGAAGTCGAGCGGCGCCTCCAGCCGCACCAGCTCGCCGTCGATCCCCAGATCGAGGCGGCGGTGGAACCAGGAGCTGACGCGGAAGTGCTCGCCGTGATGCACCGTGCAGTCCGTTTCGCGGCTGCAGATGGTCAGCCCGTCGCCGCCGCGGCGCAGCGCCCGCAGCGCCAGCCCGAGCAGGCGCAGCCGCGAGATGGCGGAGACGATCACCATCTCCAGCACCTCCGAGCGCAGCTCCCGCGGCCCGAGATGGGGACGCTGGAAGCTCCCTCTACCCGGCCCCACGTACACCAGCGGGCTGACGGTCACGCGCTGCAGCTCGGCGCTCTCGATCTCCAGGACGTGGCGGTGGAAGTCGAGCATCGCGGCGGTGGCGGCCACCGCGGCGGCCGGCCACTTCCCGATCCAGCGCTGCCAGACCCCCCGGATCCGCAGCTTCTGCGGATAGATCCCGATGGAGGCACCGTTGACGAAGACCCTGCCGTTCACCTCCCCCACGTCCACCGCGGCCATCCGCCCCTGCCGGAGCGCGGCGACGGCGTCCTCGTAGCTGCGGATTCCCAGCGCGACCGCAAAGTGGTTGAGCGTGCCACCGGGGAAGACGGCGAGCGCGGTGTCGGTTCCGGCGAGCACCCCCGCGGCGGTGGAGAGGGTGCCATCGCCGCCCGCCACACCCACCGCGGGGACGCCGGCCCGCACCGCCTCGCCCAGCCTCTCTGCCAGCTCCGCGGGGGAGGTGGCGCACAGCTCGAACGCCAGAGCGGAGTCCGTGAACGCCGCGGCGAGCTGCGCCTCCGCCTGCGCGCCGCCGCCAGCCTCGAGATTGCAGAAGACCGGAACTACCCCCATCAGCACACTTCCCGTAGAGACCCGCATCCGTCCGCCAATGGCCCGCCAGGGATGCACAAAGCGTTCTCGCCACCGCTCCCGCACTTCCGCGCCACCTCGCTCGGGGCGTAGATTGTGCGGGCAAGGGGAAGGGATTGCCCAGCAAGGAGATAGAGGATGCACGTCTATATCAGGGAACAGCCGGTCGAGCTCGAGATGCGGGAGGTGGACCCCGAGGGGCTGGTGCCCGAGGGGTCGGAGCTGGTGGCGGTGGCATTCTTCGCCGACAGCAACGAGCAGCCCAGCTTCCGCGCCCTCCTGCCGCCCGACACGATGGCGGTGATCGAGGAGGCGATCGAGGGACCGGTGCAGCTCGGCCTGCTCGCCGAGGAGCCCGAGGATCCGCAGGCGGAGATCCGGGCGATGGTGGGCATCTCGGTGCCGGTGAGCGGCTCGGAGGTGGAGGAGGCGGGCGAGGGAGCAGAGCCCTGGAGCAGCGCCGACGCGGACGCGTGGAAGGCGGAGGAGGATGAGGAGGAGGCGGTCCCCCGCATGGCGCTGCTCGCCTTCGCGCCGCTGCTGCGGCTTCGGCGGCGCTTCCCCGACAGCTTCGCAGACGAGCTGGCCGACCTGCTCGACGCGGCGCTCTCCGGAGCCACGCGCCCCTCGCTCCAGGCCCGCGTCGACCAGATGCTGGACGACGTTTGAGGGAAGAGGAAAGAGGGAAGAGACCTCGCCCCACCACCCGAACAGCGGGGAGGGGCAGTCTCCTCGCCTCTTCCCTCCAGTGGGGCGAGGCGGTGGCATGGTGAGAGGTCGCTTTGCCCCCAGCCCGACAGGCGAGCTGCACCTGGGCAACCTGCGCACCGCGCTGCTCGCCTGGCTGCAGGTGCGCGCGGCGGGCGGCCGCTTCGTGATGCGCGTCGAGGATCTGGACCGGGGGCGGGTGCGTCAGGGGATGATGGAGGCGCAGCTCGCCGACCTGCGCTGGCTGGGGCTGGAGTGGGAAGAGGGGCCGGACGTCGGAGGGGGATTCGCCCCTTACCTGCAGTCGCAGCGGCAGGAGCGGTACGCGGCGGCGCTGCAGCGCCTCGCCGGAGAGGGACTCCTCTACGAGTGCTTCTGCTCGCGCAGGGACATCGCGGCCGCCTCGAGCGCCCCGCACGGCCCTGCGGAGGAGGGGCCGCGCTACCCCGGCAGCTGCGGCGCCCTTTCGGCGGACGCGCTCGCGCAGCGTGCCGGCAGCGCCGCGGCGCTGCGCCTGCGGGTTTCCCCCGGTGAGGTCTGCTTCGATGGTCTGCTCTTCGGGCCGGTGTGCTTCACCCCCGCGGAGGAGACGGGCGACTTTGTGGTGCGCCGCAAGGATGGCATCGCGGCCTACCAGCTCGCGGTGGTGGTGGACGACGCGGCGATGGAGATCACCCACGTGCTGCGCGGCGCCGACCTGCTCTCCTCCACCGCTCGCCAGCTCCTCCTCTACGACGCCCTCGATCTACCTCCACCGGAGTGGCTGCACGTACCGCTGCTGCTCGGGCCCGATGGCGAGCGGCTCTCGAAGCGCCACGGCGCGGTGACGCTGCGCGAGGTGCGCGAGGCCGGGCTGCCTCCGGAGGCGGTGGTGGGATGGCTCGCCGCGAGCTGCGGCCTGGCGGAGCCGGGAGAGGAGCTGACTGCCGCCGAGCTGATCCCACGCTTTTCGCCCACGCGCCTTGCGCGCGATGCGACGATCTTTCCCGTCGCGCTGCACCCGCCGGGTTGACGCCTGCCACCCCACCCTGCATACTGACTGCGCAGGAGCATCCGCAGCCTTCCGCCGCCTCCCCGCTCCCGCTGCCGCTGACCGGTCGCCATCACCCTCCCAACCCAGGAGACCT
>JBPCIT010000180.1:0-6666 GCA_051006015.1 Longimicrobiaceae bacterium
GGCAAGAGGTGGGACGCAGCAGTGACAGCCGGTGAGCACCAAGGGGAGCGCTCGCTTCGCGGGCGCGAGCCCGGGTTCCGACTCTCACAAGCGGCAAAGTTCATGAACTACCGCGGTCTCGCTCTGACACGGCCGCCTGTAGAGCTCCGCGAGGAGAAACAAGGCGACCGCCAAGGCGAACAGGAGTAAATGTTTGGCGTGTTTGCGAGCTTAACGCTGCAGTCGGCTGCTGTCAAGGGAACGGCTGTGATGAAGCGCCATCCGGGAGGGACGAATTGTATTCCGGCGGGGACGAACCGTAGTCCATCTGGGAGGACTGCACTTCCGGTCCCGCTGCCGCACACGGGTTGGGCGGCCTGGATGTGGGCCGCAGCTGCGGGGGCGCCTCAGAGCTGCCCCCGCAGCTGTGTGAGCTGCTCACGCACCGCCGCCCCTCCCGTCCCCCCCGCTCCGCTCCGCGCCGCCAGCGCTGCCGGGGGATCGAAGATGGAGTCCAGGTCAGCCGCGGCGAACTCCTCCGCGACCTGGAGATAGATCTCACGCGGAAGCTCGTCCACGGAGCACCGAAGCTGTTCCGCGGCCCGCACCAGGCGGCCGACCCGCTCGTGCGCCTCGCGAAAGGGGAGGCCGCTGCGCACCAGGAAGTCCGCCAGCTCCGTGGCGAGCATTCCCGCGTCCACCGCGGCCGCGCAGCGCTCCGTATCCAGCTCCAGGGTGCGCACCGTGCCGGCCACGGCCGGCAGGAGCGCCTCCAGCGTGTCGAAGGCGTCGAAGAGCGCCTCCTTGTCCTCCTGGAGATCCTTGTTGTAGCCGGAGGGAAGTCCCTTGAGCAGGGTGAGCATCGTGACCAGATCGCCGAGCAGCCGCCCCGCCTTGCCGCGCGCCAGCTCGAGCGCGTCCGGGTTGCGCTTCTGCGGCATCAGCGAGCTGCCGGTCGAGAAGCGGTCGGAGAGCCGCACGAAGCCGAACTCGGCCGAGGAGAAGAGGATCAGATCCTCGGCGAGGCGGGAGAGGTGTACGCCTACCATACCCATCACGAAGAGCAGCTCGCACGCCCAGTCGCGGTCGGCTACGGCGTCGATGCTATTGGAGGAGATGCGGCGGAAGCCGAGCATCTCCTGCAGAAGCACCCGATCCACCGGGAAGGGGCAGCCGGCCACCGCACCGGAGCCGAGCGGCAGCGTCGAGAGGCGGTCGCACGCATCGGCGAGCCGCTCGCGGTCGCGCGCCAGCGGCCAGGCGTGCGAGAGCAGCCAGTGCGCGGCGGAGACCGGCTGCGCCCGCTGCAGATGGGTGTAGGCGGGCATCAGCGTGCCGATGTGGCGCTCGGCATGCTCGAGGAGGGCGCGCTGCAGCTCGCGCAGCGCCGCGTCCAGCCGCGCGGCCGCGCCCATCGCCCAGAGTCGCGCATCGGTGGCGACCTGATCGTTGCGCGACCGGCCGGTGTGCAGCTTCCCCGCGACGGGCCCGGCCTCCTGGTAGAGGAGCCGCTCGACCAGCGAGTGGATGTCCTCGTCCGGGGCCGCCGCCCACTCCGCCTCGCCCCAGCCCTCCAGCCGCTGGGCGACGCACTCGAGACCAGCCCCCAGCTCGGCTGCCTCCGCTGTGGTGAGCACGCCGGCTCCGGCGAGCGCGCTCGCCCACGCCTGGCTCCCCGCGACGTCCTCCCGCCAGAGGCGCCGGTCCACCGGCAGCGAGCGGTTCAGCCGATCCATCTCCGGCGCCGGCTCGGCGGCAAAGCGCCCGCCCCAGAGGCGTTGAGGCGTGGCCGTCATTTCAGCGGTTTGAGCTGCCATCGTAACCTCCTTCGCTCCTGCAGGTTGGGTTTACTCCAATATGCGGCTACCGCCGCACACCGGGCCGATAAACGACCCGGCAGAGAACGGCGGGCGTCCTCCGGACGCTCCCTCGCACCCGTTGTTCTCCCCCTCTCCCAGAATTGGGAGAGGGGGCCGGGGGGTGAGGGCCTCCCTGGGTCAGTCCGCCGCCACGTCCATCGTCGCCGCGAAACCCGCGGCGCCCGTCTCCTGTGCCTTCAGCGCCGCCACCCGCATCGGCAGGCCGAAGAGGCGGATGAATCCCGCCGCGTCTGCCTGGTCGTAGACGTCGTCCTCGCCGAAGGTGACGAAGCGCTCGTCGTAGAGCGAGAAGGGCGAGGTGCGGCCGGCGATCGAGAAGGCGCCCTTGTACAGCTTGAGGCGCACCTCGCCGGTGACGCACTCCTGCGTCCTGTCCACCAGCGCGTCCATTGCCTCGCGCTCCAGCGTCCACCAGCGGCCCTCGTATACCAGGTCGGCGTAGCGGGGGGCGATCAGGTCCTTGAGCGCCAGCGTGCGTCGGTCGAGCACCAGCTGCTCCAGCTCCGAGTGCGCGGCATAGAGCAGGGTGCCGCCCGGGGTCTCGTATATGCCGCGCGACTTCATCCCCACCAGCCGATCCTCGACCAGATCGATGCGTCCCACCCCGTGCAGCCCGCCGACTTGGTTGAGCCGCTCGAGCAGCGCCACCGGGTCGAGCGCCTCGCCGTCCACCGCAACGGGGTAGCCGGCCTCGAAGGCGATCGTCACGTACTCCGCGCGGCTGGGCGCATCCTCGGGGGAGCGGGTGAGGAGGAACATCTCCTCTTCCGGCTCGAAGTTCGGGTCCTCCAGCGGGCCGCCCTCGTGCGAGATGTGCCAGAGGTTGCGGTCGCGCGAGTAGATCTTGGCGCGCGTGGCGGCGACCGGCACACCGTGGATGGCCGCGTAGTCGAGCGCATCCTCGCGCGAGCGGATCTCCCACTCGCGCCAGGGGGCGATCACCTTCATCTCGGGGGCGAGGGAAGCGTAGGTCAGCTCGAAGCGCACCTGGTCGTTGCCCTTGCCCGTGCAGCCGTGCGCCAGCGTCGTGGCACCGATCTGCTGTGCGACCTCGACCTGCCGCCGTGCGATGATGGGGCGGGCCATCGAGGTGCCGAGCAGATACTTGCGGTTGTAGATCGCGCCCGCACGCAGCGTCGGCCAGACGAAGCCGGTGAGGAACTCCTCGCGCAGGTCCTCGACGTAGCAGGCCTTCGCGCCGGAGGCGAGCGCCTTCTCGACCAGCCCCTCCAACTCCCCCTCTCCCTGCCCCACGTCCGCGGCGACGCAGACGACCTCCGCCCCATAGTTCTCCCGCAGCCAGGGAACGATGATCGAGGTATCCAGCCCACCCGAGTAGGCGAGGACCACAGTATTGTTCTGCATCGCTATCGTCCTTGAGTTCAGTAGGTTTCCGATCACTCCCCGGCTTCTACATTTCTCTCGCGAAGACGAAAAGAACGCCAAGGCATTCTTGCTCTTCCTTTGCGTGCTCTGCGTCTTTGCGAGAGGATCAATGCAGTTCCTTCACCACCGCGATCTCGTTGCAGGCGTGCAGCTTGGCGCAGTTGCGGCAGTCTGCCCACACCTTGGGCGGGAACATCTCCTTGGACACGGTGCGGTAGCCGACCCGATGGAAGAAGACCTCCTGCAGCGTGAGGGCGAAGACGGTGCCGATCTCCAGCGCACGCGCCTCCTCCTCGAGCTGCGCGATCAGCTTGCGGCCGACCCCCAGCCCCTGTGCCGCCTCGCTCACCGCGAGCGAGGCGATCTCGGCGAGCTGCCCGCCATAGACGCGCAGCGCGCCGCAGCCGAGCAGCTGTCCCCCCTCGCCGATGGCGACGACGAACTCGCGGAAGTGGCGCACGAGCTGCTCGCGCGTCTTGGGGAGCATCAGCCCCTGCTCGGCGAAGTGGTTGATCAGCGGCTCGACCTGCAGCATGTCCGCGGGCCGCGCCGGGCGGACGAGGACGGGTGCGGGCTGGGGCGCGCTGAGGCCGCCGTTCAGCTCCGCCCGCTCCGCGCGCAGGACCGCGAGATGCGCAGCCATCAGAGCGCCGCCTCCAGCATCTCGAGTCCCCGGATCAGCTCCTCCTCCGTCGCTGTCAGCGGTGGAAGGATACGCACCACCTGCGGCCCCGCGGTACAGAGCAGCAGCCCTGCCTCCAGCGCGCGGGCAACCACCTCCGCCGCGGGGGTGCTCAGCTCCACGCCCCAGACCATGCCGACGCCGCGGACGGCGCGTACCTGCTCGCGCCGCAGCGCCAGGGCGCAGAGGCGGTTGGCGAGCAGCGCGCCCTTCTTCTGCACCTCCGCCAGGAAGCCGGGGTCGCCGATGCGGCGGCAGACGGCGAGCGCGGCGCTCGCCACCAGCGGGCCGCCCCCGAAGGTGGTGGCGTGGTCCCCCGGCTGGATGGCGGCGGCGACGCGCTCGCTCAGCAGCACGGCGCCCATCGGCAGCCCGCCGGCGAGCGGCTTGGCGAGCGTCATCAGATCCGGCGTCACCCCCGAGGGCTCGTGCGCCCAGAGGGTGCCGGTGCGCCCCAGCCCCACCTGCACCTCGTCGAAGATCAGCAGCGCCTCCGACTCGTCGCAGAGGTAGCGCAGGGTGCGCAGGAACTGCGTCGGCACCGGGAGCACGCCACCCTCGACCTGGATCGGCTCGATGATCACCGCGGCGGTGCGGTCGGGGCGGATCAGTTCGTCGACTTCCGTCGTGTCGCCGATCTCGCAGAAGCGCACCCCCGGCATCAGCGGGCGAAAGGGCTCCTGATAGGCAGGGCGGTCGGTAGCAGCGAGCGCGCCCACCGTGCGCCCATGGAAGCCGCCGCGAAAGGCGACGATCTCCGTCTTCCCCTCCCTGCCCGTCTGCCGCGCCCAGCGGCGGGCGAACTTGAAGGCACCCTCGGTGGCTTCCGCGCCCGAGTTGCAGAAGAAGACGCGCTCCGCGAAGGAGTGCTCGGCCAGCCACGCCGCCAGCTCGGCGGCGGGGCGGGTGCGGAAGAGGTTCGAGCTGTGGACGAGGCCGCTCGCCAGCGCCTCCTGGATGGCGCCCGCGACCTCCGGATCGCCGTAGCCGAGGGCGTTCACCGCGATCCCGCTGGTGAAGTCCAGGTAGCGGGCGCCGTCCTCCGCGATCAGCTCCGAGGCCTCGCCCGCGACGAAGAGCGGAGCGGCCGGGCGGTAGACGCCCAGCAGCGCATCTGTCATTTCCGTGGCGGAGCTGCTCATCCCTGAACTCCTGCGAGTGAAGTAGCGCGAATCCGTGTGCCGGCGAAGCGCTCGACCAGCATCTCGATCCCCCCGATGCGCACGCATCCCACACCGGCGCGGATGGCGCTCGCGGCGGCGCGCAGCTTGGGCGCCATCCCGCCGGAGGCGACACCTGTGGCGATCAGCGGCTCGATCTCCTCGGCCTCCAGCTCACTCAGCGTGACCCCTCCGACCTGGACGCCGGCGACGTTCGAGACGAGCAGCAGCTCGGTGGCGCCGAGCGACGCGGCGATGGCGGCGGCGGCATCGTCGGCGTTGACGTTGAGCGCGCCGCCGTCCGTTCCACGTGAAAGGGGGGAGACGACGGGCGTGATCCCCTGCACGAGCAGGCTCCAGAGCAGCTCCACGCGCACCTCTACTACCTCTCCCACCCGCCCGAGCGCGCCGCCGGCCGCGAGCCTGGCGAGCAGCAGCGCGCCGTCCTCCCCGGAGAGGCCGACCGCGTCCACGCGGGCGTCGAGCAGCGCCCCGACCAGCCGCTTGTTGACGGCGCCCGAGAGCACCATCGTCACCGCGCGCAGCACCTCGGGGGTGGTGACCCGCAGCCCCTCCTGCCAGCGCGCCTCCGCGCCGAGCACGCGCTGCAGCTCCGTGACCTCCTTGCCGCCGCCGTGCACCAGCACCGCCTGCCCCGGAAGTTCGGCGAGGCCCCGCGCCAGTGCGGCGAGCCACTGCGGATCGTCCGCCTCGTTGCCGCCCACCTTGATCACCCGCAGCTCCGCCATCAGAGGAGCCCCTCCGTCTCCGGCCATCCCATCATCAGGTTCAGGTTCTGCAGCGCCTGTCCCGCGGCGCCCTTGCGCAGGTTGTCGATTGCCGCGCCCACCAGCAGCAGGGGGCTGGACACACCGGCGACCGGCGTCGTGCCGAGGGCCACCCGATTGCTGCCGACGACGTCGCCCAGCGCGGGGAGCCGCTCCTCGAGCAGCTCGACAAAGGGCTCGTCCGAATAATCTTCCAGCCAGAATTCCCGCGCGACGCTGGCGCTGAGCGGCTCCCGCAGCGGCACGTAGATCTTCTCCAGGATGCCGCGCCGGACGGGGAGCAGATGCGGCGTGAAGACCAGCTCCGGCGCGGCGCCTGCCGCCAGCGCGCCCACCTGGTGCCGCAGCTCCACCAGGTGGCGGTGGGTGTTGCCCGCCGCGTAGGCGCGGAACTCCTCGGCCACCTCCGCGAAGAGCATCTCGCGCCGCGGAGAGCGCCCCGCACCGGTCACACCGGAGGCGGCGTTGATGATGATCGGACCTGCCGCCAGCCCCCGGCGCAGCAGCGGCGCCAGCGCGATCAGCGCGGCTGTCGGGTAGCAGCCGGGATTGGCGAGCAGCTCCGCGCCGCGTATCTCCTCGCGGTGCAGCTCCGGGAGCCCGTACACCGCGCCCCGTGCCCACGCGGGTGCCCCCTCCACCGGCACGCGCAGATCCGCCGAGAGGTCCACCACCCGCGCCCCTGCCCTCCGCGCCCGCGCGATCCACTCACCCCCCTCGCCATGCGGGAGGCAGGAGAAGAGCGCATCACAGGTGGTGAGCGGCGCCTCCTCCGCCGGCAGCAGACGCAG
>JBPCIT010000181.1:0-7139 GCA_051006015.1 Longimicrobiaceae bacterium
GGAAGAGCGTCCCCTCCGCGTAGCCGGAGCCGCGCAGGAAGAAGGGCGTGGCGGAGAGGTCGAGCACCTGCCGGACGCCGAGCTTGCGGTTGACCGCCTCCAGCCCCGAGATCCAGAGACGCGCCGCATCGTTGTTCTCCTCTGCCTCCTTGCGGTCGTCGCCCTTCAGCTCCTCCTCCTCGTCCGTGCCCTGGCGCTCGCGGTAGCAGTGGTGCGCCTCGTCGTTCAGCACGAGGACGTTCTTCATCCCCATCAGCTCGGACATCACCCGCTGCAGCATCTGCCCCTCGGTCTCGAGGGTGCTCAGCGGCTCGCCGCCGCGTCCCTGCAGCAGGAGGCGCCCGCCCTTCGAGAGCTGCAGGCGCTCGCGCAGCTTGAAGGCGTGGTAGTTGGTGATGACGATCCTGGCGCGGTCGAGGTCCGGGAGCATGTCCTGCGGTACCAGCTCGCGGCTGCGGTAGTAGCTGTCCGGATCGTTCGGCTGCAGGACGCGCAGGCGGTCGCGGATGGTGATGCCCGGCGTCACGACCAGGAAACCGCGCGTGAAGTTCTTGCTGTTCGGCCGCCGCACCGCGTTCACCGTCTGCCAGGCGATCAGCATCGCCATCACCGTCGTCTTGCCGGCGCCGGTGGCCAGCTTCAGCGCCAGGCGCAGCAGCTCCGGATTGGCGTCGCGGTTGGCGTTGGCCAGGTGGTCGAGGAAGCGTTTGCCCTTCGGCCCGAACTTCGGCGCCACCTCCGTCAGCCAGATCGCCGTCTCCGCCGCTTCGACCTGGCAGAAGAAGGGGCGGATCGAGCCGAAGGAGTGGGAGCGCCAGTGGCGGAGCAGCCGGGCGGTCTCGGGCGTGACCTGCCAGGCGCTCTCCGGGAGCTGGCGCCACTGGTCTACCTGCGCGCGCAGCTCGTTGATGATGGTCGAGGTGGCCTCGTATGCCTGCGCCGCCGTGGACAGACCAAGCCCCTCGTCGAAGACCATCGCCCGCTGCGCTGCCCCGCCCTTCCGCTTCTTCGGCTTCGGGATGGGCGTGATGAACTCCGCGCGGCGGCGACGCTCGATGATCCGCTGGGTCGGCTGGCCATCGTCATCCAGCTCCCAGTGGCGAGCCGGGTACTCGTAGGGGGAGTTCAGGATGGGCCGTTCGAAGAATTCGTTCGCCATTTGCGCACCGCGAGAGTGGCGGGGTGGCCGAAAGAGCAACGCCGGAGACAGAGAAGATAGCCGTCCCTCTGGCAGTGAGATCTACAGCCGGCGATACGTAAGGGAGGCTGTAAGCGGCGGGCGAGCTATCCAGCAATGCCTGACCCGGACCACACAGAGCAGGAGAGATAGCCACTACGGAGCGAGCCGAGCTCGCAAGAGACGAATTTACCACCGGATGCGCCCCAAACACAAGATGCTCCGCGGAAAATGACGCGCACTTGCCTCCCGCAGCTTCCGTTGTGCACCCGCCTTGCATCACCTGCCAGCAGCACCCGAAACACAGGAGGATCATATGCGCTGGCGTGGAGGCAGGCGGAGTCAGAACGTCGAGGATCGGCGGGGGATGGGCGGCGTGGCGGTGGGCGGCGGCATCGGCGCGATCGTGCTGACGCTGATCGCCCTGGCGCTCGGCGTCGATCCGGGAGCGGTGCTGCAGGGCGGAGGCGGTGCGGCAGCTCCGCCCACCGCCGAAGAGAATGAGAGAGCAGAGTTCGTCGAGGTGGTGCTCGGCTACACGGAGGACGTCTGGCAGCAGATCTTCCAGCAGCATGCCGGAGAGCCCTATCGCGAGCCCACGCTGGTGCTCTTCTCGGGGGCGACGGAATCGTCCTGCGGGCTCGGCCAGGCGGCGATGGGGCCGTTCTACTGTCCGCTCGACCAGAACGTCTACATCGACCTGAGCTTCTTTCGCGACCTCGAGAATCTCCTGGGTGCGCCGGGCGACTTCGCGCAGGCCTACGTGATCGCGCACGAGGTGGGACACCATGTGCAGACGCTGCTCGGCATCTCGCAGGATGTGCAGGCGCGGCGCCAGCGCCTCAGCCAGGGCGAGGCGAACGCGCTCTCGGTGCGGCAGGAGCTGCAGGCCGACTGCTTCGCCGGGGTGTGGGCCAACCGCGCGCACCAGATGGCGCAGGTCCTCGAGCCCGGCGACATCGAGGAGGCGCTCGGCGCTGCGAGCGCCATCGGGGACGACCGGCTGCAGCGGCAGGGGCAGGGGCAGGTGGTGCCGGAGAGCTTCACCCACGGCACCTCGGCTCAGCGCGTGAGCTGGTTCCGGCGCGGCTTCCAGAATGGGGACCCGGAGGCCTGCGACACCTTCGGCGCGGCCGATCTCTGATGCCGCATCCGCCGCCTCGACCCCGCTCGCGCGCACGGCGGCTCCCGCGGCATACACTCCATCCAAGGGAGGAACCTTGATCATCGACTGCCACACCCACCTGAATCGCTACGAGGAGGGCGAGTCGGGAGTGCTGCAGGAGCGGTACGCCATGCTCAAGGATGAGATGGCGCGCCATGGGATCGACTACGCGCTGGTGCTCACCAGCTACGCGGTGACCGACCGCCGCCCCGGGGTGGACGAGGTCCTCGAGGTGGTGGAAGACGATCCGCAGATCGGCGTGGTGGCGGGGGTCAGCTATCTGGACTACCGCGCCTCCGACCTGGCACATCTGCGTGGTCTGCTGCGCGAGGGGCGGATCAAGGGCCTCAAGCTCTATCCCGGCTACGAGCCCTTCTACGTGCACGACGCCCGGATGCGGGTGGTCTACGAGCTGGCGGAGGAGTTCTCCGTCCCGGTGATGATCCACACCGGCGACACCTACAACCCCAAAGGCAAGCTCAAGTACGCCCACCCGATCGAGGTGGATGAGGTCGCGGTGGACTTCCGGGGCGTCACCTTCGTCATCTGCCACCTGGGCAACCCCTGGGTCACGGACGCGATGGAGGTGATCTACAAGAACGAGAACGTGGTGGGCGACATCTCCGGCCTCACGCTGGGCCACTTCGAGGAGCGCTTCGAGCGCTTCATGCTGCAGCGGCTGCAGGACGCGGTCGCCTTCGCGGGCGATCCCTCCTCGCTGCTCTTCGGCACCGACTGGCCGATCTGCGACGTGGGCAGCTACATCCGCTTCGTCCGGCAGCTCGGCCTCTCGCAGGAGGAGACCGATCTGATCCTCTACAAGAACACCGCGCGGGTCTTCCACCTCGATATCGGCGAGAGTGATGGCGGCTGAGATGCGGCGGAGCGGTGAGGGGCATCTCCAGCTCGGCGGTGTGCCGGGTAGACGGATCATCGAGATCAGCGATGAGCGGGAGACGCTCGCGGAGGAGGCGCTGCGGCTGATCGCCGACTCCTTTCCGCCGCACGACCGGCATCCCACCTACATGCTGCGCGGGGAGATCGAGGAGAAGCGGCGCGGGCTGCTCCTCGATCACAACTATCACCTCCTGGCGATGCTGGGAACGGATGAGCGTCCGGCGGCGGTGGTGGCGGGCCGCTACCTGGCGGGGCTGAACGCGGGCTTCGTCACCTATCTCGCCGCGCGCCCCGAGTACCGCGGCCGCAAGCTCGGCCGGCAGATCCGCTCCGCTCTCGTGGAGGCGTTCCGGGAGGACGCGCGCGGGATGGGGGAGTCGGATCTCGCCTGGGTGCTCGGCGAGGTGCGCCTGGAGAGTCCCTGGCTGCGGATGCTCTTCCGCGAGGGCCAGGCCATCCCCTTCGACCTTACCTACTACCATCCGGGGATGGACCTCGACGACGGCACCGAGCGCTACGTGCTCTACCGCCAGCCCGTCCTGGATGAACGCAAGGTGCTTCCCACGGACGAGGTCCGGCAGATCCTGTACGCCATCTGGCGGCGCGCCTACCGCGTTCCCTACCCGCTCCAGCGCCCGACCTTTCGAGCGATGATCGAGGAGCTGGAGGGACGGGAGACGGTAGGCGCGCACCCGGAGGTGAGATGATGCGGATCGGCGGCACCACCCTGCGCCCGGTGCGGGGCGACATCACTGAGCAGCAGGTGGATGCGGTCGTCAACGCCGCCAACTCGACGCTGCTGGGCGGCGGCGGAGTGGACGGTGCGATCCACCGCCGCGGCGGCCCGGAGATTCTCGCCGAGTGCCGGGAGATCCGGCGCACCCGCTACCCGGAGGGTCTCCCCACCGGCGAGGCGGTGGCGACCACCGCGGGCGACCTGCCGGCGAAGCGGGTGATCCACACCGTCGGGCCGGTGTGGCAGGGCGGAGAGGCGGGGGAGCCCGAGCTGCTCGCCGCCGCCTACCGCAGCTCCCTCGAGCGGGCGCGGGAGGAGGGGCTGCGCACCCTTGCCTTCCCCGCCATCAGCACCGGCGTCTACGGCTACCCGAAAGATCAGGCCACGCCGCTCGCGCTGCGGACGGTCGCCGATTACGTGCGCCAGCATCCCGACGCCTTCGAGGAGGTGCGCTTCGTCCTCTTCTCCGACCCGGACCTGCAGCTGTACCGCCAGGCACTCGCGGAGCTCGCCTCCTGATGCCTCCGGGCAGCCCTGCCCGAGCCGAGACCGGAGCGCGCCTGCGCATCCTGATCACCACCGACCTCGCCGGCGGCGTCTGGAGCTACACGGAGGAGCTGTGCGACGCCCTGGCGGCGCGCGGCCACGAGGTATCGCTGGTGGCGTTCGGGGGGGAGCCGGGCGCCATCCACCGCGAGTGGCTGGCCGAGCGTCCGGAGCTGGACTTCACCTCCCTGCCCTATCCGCTGGAGTGGATGCCGGAGCCCGAGCCGGGGCTATCCGCCTCGGTGGATGCGCTGGGCGAGGTCGCGACGCGCCTCGCTCCCGACGTGATCCACCTGAACCAGTTCTACTACGGCGCCTTCGACCTCGGCGCGCCGAAGCTGGTGGTGGCGCACAGCGACGTGGTGAGCTGGTGGCGGGCGGTGAAGGGCGAGGAGCCGCCGGACGATCCCTGGTTCCGCCGCTACCGCGGCTGGGCGGAGGACGGGCTGCGCGGGGCGGAGCTGCGGACGGCACCCTCGCGCTGGATGGCTGCGCAGACCGAGGCGATCTACGACGCGAAGACGGTACGGGTCGTGCACAACGCCCGCGCGCCAGCACGGTTTCTCGCCGCGAGCGAGGAAGAGCGTGAGCCGCTGGTGGTGACCGCCGGCCGGCTCTGGGACGAGGCGAAGGGAGTGTGGGATCTGGCAGAGGCGGCGGGGCGGCTGGAAGGGCGTGGACGGGTGATGGTGGCGGGGCCGGCGCGGCATCCGGTGGGCGGCGAGGACTTCCCCGCGGACGCACCCGGTGTCGAGTGGGTGGGGGTGCTCCCCACCGCCGAGCTGCGCTTGCTGCTGAGCCGCGCCGCCATCTACGCCGCCACCTCGCGCTACGAGCCCTTCGGGCTGGCTCCGCTCGAGGCGGCGTTCTCCGGCTGTGCCCTGGTGATGAGCGACCTCCCCACCTTCCGTGAGCTGTGGGAGGAGTGTGCCCTCTTCTATCCACCAGGCGATGCCGCCGCGCTGGCCGCCGCGCTCGGCGAGCTGCTCGACGATCCGCCGCGCCGCCGCTCACTGGCTGCTGCGGCGCGCGCGCGGGCGCTGGAGCGCTTCACCCCCGGGCGGATGGCCACGGAGTACGAGGCGCTGTACCGGGAGGCCATCACCCCCTAGCCCCCTCTCCCTGTAGTCCGGTCGGCGAAGCCGAGTGCCATGCTGGGAGAGGGGAAGCTGTCCGGTGCAGGCAGTGCAGCGCCACTCTATCCTGCCAAGCCCCGGTGCTGAGGGTACCGCAGGATCTGCAGTGCTCCCCTCCCCCCTTGCGGGGGAGGGGGGTCCTGAGCGCATCCCCACGATTACGCACAGCGAGGACGCATGAAGATCGTCATGTTCGCGCACTCCGTGGTGAGCGACTGGAGCCACGGCAACGCCCACTTCCTGCGCGGATTGATGCGCGCCCTGGCCAGCAGGGGCCACCAGGTGGCCGGGTGCGAGCGCTGGCGCAACTGGTCGGCCGACAATCTGTTCGAGGATCACGGGCACGGCCCCATCGTCGAGTTCGCCCGCCTATTCCCGGACCTCGAGGTGCGGATCTACGGCGGGTGGGATCGCATCATGGGGGACGTGGAGACGCTGACCCGCGGCGCGGACCTGGTGCTGGTGCACGAGTTCAACGAGCCGGAGCTGGTCGGCGCCGTGGGGCACGTCCGCCACCGCCGCGGCGACTTCGTCCTCCTCTTCCACGACACCCATCACCGCCCCGCCAGCGTGCCCTGGCAGGTCGCGCGCATGAACCTGCAGCACTACGACGGAGTGCTCGCCTACGGCGATTCGCTGGCGGAAATCTACCGGCGCGACTTCGGCCAGGAGCGCGTCTGGACCTTCCATGAGGCGGCGGACACCACCGTCTTCTACCCGCGCGAGGCAGATGTGCGGGACGACGTGATCTGGATCGGCAACTGGGGCGACGAGGAGCGCACGCACGAGATCCGCGAGTACCTGGTCGAATCCGCCCGGAAGCTTCCCGAGCTGCGCTTCGCCGTGCACGGGGTGCGCTACCCGAAGGCGGGGCAGCAGGAGATCGAGCAGGCGGGGATCGAGTTCCGCGGCTGGATCGCCAACTACAAGGTGCCCGAGGCGTTCGCGCGCGCCAAGCTGACGCTGCACATCCCTCGCGGCCCCTACCTGGACCGGCTCCCGGGCATCCCCACCATCCGCCCCTTCGAGGCGATGGCCTGCGGCATCCCCCTGCTCTCCACCCCCTGGGAGGACCGGGAGGGCCTCTTCCGCGAGGGGAGCGACTACCTCATGGTGCACTCGCCGGGCGAGATGCGTGAGCAGATGCTGCGCCTCTCGCGCGACGAGGATGCCCGCGCGCGCCTGGCCGAGAGGGGGCTCGAGACGGTGCTCGCCCGCCACACCTGCGACCACCGCGCCGAGCAGCTCGAGGCGATCTATGCAGATGTCGCGGGGGTGTAGCACGGCCGTCCTCCGGGCTGATCAGCGGAACATCGCCGGACTGATCTCCAGCGCCACCTCCGAAATTCGGTCCGCCGGAAGGCCGGCGCGCCGTGCATGCTCCCGTACAGCTTCCTGGTCCGGAGCATCATACTCACAGTAGATCTTCCCCTCCGCATCCGAAACATAGCTCCGGATCCAGACCACCCCTGGCATGCCCGC